>CAYPMY010000008.1:0-21096 GCA_964412085.1 uncultured Paraprevotella sp. | reverse complement strand
GCAAGACGTTGCATGGCAAGGCGTTACAAACCGTTCCCACGTCCCGTCCACGCGCGGGGAAAATGTTGGCTCTGGAGCGAACCCGTCTGTTTTTGACGCGGATGGAGACCGGGGCGAGTGTTTCTTTTCGTACCTTTGCACGCCGAGCCATGTTGCTCGGACACGATACGGAACATCATGGAGACGAAGATGGACTTGAAGCGGGCTGCGGCGCTTGCCGCGGCGGCCGTGCTGGCCTTGGGCGTGCAGGCCCGCGGGGGAAAACGCCTTTCGGAGTATGTGAACCCGTTCATCGGGGCCACGACGAACTCCCTGCCGGGCAAGGCCGGACAAGGGTTGGGAAAGACCTTTCCCGGAGCGGCCACGCCGTGGGGCATGACTCAGGTCAGCCCCAATACCGTTACCGGGGGCGACAACGGTTCGGGGTACAGTCATGAGCATACGACCATCGAGGGGTTCGCCCTGACACAGATGAGCGGCGTAGGGTGGTACGGCGACTTGGGGAATTATCTGGTGACGCCCACCACGGGGCCTTTGCGCACGTATCGCGGCGAGGCGGAACGCCCGGAAGAGGGCTACCGCTCGCGTTACGACAAGGGGAGCGAGACCGCGCGTGCCGGATACTACGCCGTCCGCCTGACCGACTACGGCATCCTGGCGGAGCTGACGGCCACGCCCCACGGCGGGGTCATGCGTTTCACCTACCCGGAAAACGAGCGCTCGCGCATACAAATCGACTTGGCGCGCCGCGTGGGCGGCACTTCCACGCGGCAGTTCGTGGAGCGCGTGGACGACCATGCCATCCGCGGGTGGATGCGTTGCACGCCCGACGGCGGCGGTTGGGGGAACGGCGAGGGGAAGGCCGACTATACGGTTTACTTTTACACCCGTTTCAGCAAGCCGCTGGAACGCTACGGCGTATGGTCGGCCGAGTTTCCCGAAGGCATGGGGCGCAGGCTGGAGGACGTGGCTTCGCCGGAATTTGCCGAGGCGGTGCGCCGCGCGAAGGTAACGGAACGCCCCGCCAGCATGGAGGGAGACCATCTGGGGTTCTATACGGAGTTTCCCACGCGCAGGGGCGAACGGGTGCTGATGCGCACGGCCGTCTCCTTCGTCAGCATGGAGGGGGCGGAGGCGAACTTCGAGGCCGAGTTGAGGGGAGAGGACTTCGGGCGGTATCGCGACAAGGCGGCCGCGCTGTGGGACGAAGCATTGTCGAAAATAAGAATATCCGGCGGCACGGAGGACGAACGCACGATATTTTACACTTCGCTTTACCACACGATGATAGACCCGCGCGACTTCTGCGACGTGTCGGGGGAATACGTGGGAGGGGACGGACGAACGCACAGGACGGGGGCGTTCAGGAAGCGCACGGTGTTCAGCGGCTGGGACGTGTTCCGCAGTCAGTTCCCCCTGCAAGTCCTCATCAACCCGGAGGTGGTGAACGACATGATCAACTCGTTCGTCTCCCTGGCCGAGGAGAATGGTACGGGCGTGTACGACCGTTGGGAGTTCCTGAACGCTTACAGCGGTTGCATGCTCGGGAACCCGGCAGTTGCCGTCATCGTCGATGCCTACGTGAAAGGCATACGCGGGTACGACGTGGAGAAAGCCTACCGGCTTGCCCGCCGGACGGCCGACCGCGTCGGGCATCATCCCGGGCTGGGGTACTCGCCCGGCGCCTGCGGCATATCGGAGACGCTGGAATACGGGTACTCCGACTGGTGCGTAGGCGAATGGGCCGCGGCCTTGGGCAAGGCGGAGGACGCGGCCGCCTATCACCTGCGCGGGCAGGCTTACCGCAAGGTCTTCGACGAGGGAAAGGGATGGTTCCGTGTGCGCCAAGCCGACGGCTCGTGGGCGGATTGGCCGGAAAAGGGCCGTTTGCAGGAGTGGTACGGTTGCATGGAGTGCAACCCTTTCCAACAGGGCTGGTTCGTGCCGCACGATGTGCCCGGCATGGTGGAACTCATGGGCGGCCGCGAAAAAGTGCTGGCCGACCTGGAATCCTTCTTCGAAAGCACGCCGCGCGAGTTCTGCTGGAACTCTTATTATAACCATGCCAACGAGCCGGTGCACCACGTGCCTTTCCTCTTCAACCGCTTGGGAGCGCCGTGGCTCACGCAGTACTGGACGCGCGTGATTTGTGCCGACGCGTACAAGAACGGCGTGGAGGGGCTGTGCGGCAACGAGGACGCGGGGCAGATGTCGGCCTGGTATGTCCTGGCCTCCATGGGCTTCCATCCGCTTTGTCCGGGCGAGACGCGTTATGAATTGACGGCTCCGGTGTTCGACCGCGTGGAGATTACGCTCGACCGCCGCTATGCCGGGGGCCGCAAGTTCGTGGTGACGACGGAGGGCAATGCGCCGGATGCCCGCTACATCCAGTCGGCCACGCTGGACGGCAAGCCTTACGGCCGTTGCCACATCGACCACGAGGATATCGCCCGCGGCGGCGAATTGCACCTCGTGTTGGGGCGGAAGCCGAACAGGCGGTGGGGCGTGGAATGAGCGGACGTGCATCGTGGCGCGGGCCTGAGCCCCGTGGGGGAACGCCCGCCTCCTTTCCTTTGCCGCGGGAGGACGGGCAAGGCCGTGCGGGAATGGACGGAATCGCAAAATCGTCCATGTGATAAGTAATACCCTCCATTTCGGCTTTCGGTGAAACGGGCTTACTTTGCAGGCGAACAATCATTCTTAAACCTGCATGGCGGTATGGCTCGGAAAATCATGTTGTCCTTGGCGGCGTTCTCCTGCTGGGCGTTCGTCCTCGATGCGGAAGAGTACAGGCTGGCTTCGCCCGACAAGAAACTTGAGGTGAGGCTCCGTGTGGACGGGCGCACGGAATTTGAAGTGTGGTACGATAAGGAAAAGTTAGTGGAGCCTTCGGCGATAGGGATGGACCTGTCCGACGGGCGCAAGGTGGGGAGCGACCCCGTGACCTCCGTGAAGAGAGGCCGCGCGGACCGCAGGATAGACGTCGTGGCGGGGAAAAACAAGGTGCTGAGAGAGGCGTACAATGAAGTCGTGTTGTCTTACGGCTCGGGCTACGATCTGGCCGTGAGAGCCTACGACGAGGGGTTGGCCTACCGCTTCGTGACGCATTGGGACAAGGAAATCATCATCCGCGGCGAAGACGCCGTGTTCGATTTCGCTTTTACTCCTACGGTGTATTTCCCGGAGTGCGACGGCGACACCCTGCCCGAGCGCGGACAGTCGGGCGAGGTGTACCGGATTCATCAGGGCTACCGTAACTTCGAGCGGCTTTACAAGGTGTACCGTTCGCCGGACGAGATTCCCGCCGGCCGCTTTTCCGTCTCCCCGGTTCTCTTCGAGTATCCCGGCAAGCCCTACAAGGTGGTGGTGACGGAATCGGACACTTACGACTATCCCGGCCTATACATGGAAGCCGCCGGGGGGAATGCCATGCGCGGGAAGTGGGCGGCCTATCCCAGAGAAGTAATGGACGGGGATTCGCTGAACCCTTATCGCTGGTATTCCAGCCATTTGGTGGTCTCACGCGAGGATTACATCGCGAGGACGGGAGGCAACCGCGCGTTCCCGTGGCGCGTCATGATCGTGTCCGATGATGATAAGAAGCTGTTGAACAATGAGCTTGTCTATATGCTGGCCGAGCCTTGCAGGATCGGGGACACCTCGTGGATACGGCCCGGAAAGAGTGCATGGGAATGGTGGCACAAGGCCGTGGTGGAAGGCGTGGACTTCCCGGTGGGGAACAAGCACCTTTCGTTGCGACTTTATGAATACTACGTGGATTGGGCTTCGGAGAACGGAATAGAGTACATGACGCTTGACGCCGGATGGAAAACGGAGTACATCAGGGAATTGTGCGACTACGCCCGGGAGAGGAACGTGAAGATATTGGTCTGGACTTGGGCAAGTTGCGCCTTGGAGAATCCCGACGACTGGATCAAGCGGATGCACGAGTGCGGGGTGGCGGGTGCCAAGATCGATTTCTTCGAGCGCAACGACCAGATAGCCATGCGCTGGGAACGCGAGTTGGCCGAGCGGCTGGCGCAGTACCGTATGGTGGCCGTGTTCCACGGTTGTCCCGTGCCGGTGGGGCTGAACCGTACCTATCCCAACGTGATGAACTACGAGGCCGTGAGAGGGGCCGAGTGCAATTTCTGGGAAAACACCGTCACGCCGGAATACCATACGCGCTTCCCTTTCATCCGTTCGCTGGCCGGGCCGGAAGACTACACGCCGGGCGGCATGCGCAATGTAACGCCCGAAGAGTTCCGGCCGCTTGACAGGGACAGTGTTCCCCCGATGAACATGGGGACGCGTTCCCATGTCTTGTCCATGTACGTCATTTTCGACCATTGGATCGGTTACTTGTGCGACTCGCCTTCGGAATATGACAAATATCCCGACATCTTGGACTACCTGTCGAAAGTCCCCTCGGTGTGGGACAAGACCCTTCCGCTCGATGCCCGCTTGGGCGAGTACATCGTGATGGCCAAACAAGCCGGCAAGGATTGGTACGTGGGCGGCATGACGAACTGGACGCCGCGCGGCGTGACAGTGGACTTCGGCTTCCTGAAGCGCGGGAAGACCTATCGCGCCGTGGTATTCAAGGACAAGCCGGAGTCGGGCGACCGTCCGGCGGCTTACGCCTGCGAGACGATGAAAGTGGGCCGGGATACGAAACTGACGTTGGACATGGCCCGCGGGGGCGGCTTCGCGATTCGTCTGACGGAAGAATGAGAACAGGGCTTCGCGGAGGCGTGCCGAAGACAAGATGGCTACTCCGGGAAGCCGCGCCGTGCAATGGCCAGACTTACGGCAGTCGCGTCAAGGCTCGAGAAGGGAATCGTGGCACGGCCGCTGTGCCGCCTTTCGGGATGCACAGGTCTCAGATCGGAAGCCTGCCCCTGCGGGAACCGGGTTCCGGCACGCCTACATGGGCAGTGCCGGACTTCAGGTAGCCTCTTGTGTACGGGGGATTCTCGGGAGTCGCCTTTCGCGTCGGAGCTTTTTGGCATCGGGTTGATTCCGGGTTTGAGAGGGGAGTACCGTTTCGGGTTTCTCGTCCGCCCGGCGGCGGCAACCGGGGACGCTCTGGCCGGCTCCTCTTTTCTGGCACGATGATTCCCGGTTCGTATCGTGGACGGAGAGCTTCTTGTCCGGGATACGGGGCGTGGCTCTCGTCCGCGCATGGCGGAAGATATGGCGGATGGCTTTTTACCGTATGCTTCCCGAAGAGCGAGGATGCGGGCGGCCGTGCCCCCGACGCCGCCGGCCGCGGACTTGACGGGACGGGCTGTAACAAGTCGGGGGAACACCGTAAACGGCATTCGACGGGACAATCCGGAAGGTCTTGTGAGGAATGCGGGATGGATGAAAGGGCAAAAGCCTTTGGAGCCGGAGGGGAGGCAACGGGCGGGGAATGGATGCCCGTCGCCGGCCAAGCGGCGAGAAGGACTTTTGCCGCGAATCAGTGCCTTCCGTTGCGCCGGCCTTTGCAGTGCGGGCAAAATGACGGGCCGTTCGTCCGCGGCCGTGACCGGGGGACATTCCGTGTTCCTGTCGAGGGGCAATCGGAAAAGGTGCCGGAGCGCGTCGGGCAAGGGAAATCGCCATGCGTCCTGTCTTCCCGCCGGCTCTTTCTTTGCCAATGAAGAGACTTATACGTATATTTGCATCATGAACATTTAAAAAGGCATAAGTTATGAGTTGGTTCAAATACTGCAGATTCCTCATGGCCTGCTGCCTGGTAGCGGTGTCCAGCGGATGCGAAGAAGACGACGATTATCAGGGATATATGCTTTCGGGGCGTTGGTTCGGTGATTTGGGAATGATGGTGGACGGCCAGCCGGCCATTGGTTCCGACTTGGAATTTGTCCCCCGGGATTATGGGGGCTACACACAAGGCTACGGCTACGAAACGGATTACTACCGCGGCTGGGACCAGGTGGAATTTGTGGAGCATTACTTCACATGGACGGTGAGAAACGGTGTCATTTACCTGCGTTTCGACAATCCGGAACTTGACTGCAACATCCATGATTACAATCTGTCTCCCGACTACTTCGAGGGCTACATGGACGGAGTGTATTCTTCCACATGGTTCTCTTTGCGCAACTATGAGCGTTATTGGGACGACTACGGCTATTGGAGCGCGGATTATTATTACCGCGCCGGCGCCAGTGGACGACAAGATGGCCTGCGACCTTACAGGGGAGTCCCGAAATGCGAGAGAACCGTGAATGCGGGACTTTCCGTGCAAGGCGACAAGTGATTTTGTCTTGTCCGGGAAAGCAAGGCGCGGAAGTTCGGAGAAGGGCTTCCGTGCTTTCGTCGTCCAAGGGGATACGTAAGTCTTGCCCGTCGGTACGGCCGGCGGCGGGCGCGCCGGCATGAGCCGGTCCCGTTCCCGTCTTTTTGCTGTCCGGTAAAGACAGGGCAGAAACGCGGATTCAGGATGAAACCCGGAGAGCGGTTTTGTAGGAAAGTGGAAGATGGGGAGGGATAGAAAACGGTTACGGGCGAAGGAAAGGCCCGTGCCCTCGTCCGCCTGCGACCCGTTTCTTCGCTCTCAGTCGGAATCAGCCTTTCCCGTATTTCCTCTTTTCGGTTGCGGTTGGCAGGCCGTCCCGTTTTGGAAACCGCCCTTGCCGACATTGCCGTAGCGGAATGTACCAAAGACGCCGCGCCCCTAAGCATTACGGCAAACGGCATGACACCCGTTGCCGTCATAATCTGTCTCCTTCTTAACCAAACAATCTTTTTTACCTTTCAAGACCTCTACCTTGTGGAGGGCTCTTTCGACCGTATAATGACCTTCTTCCTTCTTACGGCACTGCAAAGTTATGGCCAAGAAGGCCGAAAGCCGACAGTCCGCCTCCTTTGTTTATGGAACGAAGGGAAATAATTGACGTATGTCAAGGCTTTATGTCCCGCCTGTCGCCTTATGGATGCAAAGCCGACAAGAATGACAGTGATTGCTGGCAAAATGGCATAAAGGAGAGGGGAGAAACGGCCTCAACGCACTTTGTTGCGGTGATAATGAGGGCTGACGTAAAGGTTGAAAAACAGCATGGAAGCCACGCAAAGTAAGCTGCCGAACAGATAGACGGCATCGAAGGCATACCGTTGTGCGATGTAACCGCCCGTGGAAATGCCCAAACCGATGCCTATGTCCCATGAAGTCAGGTAAGTGCTGGTGGCAGTTCCCCGCTGGCTGTTAGGGGCGAGGTTGACATAGAGTGTGTTGTAGGCCGGGAACATCACGCCGAACCCGACGCCCAGCATGAAGGGCACGAGATAGAACACGAAAGAACACCAAGCTTCGCTGTAAGCGATGACCGCGGAGCAGCAGGAGAGCAGGAAGAACGCCGCCACGACCACATAAAAGCCGTAAGAGATAGTCTGGGTGACATATCCGCGGTCAACGAACTTCCCGGCAAAGATGCGGCTGATGCCCATCCCCGCCGCCATGAAGGTGAAGAAGAAGCCGGTGGGCGCATGAAGACCTATCTCGCGTGCGTAAACGGCCACATAATTGGTCGTCGCCCCGTAGGGAATGGAAAGCAGGAGCAGGGCTATGCCGGCGGGAATGCCCTTGAGGAGGAAGAAACGGTCGAGCGAGACCGGAGGACGCCTGACGGGAGCCTTCCGCGGGGCCTTGACCGACGCGGCGGCCAAAAGGCCGAGGACGCAGGAGAGCATCCCTATGCTGAAAATATGCCCGTAACTCAAACGGGAATCATGCAGGAACAGGCCGGCCATGGGTCCTATGCTCATGGCCACGTTGTTGGTAAGCCCGTAATAGCCGAGGGCTTCTCCCCGGCGGCTGGAAGGCGTGATGTCGATGACCAGCGTGTTGCCGCCCACGGTGACCGTCCCGAACGCCACGCCGTGGAGTGTGCGCAAGAGGATGAACACGGCCAGTAGGCTCGTCAGGACGTAACCGGCGAAAATGGCCGTGAACAGCAGGTAGGCCATGACATATATGGGCTTGCGCGCGAAGCCGTCGTACAGGTAGCCCATGAACGGGCGCGTGCACAAGGCCGACAGCGTGTAGCAGCTCAGGATCGCGCCTACTGCCGCCTCGCTGCAGGAGAAAGCCTCTTTCAGGTAGAAAGGCAAGACGGGGACAAGCAGCCAAAATCCGAAATAGAGCAGGAAATTGGCCGCCAACATACAGATGAAGCCGCGCGTGACCAGTCTGTCTCCCACCGGGCTTTCAGTTGGCGGACTTGAACTCTTCCAGGAAACGGACGTCGTTTTCCGAGAACATGCGCAAATCCTTCACCTTGTATTTCAGGTTGGCGATGCGTTCGATGCCCATGCCGAAAGCGTAGCCCGTGTAGGCGCCGCTGTCTATGCCGTTGGCCTCGAGCACGGCGGGGTCTACCATGCCGCATCCGAGTATCTCGACCCATCCGGTGTGCTTGCAGAAGGAACAGCCCTCTCCGTCGCAGATGTCGCAACTGATGTCCATTTCGGCGGAAGGCTCCGTGAAGGGGAAATAGGACGGGCGGAGACGTGTTCTCGTGTCTTTGCCGAACATTTCCCGTGCGAAGAGCAGCAGGACTTGTTTCAAGTCGGAGAACGAGACGCCCTTGTCGACATACAGTCCCTCGACTTGGTGGAAGAAGCAGTGCGCACGGGCTGAAATGGCCTCGTTGCGGTACACGCGCCCCGGACAAATCACGCGGATGGGAGGCTGCCGGCTTTCCATGACGCGGGCCTGCACGGAAGAGGTGTGCGAGCGTAGCACGATGTCCGGGCGGGATTCCACGAAGAACGTGTCTTGCATGTCCCGGGCAGGATGGTCGTCGGCAAAGTTCATCGACGAATACACGTGCCAGTCGTCTTCCACCTCTGGCCCGTCGGCGAGCGTGAATCCGAGGCGAGAGAAGATGTCCACTATCTCGTTCTTCACGACGGAGAGGGGATGTCGCGTGCCTAACGGGACGGGATAGGCCGTGCGGGTCAAGTCCGAATCGTCGGCGCCGCAGTCCCGTGCGCCCGCGGCCTCTTTCAACGCCGCTATTTTCTCCTGTGCTTTGGCCTTCAGGCCGTTCAGCTTCATCCCCACCTCTTTCTTCATTCCGGCGGGGACCTCCCTGAAGTCCGCCATCAGGGCGTTCAGACTTCCTTTCTTGCCCAAGTATTTGATGCGCAACGCTTCTACTTCCTCAAGGCTCGAGGCTTTCAGGTTCTCGACTTCTTCCAGAAGTTCTTGGATTCTTGCTATCATGGTCTTCAAGATATCGTTCGCTGTAAAAAACCTTGCAAAGGTAATCATTTATCTCCGAAAACTTGCCGGCGTTGGAAATAAAAGTGTACTTTTGCATGTTTTTTAAAGGGATTTCGTCCCGTGTCGGTATGAGAAAAAATTTTGTGTGGTGCGTGGCGTTGGCGGCCGTGGTGGCGGCGTGCGACCGCAAGAAGGCGGCCACGGAAGCAAGCTGTGCGGACGACGCGGCCGCCGACTCTTCCTTTGATTCTCCGGATTCACTTTTTTTCCCATCCGGGCCGGCGGACGAGGAATTGCCCGAGAGGGCGGACGAACTTTTCGATGATTTTATCTTCGAGTTCGCCCGTCTCAGGAAAGTCCGGCTCGAACGCGTGGAATTCCCGTTGCCTTCGATTGTGAGGGGAGACACGGTGTGGCTCACGCGGGAACAATGGGAATACGAGCCGCTCTTCATGGATCAGGATTATTATACCGTGTTTTTTAATGACGAGGAACAGATGGAGCTGGAAAAGCGCACGGATTTAGACATGGTGGACGTAGAGCAAATCCGTTTGGGACAACGGGTGGTCAAGACGTGCCGCTTCCAACGTCTGGAAGGCGAATGGCGGTTGACCCAGGAGAGCATACGCGACTTCACGTCCGCCGAGCCCTTAGACAGGTTCATGGATTTCTACAGCAGGTTCGTGTCGGACACCGGCTTCCAGCAAAGGAGCGTGTCGAATACTTTGCGCTACGTCACGACAGACCCCGACGATGATTTCAACACGATAGAAAGCACGTTGGAACACGACCAGTGGGACGCCTTCAAGCCCCAGTTGCCGGACGAGTCCGTTACCAATATCCGTTACGGGCAGACGTATGAGGATTCTGATTGCATGGTTCTGGTGAAGGCGGGAATTTCCAACGGGCTGATGGACATCCTCGACTTCAGGAGGGAAGACGGGGAGTGGAAACTGGTCTCGTATGAAAATTAAGCCGCCTTATGGCAAGAATAGAACGCGATTATCCGTTGCTTTCCCATAACACGTTCGGCATCGAAGCGCGTGCGGAGCGTTTTGTCGTCTACGACGGCGTGGGAGACCTGCGGCAAGTCGTGCGCCGCCTCCGGGCGGAGTGTCCCGGCATGCCGGTGCTGCATGTCGGAGGCGGGAGCAACCTCTTGTTCCTGTCCGATTTCAAGGGCGTGGTGTTGCATTCCGCCATCGGCGGAATCGAGTGCGGGAGACAGCCGGACGGGATACGGCTTCGTGTGGGAGCGGCCGTCGCGTGGGACGATTTCGTGGACTACTGCGTGGGGCATGGGTTTTACGGCTTGGAGAACCTCTCGGCCATACCCGGCGAAGTGGGCGCCTCTGCCGTGCAGAATATCGGTGCATACGGGACGGAGGCCAAGGACGTGATCACGGCGGTGGAAGTCGTCGATTTGCGGGACGGCGAGGCCCGCACGCTCGACGCCTCGGCATGCGGCTACGCCTATCGGACGAGCGCCTTCAAGCAAGAGTGGCGCGGACGTTATGCGGTGACGCATGTGCATTTCCGATTGTCGGCCGCGTTCCGCCCTGACCTGGATTACGGGGAAATACGGGAGGCGTTGAGGGCCGGGGGAGTCCGCCCCGAGGAGGCCACGGCGCGGGACCTGCGACGTGCGGTGGTTGCCGTACGCAAGGCCAAGCTCCCGGACCCGAAGGTGCAGGGGAATGCGGGCAGCTTCTTCATGAATCCCGTGGTCTCGCGCGAGGTCTATGAGGCGGTGAAAAGGGATTATCCCGACGTGCCGCACTATGAGGTGGACGCGGGGCGGGTGAAAATCCCTGCCGGCTGGCTCATTGAGCGGTGCGGCTGGAAGGGGCGGTCGCTCGGGCGGGCGGCGGTGCACGACCGGCAGGCTTTGGTGCTGGTGAACAAGGGTGGCGCGACGGGGCGCGACATACTGGCGCTGTGCGAAGCCGTCCGCGCGGACGTGCGGGCTCGCTTCGGCATTCTCATTTGCCCGGAGGTGGACATCATAGGAGGGCGGGCATGAGAATCACGTTTCTGGGTACGGGGACGAGCACGGGAGTGCCGCAGATTGGGTGTTCGTGCGCGGTGTGCCGCAGCACGGACTCCCGGGACAAGCGCCTGCGGACTTCCGTGTTGGTGGAGACGGAGCGGACGAGAATCCTGATGGACTGCGGCCCGGATTTCCGCCAGCAAATGCTGCTGTCGGACTTCCGCCCCATAGACGCCGTGCTGCTCACCCACGAGCATTACGACCATGTGGGAGGGATAGACGACCTGCGCCCTTTCGGCGTGTTCGGCGACGTGCGGCTTTACGCCTCGGAACGCACGGGAGCCCAGCTGCGTCGAAGCCTGCCTTATTGTTTTGCGGAGCAGAGGTATCCCGGCGCGCCCCGGATCCGGCTTCACGCCGTCCGTCCGCACGAAGCGTTTCGCGTGGGGGAGTTGCAGGTCGTTCCAGTAGAAGCGATGCACGCCCTGCTTCCCATATTGGGCTACCGTGTGGGGAACGTGGCTTACATCACGGACATGAAAACGATGGCGGACGGCGAGCTGGATTACCTTCAGGGGCTGGACCTGCTCATCCTGAACGGCCTTCGCCACAAGCCCCATTATTCCCACCAGACGATAGAGGAGGCATGCGCTTTCGCCCGCCGCTTGCGCGTGCCGCGCACTTACCTCGTCCACATGGGGCACCATATCGACTTGCACGCCGTGGAGGACGCGCGCCTGCCCGAAGGCGTGCGGATGGCTTACGACGGCTTGGTAGTGGACGTGGCAGGGGAGTGATTGGCGGCAGGATCCTGTAAAAGGGCAATGAAATCCGCCAAAATGGCAGGTCTTATTGCCCTTTGAAGCTGTAAAAACGTGGAAAAAGGTCGGTCCGGGAAGGGAAAGACGCTTCAAAATGGATTTCCATGCGGCTTTTGCGCCGTCTTTCAGCGCAGGTTCCTCCGATTTTCTGCGCCGAACGGAAAATCATTCGGCTGAGAACGGTTTTCCGTTCGGCTGAGATTGATTTCCGGAAAGGCTTCAAACGGCGCGGAAACGGGTCGCGGACGGGAGGGAAGCCTCGTTTTCCGGCTTTGTTTTTCCTGTTTGCCCCCTTTTCCCCATGCAAGTCTTCCTTGCCAGAAGAAAGTGATTTTTGATTTTTGCCGACCGTTTGCCTCCTGCCGTGAGGAGAAAGGCTTCGTCCCCGTGCCGGTTTGTCTGCGGGAAGCGTCGATTGCTTCCTTTTTGTCAAAGTGTACTTTCGCGAGAATCCCGTATTTCCGTCCGGCGGGCCGGAAGCCCGGAAATACGGGATTCTCGCAAGGGTTCGGCCTGCCGTTTTGGCAGATGCCGTAGGGCGTTGCCGCTCCCCGCCGCGGGGGTGCAGGAGGGAAACCGCCGCGTCGGCGCCTGATCCCTTCCGGCTTCTGTCTTGGCCGCGGGGCTTTCCCGCGCGTGAGCCGGCCGGTGCCCGGGCGGTCTCCCGTGGCTTCCGTGCCGCCGCTTGCCGTCGGCGTGCGCCTTCGCCGCTTGTCGTGGCCGCACGGGCCCGGCTCGCGAATCCCCCCGTCCGGCTTGCGGACGGCCGCGATGCCGGCGGAGCGCGACGTGTCCCTGCCCGACGGCGACTTGTCCTGGCCGGCACGAACGCTTGTTCCGGACTCGCGCATCGGCTTCCGCCCTTTCACCCCTCAGCTTCCGCCCTTTCATCCCTCTGCTTCCGCCCTTTCACCCCTCTGCTTCCGCCCTTTCACCCCTCTGCCTTGAAGTTGTATATGGGCTTTATGACGTTCGCCACCGACACCGTGTCCTGTATGTTGCGGATGATTTCTTCCTTCGGCTTGTATGCCATCGGCGACTCGTCCTTCGTCTTTTCCGACAGGCTTTCGCTGTAAATGCCCTGCATGGAGGAACGGTAGTCTTCCATGTCGATTTGCTGGAAGGCCTGGCTGCGGCTCATGGCGCGGCCCGCGCCGTGCGGGGCGGAATAGTTCCAGTCAGCGTCGCCCTTGCCGATGCAGATGAGAGCCCCGTCGCGCATGTTCAGCGGGATGATGCACTTCTGCCCGGGGTAGGCGGCGATGGCTCCCTTGCGGATGATGTCGTCCGTGCCGATGTAGTTGTGCACGCTTTCAAAGCGGA
Organism: uncultured Paraprevotella sp.; assembly: GCA_964412085.1. Lineage (GTDB taxonomy): Bacteria > Bacteroidota > Bacteroidia > Bacteroidales > Bacteroidaceae > Paraprevotella. The sequence continues at coordinate 7,727 of CAYPMY010000008.1, read as the reverse complement.
GCTCTTCCAACTGTATTCCATCCATGTCCGTGCGGCCTTGTCCGACAAGATAGTCGATGATGAGGCGGGTAATCAGACTGCGGTTCAGCCTGGCCCAATGCTGGCAAAGGCGCATGTCGTGCAAGTAATCGTCACGGAAATCGCCTTCAAGGTAGGACAGGTCGGGAGGAATGGTCGCCTTGCGCATCTTGAAAGAGCCATGCAGCGTTCGGATGGCTTCCGCCAGTTCGGCCTTGCGCCCGGCCTGCTTGTATTCGGCTATCAGGCGGTTCTGTTCGTCCATCAGCTCCGCCCATCCGGACTGGCACTTCTCGGCAAGCTTTTGATAAATTTGTGCCACCTGCTTCCCCATGTTCCGGCTGCCCGTGTGTACCACCAGGTAGGTCATGCCGCTCTCGTCCCTGTCCAGCTCGATGAAGTGGTTCCCGCCTCCCAGCGAGCCGATGGAGAGGTTGACCCGTTTCGTCTCTTTCAGTTCACGATAACAACGCAGTCGCTTGACCAGATCCTTCGCCTCCCGGTACACGTCCATGTATTTCTGCGGAAGCGGGGCGTAATTGCCGTCGCGGTGGTCGCGTCCCGACGGAATGTTGTGCAGGATGAACTCGTTCAAGGCATGGAAGTCGACCGGCGTATCGCATCGGAACGGCTGGACTAACATGCCGCACCCTATGTCGACTCCCACGATGTTTGGTATTACCTTGTCGCCGAGATTCCCGGTAAACCCGATGACGCATCCCGCCCCGGCGTGCACGTCGGGCATGACACGGATTTTGCAATCACTGAACACGTCGATGGACAAGAGCTTCCTTATCTGCTCCATTGCGGTCTGTTCCACGTCGTCTGTGAAGATCTTGACGTCGTATCCGTCTATGGTTCTCATGAAATCAATCTGAATAATGTGGGTTTGATGAATTTGAACGTCTGTGAATCCGGCGGCCGGCGGAAGACCGCCGCGGCCTCATGGCATCCCGACGCCGAAGCGCCGCGGACGGGATTCGCCGCGTCCGCCGAAGGCAGAGTCGCCGGAATGTCCGCGCGGCGGACGATGCCTGCCGGCCTCCCGGCGCGCGGGCGGGGGAACACGCGGCGAGGGGCAGCGGGCAACGCAAGCGTCATCGTGATCCGACGAAGCCGGAGGCCGGGATTCCGCCGGCAACGGCCCTTTCCTGCGGCTTCGGACATCGCCGCCTGAAGCATTCCCTTCCGGAGGGAGTATGTGGGCTCCCGCGCCTCCTGTTCCCGTAAGCCGTCCCGTGCGGCCGGGTTGGCGGACAGGGACGTGGCACCGCCATGCCCCCGCCCGCCAAGAAAGCCCTGCCCGGGAAACGTCCGGGTCTGCCGCCGCGTGCCGTTCCTTCCCCGGGGAACCGCGCATGGATGCGCGGGAGTCTGCCGGCGGCCGGCCCGCGCCGTCCCGCATCCACCGGGCCCGCGTCAATTACATTTCGTGAACACATCGATTCTGAATACATTTTCGGGTATGGCGGGGTCTTCATTTATAGCCAATCTCGTTTCAGCGTGATTCAACGTGTTTGTCACGCAGTCGCGCACTATTTCGGAAAAAGCTATGGTGTCGGCGTTCGTGTTCGGGTTGCGATACATGGCGACGATGAGGTTGGAGACGTCTTCCAATGACCGATATCCGGGCGGCAACAAACGCCGGATGTCTTTCAATTCGGCCCTCAGATAATCTATTCCTCCCGATAAGGTAAAGTAATCGACAAACTTTGTACGGGAACGTCCTCTTAGGAAAGTGCTTACATCAATCCAATCGAAGAAAATAGTGCTTCGACGCACGAAGAGGCTGGCAAACGAAGAAATGAATCCGATGAGCTTTCGGCCGGAATTGTCGAAAGTCTCGGATGCCGTCCCTCCATGCAAGTCGTCCATGTCTACCACGAAGACCCCGTCCACGTCCTTTTCTATTTCTCCCAGCAGCTTGATCGCCCTGTCGCGTTTGTCCATGCCTTCCGACGAACGGGGCAACGTGACGGCAAGCAATTTGACGAGGGTCTTTTCTTTGTCTGTCGCGTGCAGGAATGTCTTCAGACAGCCTTCCCCTGTCCCGCCTAACGATACGACGAAGACCTCGAAGGGAGAGCTGTTGACCGACTCTTCTATCAACGTGAGCGACTCGACGCATACTGCCTCTGCGCAGGCCCTCTCGTTCCCGCTTCCGAGGCCGTCGCCGAGAAGGTACTTGTTGTCAATCGACAGGCCGGACAGTTCGGAACTGTCCGTTCCGAACACGTACAAACCTATTTCGCCGGATTCGCTTGCCCGCATTTCATTTACAATCCGTCCCGCGTCCCCTCCGATGCCGATTACGGATACAAGGGAAGGGGTTTTGTGGAAAACGTCGGAAATAGCCATTGGATATGCCTGCTTTGTGTCGGTGATCATATAAGTCTGCATTCTTTAATCGGATTCCTCCGTCGTGAGAGGATGCGCGTATTCAACCGCCGCCTTCCATCCTCGGCCGATTTGTCCCGCAGGCGGAAGCTTCGCGGATTGGATGCCGGGATGCGGCCTTGGCGCTTCCCCGGCGGTCGCCCGTCCCGTGCGAAATCGCCGGGAAGTCCCTTCCGCGCCGCGTCTTCCAATGCCTTGGCCGCAGGGCCGCCATTCAGATTCGTTGTTGCCATGACTTTTGGCCTTTGGATGTTTGCGATTGGTTCTGCCGCAAAGAAAGGTGTTCGAAATGCCAAAATGAAGCACAACGGGAAAAAAGGCGGGAAACGGGGAAAAAACAGATGTCGTGCCACGTTTTTTCACAGGCAATCGTTTAACTTTGCGGCACGACATTAACTGACGATGATATGGCATCAAACCTATTCGGGCGGTATGTCTGGTTGGTGGACGTGCTGCTCCGGCACAAACGCCTGACGTTCGAAGAAATCAGCCGACTGTGGCAGGACAGCGGGCTGAGCTACGGCGAGGAATTGCCCTTGCGCACTTTCCACAACCATCAGAAAGCCATCAAGGACATCTTCGACGTGTATATCGAGTGCGACCGCAAAGACGGCTACAGGTATTACATTGACGAGCCCGGGCGCCTGACGGGAAACAACCTGCGCAGTTGGCTGATAAGCTCTTACGCCACGATGAACCAGATACATGCGGACAACAAGCTGGAAGAGAGAATCATCTTCGAGAACATTCCCTCCGGGCAGACATGGCTTACCGCCATCACCGAGGCCATGCGCAACAATCATGTGCTCAGCATCACGCATCAAGGTTTCGGCAAGTCGGAGCCTAACACTTTCGACATCGAGCCGTACGTCCTGAAAGTAGCGAAACGCCGGTGGTACGTGGTGGCGCGCAGCCCCTTTTACTCCGAGCGGAACAAGAGGGAAGGCGTCGACCTCAACGATGTGTACCTGGTATATGCCCTCGACCGCATTTCCTGTGTGCGGGACACCGGCCGGACCTTCAAGATGAAAAAGGAATTCGATGTGGACAAGTATTTCGAGGGATGTTGCGGAGTCATCACGTCGGACGAGCCTGTGCAGCGGATTGTCCTTTTGGCGTACGAGCGGCTCGCGGACTATCTGCGCACCCTGCCCCTGCACGAATCGCAGCGGGAATTTGAGGGCGACGACGGTTCCGCCCTCTTCGAATACCGCCTGAAACCGACTTTCGAGTTCTATCAGCTTGTGCTTGCCCAGGGAGACCAGGTGGAGGTGCTGGAACCCCAAGCGGTGCGCGACGAAATGCGCAACTTCGCCCAAAACATGTTGAGCTATTACGCTTGCGAGGAGGACGAACCATGCAAGGACTGAACTTTGTCGCCATTGACTTTGAAACGGCTACCGGCGAACGTGCTTCCATCTGCGAGGCGGGCATCTGCTTGGTGCGCGACGGGAAGATCGTAGAGACGCGCTCGTGGCTTGTCCGTCCGCAAGGCAATGCGTACAGCTATTGGAACGTGCGGATACACGGCATCCGCCCGGCCGACACGATGAACTCGCCCGAATTTCCCGAAGTGTGGGGCGAAATCTGCGGATACCTCGAGGACTGCCCCGTACTGGTGGCGCACAACGCCGCGTTCGACATCGGTTGCATCCGCCGTTCGCTGGAACTGTATGCCCTCGAAAAGCCGGACATCACTTATTATTGTTCGCTCCGTGCCGCCCGCAGACTCTACGGCTTCGGTTGCAACACGCTGGATTACCTCTGCGACCGATTCGACATACCCTGCGGACGACATCACCGTGCCGGGGACGATGCGGAGATGTGCGCGCGGCTGTTCTTGAGGGAAATGAAGGATGCAGGGCGACGTGTGTCGGAGGAGATGGAGAGGAGCGGAGGGAAATTGTAGATTGAATCCTTGACGTGGCGCCGGCGAAAATATCTTCATGTTGCTTTTTTAGATAAAGGAATGGAAACGTTATCGCTTAAATCCGTGGAAGAGTTAGGGAACATGTCGTTCCATGTCCCCTCTTATCAGCGGGGGTATCGCTGGACGCTTCGACAGGTGAAAGACTTGCTCGACGACATCCTTGAATTCAGCCGGAAACGAGATGCCGGCTTCTACTGCCTGCAACCGCTGGTCGTAAGCGGGAAATCATCGGACAGGCAACTGCCGGACAGGTTACGCGAGGTCAAGGACCTGACCGAAGCGAGGCGCATTCCGAATGGACTATGGGAGGTGGTCGACGGACAGCAACGGCTGACAACCATACGCCTCATTCTGGAAGAATTGGGACGTCGCCGCTTTTATGACATCGAGTATGCTACCCGAAGGGGGAGTGCCAAGTTCCTGGACGAGATAGCCGAAACTGATGAAAAAGTCGAAGACAATATTGATTATCACCACTTCCGCCAAGCAATCGGTGTCATCCACGAATGGCTGGAAGGAAAGGAAGCCGAAGACTTCTTGAACGTACTGCTGAAACGGGTGAAGTTCATCTGGTACGAGATTCAGGAGGAAGACCCCAAAGAAGTGTTCACTCGGTTGAACATTGGAAAGATTTCTCTGACCAATGCCGAACTGATAAAGGCTCTATTGCTAAACAAGTCCAACTTCAACGGCACTGATGACAACGAAATCAGGCTGTGGCAGCAGGAAATAGCCATGGAATGGGATGCCATGGAATACGCGTTCCAGTCCAACGAATTTTGGCTTTTCCTCAACAAGTCTGGCAACGAACGGCCTACACGCATCGATTTTATTTTCGACATGATACGCGACCGCGACCTGTTGCAATGCAAGAACTGCGAAGAACAGGAAACGTCCGACGACTATAAAACCTTCCGCTACTTCTACCAGTTCCTATCCGTGCAGAAGCAATGCATTCCGATGGCACAGGCCGCCCGCGCCATTTGGGAGAAAGTGCAGGAAATTTTCCATACCTTGCGAGAGTGGTTCGATGACAAGGAACTGTACCACTACATCGGCTTCCTGGTTTGCATGGGCGAGAGTGTGGATGAGATTTACAGCCAGTGGACACGGTACACGGTCAAGTCGGCTTTCAGGGAAGAGTACCTGATGACCGAAATCAGGAAACGCATTCGCTTCAAGGATATTGAAAACACCTACTATGATAAAATCGATTCAACTGATAACCCAAAGATTAATGGCGGGAATAAGGAAAACTGTCGCCCTATCCTGCTGTTGCACAACCTGCAGACGGTTATCAATCAGAATAAGATGCTGGCTGGCAACAAGAAATACGACGATGTCGTGTTCTACAAGTTCCCGTTCCACCTGTACAAGTCGGAAAGATGGGACGTGGAACACATCGACTCAAACACTGAGAACAAACTGAACAGCATGAAGTCGCGACGCGAATGGTTGTGCTATGCCTGTTTCGGACTTCAGGACGAGGTCTATCAGGACATCCGTAAGCGGATTCAGGACTTCCTCAAGCGATACACTGGAAAAGACGAACAAAGCGATGGCCTTGACGAGCAGTTTGAAGAACTGAAAAATGAAATTGAAGCCATCAACGGGAACAAGAGGCTGAATCAGGAGGAGAAGAACAAGATATGGAACTTTACCCTGCTCGATTCATCGACTAATCGGAGTTATGGCAATGCCATATTCCCCGCCAAACGCAGGGTCATCATCGGAAAGGATCAGGGCAAGAAGTTCGATCCACCGACAATTGACGGAGAGGGACAAATAGTGGACAGCAAACCTGAAGATGCGTCATCCTCGTTTATCCCACCATGCACCAAACATGTATTCCTGAAATACTACAACACGGCCTCGTTTGACCCCAACACGTGGAACAGGGACGATGCCAAGACCTACGAAGATAACATAAAAGAAGTACTTAAAGATTTTCTGTCATGAACGAATACAGCCAAAAGGTTTCATTCTGGAACCTATTGAACACAAAAAATGCCGACGGAGAACGGCGGCGTATAGTTATCCCCATCATCCAGCGAGACTATGCCCAAGGCAGGAAAGGCAAGGAATTCCTGCGAGAGCGTTTTCTCAAACAATTGTTCGATGCTCTGGAGGGCGAGAGCGAACCGCTGGTGCTTGATTTTGTATATGGCAGTATGGAGGAAAACACCCTCTATCCGCTGGACGGCCAGCAACGGCTCACTACACTCTGGCTTCTGCACTGGTATTTAGCACTTCGCGCTGGCACATTGTCTGAGGATAAGGAAGTATTGGAAAGATTCTCGTATGAGACGCGGATCTCGTCCAGAACGTTCTGTCACAAGCTTTGCACCATCATCCAGTCCCATCAGCCGCAGGAACGTAGCGTAGCCAATTTCGTGCGCGACCAGAGCTGGTTCTACTCCGCCTACGAACAGGATCCCACCATACAGTCCATACTACGTATGCTGGGAGGCACGGATGTCAAGGATGACGATAGTATTGACATAACTGACGGCATTGAGGAATATGCCATGAAAATGATGAAACCGGCGCTTACGAAAGAAAAAGCACAAGAACTACTGAAGCGACTGAAAAGCGCGAACTCCCCCATCAGCTTCTACCTGCTGAACATAAAGGACAAGGATATGCCTCTGACCGACGACCTCTATATCAAGATGAACGCTCGCGGCAAGGCGTTGACAGACTTCGAGAATTTCAAGGCCGACCTGTTGAAATACAAATTGTCAGACCGGGAATACCTGATATCGGAAAACGACACAAGCGAAGATAGTTTCAGCCTACTGCTTGATACCCAGTGGACAGACCTGTTCTGGCACTACCACTCAGAAGAATACCACATCGATGAGATATACCTGAGTTTCCTCAACCGATTTTTCCTCAACAGGTACATTGCCTACAACACGAACGCCAAAGCGGAAGAGGTAATAGCCAGCGAATTCTACAGAGAGCTGTCAACAGCCGCAAACGGTGAAGACAAAGTTTACCGCTACCGGGGCATCTCTATCTATAAGCCGGTGCTTACTCGCGAATGCATCGATTCGCTTCGTATCTGTCTGAACCGGCTATCCGAACTCTATCAGAAAGCCGAAACAAAGTATGGCCAAAAACAGGCATGGGAGGCGGTAGACACCCTCTTAATGCCTTATTGGGAAGACAAAGCGAACGATGAGGAGGCCGCCAGAGGCAAGGAATCTTTCTTCTTCATCCCCCGGTATGAAGCAGGAGGAAACACTCCAGCTTCCATCAACCTTCGGCAACAGGTCGTGTTCCATGCCGTTTGCGTCTACCTTACCACTTGCCAGACTGTTGACCTTGACAGGCTGAAGGAATGGATGCACGTGGTCTGGAACATCGTGGAAAACAG
>CAYPMY010000007.1:25367-35830 GCA_964412085.1 uncultured Paraprevotella sp. | reverse complement strand
AGGGAGCCACAAAGGGGATATTCATCACGACATCCTCGTTCAGTCAGGAAGCGCGCGCCTTTAAGCCGCAGACCAACATCAAGATCGTGCTGATGGACGGAACGCAACTGTGCGAGCACATGATAGACTACAATATGGGAGTGTCTACCGTCAAGACCTTCGAGGTGAAACGGATAGACAACGACTTCTTCGAAACGGAAGAGTAAGGAAGTGCGAATTCGGACTAAAAACACTTGGAAATGGAAATAACGCGTTTGAACGGGACGGACAAAAGGCTGTATCAGCTCGTGGGGCCGTTGGCCATGAACCCGGCCATTTTAAGGCAGAACAACAATTATCCCTTCAAGACCTCCAACCGCTACTTGTGGTATGTCGCCCTATCGGACGGGGTAGTCATCGGATTCATGCCCTTGAGGAAAAATGGGAAGAGTTGCCATATAGACAACTATTACATACAGGGCGACAGCGCGGAAACGATAGGTGCTTTGTTGCATCGCGTCATCGACGACTTGGAACCCGGTTCTTTGCTGACGGCCTTGGTGCATAAACGTCACACGGAGGCTTTCCGGGAAAACCGTTTCCGAACAGACAAACAACTCACCCTTTACGATAAAATGGAGTATATCCCTGTCCCTGAAACATGATACGCCAGCTAAATGTATATGAAGCCACGCAACGGAGATTAAAAATCATCTTTGATTATTTCGACTATGTATATGTATCCTTTTCCGGAGGCAAGGACAGCGGCGTGCTTTTGAACTTATGTATCGACTACCTGCGGAAGTATGAGCCGGGCCGGAAGCTCGGGGTCTTCCACATGGATTACGAGGCACAGTACCGGCAGACTACGGAATATGTGGAACAGGTCGTGGCTTCCCATCCCGACATTCTGGAAGTGTACCGCTGTTGCGTCCCTTTTAAAGTTTCCACCTGCACTTCGATGTATCAGTCTTACTGGCGCCCGTGGGAGGAGAGCAAGCGTGACATCTGGGTCCGGGAAAAGCCTGAAGGCTGCCATACGGCCAAGGACTTCGACTTCTTCAACGAAGAGTTATGGGACTATGACTTCCAACGCCTTTTTGCCCCATGGTTGCGCATACGAAAGAAATGCGAGCGTGTCTGTTGCTTGGTGGGGATACGCACGCAAGAGAGTTTTGACCGTTGGAGAAGCATCCACAGCGACAGAAACTACAAACGTCTGGCCTGTTATAAATGGACTCACAGGCTCGACCGCCACATATACAACGCATATCCCATTTACGACTGGAAAACCACGGACATCTGGGCCGCCAACGGAAAATTCGGATGGACATACAACCGTTTGTACGACTTGTACTATCAGGCCGGTATCCCTATCGCTCACCAGCGTGTGGCCAGTCCGTTCATTTCCCAAGCCATCTCGGCATTGAAGGTTTATCGTGTCATCGACCCGGACACTTGGGGGAAAATGCTGGGCAGGGTCAACGGAGTGAACTTCGCGGGTATGTATGGCAGTACCATGGCAATGGGGTGGAGGATGATCAAGTCTCCTCCCGGCTTTTCTTGGAAAGAATACATGTATTTCCTCTTGGACACGCTCCCGGATTCCGCTCGGCAGAACTATCTCGACAAGCTGGACGTAAGCATCCGTTTCTGGCGCAAGCGGGGAGGATGCCTTGGCGAGGAGGTGATACAAAGCCTGCGCAAGGTTGGCGTGGACTTCACCATAGGGGAGAAGACGGCCTACCATACGGACAAGCGGCCGGTGAGGATGGAGTATCTGGACGACATCGACATCCCCGAATTCAAGGAGATACCGACCTACAAGCGCATGTGCATCTGCATCCTGAAGAACGACCACGCGTGCAAGTACATGGGATTCTCGCAGACCAAACAGGAAAAGGAACAACGCGACAGAGTGTTGGAGAAATACAAATCGTTAGCACATGGAAAGATATAAAAGCCCGGTTTACAACATCATTGCCGTGCCCGTCGAAAAGGTGGTGGCAAACGAATATAACCCCAACATAGTGGCTCCTCCCGAGATGAAGCTCCTTGAGCTTTCCATATGGGAGGACGGCTACACGATGCCCTGCGTGTGCTACTACCGCAGGGAAGACGACGTGTACGAAATCGTGGACGGTTTCCACCGCTACCAGGTCATGAAGACTTCCCGGCGCATTTACGAAAGGGAGAAGGGGCTGCTCCCCGTCTCCGTCATCGACAAGGACTGTTCGGAACGCATGGCGTCTACCATACGGCACAATCGGGCCCGCGGCATGCATTCGGTGGAATTGATGAGCCACATCGTGTCTGAACTGACCAAATCCGGGATGTCGGACAGTTGGATCATGCGCAACATAGGGATGGACAAGGACGAGCTCCTGCGGCTGAAGCAAATATCGGGACTGGCAGAGCTTTTTGCCGACAAGGATTTCAGCCCGTCGGATGATTGGCAGGAAGAATATTCCTATGGATGAAGTCCCCTCTTGTTCCTTGCAACGCAATGCGGTGGAAAGGAGAGCGCGGCGTCGGCAAAATGCCGGCTTCGGACGCGCCCGCCCTCCCGCCGACGTGCCGGAGGCTTCTGGTCGGGGAGGTTTCCCATGGGACTGCCGCCCGTCGCCAAGTGCCGCCCAAACCGCATAAATACTTCCTGTCCACCGCCATGGCCGGCTGAGCGGGGGCGAGCGGGAGAAAAAACGGCCAATATGACTTTCTTGCGGTACAAGTCGCTATCGGCACGATGAAAGGCGAACCGGGCGCATATCCTGTTTGCGCGATTGCGGCAATCGGATTGGCCCGGAATGCCCGCGTCGGCCCGCACGATTCTTTCCAAACCGTCCTGCTCCACGAACCGACCGGGCGTTCCGTCCGCGTCAGGAATACTTCCTCGGGTAACGGAACAGGATGCTCGACAGTGCGCAGGCTCCCATGATGAACGGATAATACAGGTAAGGTATGATGTCTATCGGGTTGATGGATGCCAGCCCGGCGGCCATTAGAAGCTGGGCGCCGTATGGAATCAGCCCTTGCGTGAAACAAGAAAACGTATCCAGGATGCTCGCGCTTTTACGTTTGTCCACTCCGTACAATCCGGCTATGTCATGAGCCAGCGGCCCCGCCGTAATGATGGCCACGGTGTTGTTGGCCGTACACAGGTTGATGATGCTCACAAGTGCCGCTATGCTCAGTTCCGCCCCGCGTTTGGAACGTATGTGCCGGGTCAGTACATATAAGATGTAGTCGATGCCTCCGTTATGGCGAATGACTCCCATCAGCCCGCCTGCCATCATCGTGATGATTATCAATTCCCCCATTCCGGTGATGCCCTCTCCCATGGCGGCAAACCAACCGAACAAGTCGTATGTGCCGGTAGAGATGCCGACCGCGCCGCTCAAGGCCAGGCCGAGAGCCAGGACTACCATGACGTTCACGCCCGCGGCGGCCGTAACCAGCACCACCAGATAAGGGACGACTTTAATCCAGTCCACCTCGGGTAGCCGTTGCGGCGCGTGGACGTGTATTCCCATGAAGATGTACAATGCGAGCGCGATGGCTGCCGCAGGCATGACAATCTGCGAGTTGACTTTGAACTTGTCGCTCAGCTTGCACCCTTGCGTACGGGTGGCCGTGATGGTCGTGTCGGAAATGAATGACAGGTTGTCGCCGAAAAAGGCTCCTCCGGCCACGATGGCCACCAGCGACGGGAGGCTGGCTCCCGTCTCGCGGGCGATGCCTGCCGCCAAAGGCGTCAGCGCCACAATCGTGCCGACCGAAGTCCCTATGGAAAGCGAGATGAAGCATGCCGCCAGGAAAATGCCTCCCAACAGCAGGTTGCCCGGCAAGAGCCGCAGGGAAAGGTTTACCGTCGCGTCCGTGGCTCCCATGGCTTTGGCCGACGCGGCAAAAGCACCTGCAAGGATGAAAATCCATATCATCAGCATGATGTTCGGCGAACCTGCGCCACGGGAATACACTTTCACCCTCTCTTCCAACGGGATGCCGCGCGCGGTCGCGACGGCATAAACGGACGATGCCATGAAAGCCACCGTGATGGGCACCTTGTAAAAGTCGCGGACGATGATGCCGGTCACGAGATAAAGGACTACGAAAACGAGCAGCGGACTGACGGCTGCCATACTTCTTCCGTTTGCGGGCATTTCACGACGTTTGCATGTGGACGGCCTTTCGTTTCTCATCGGCCGCGTAATGAATGTGATTCTCGGCCGTCGACAGTCCAAGCGGCATGCGATGGCATTGCTGTACGGCTTCCTTCAACACGGTATGGCCGGACAGGGCCTTCACGCCGGCATGGCCTTGTCCCCACGGGCACCGGGCGACAAGGGAACCCGCCGCGCCCTGTTTCAAGCGTCCCGCATCCCGTCCCGCCGTGTCGTGGCCGTCCTTTCCGTCAAGTTGCGGGGAAAGCCCCGCCACCTCGCAATCCGGGCGATATTCCGCCATGTGTTCCATAGGCTCCGCTTCACGGCGTTCCTGCCGACGGGAGGCCGCACGTCCTTTCGGCATGGGCTTCTTCATCGACAAGACGCGCTCGGCAAAACAGTCGCCTCTCAGGGAGCCTTGTCCGAAGGATGCCGGCGGCTCCGTCCCGGAAACATCGGAGTCCGGAAAGACAAACGGGGTGTCCTGTTCCCGCAGCCGGCGGCAGGACGTCCGGGCCGCATCGGGATTCCGTGGGACGATGGCCGCCCCGTCCGGCTTCTTGTCCCGGACACGTCCGGCCGCGGCGGCAAAATCCGCTTTGGCCTTCGCCTTGCCCGGAACGCCGGGATGCCCGGCCATGTCCTTGACCCTGTTTTTATCTGGCGAATGGACTTCCCTCATGACGTTCTTCCTTGTTCGGGATGCAAAACTCCACGAAGATACATTATTTTGACGGCCTGCATGGCATGAAAAGACAAAAACTCGCTTTTTTTAGATTATTTTCCCGTGAAAAAGAGCGTTTCACGGGGGAAATGCCTATTTTTGCATGCCGGAAAGGCAAGCTGTGCGGGTTGACAGCAAGAAGCCGAGACTGACAACGACCAAAACTACAGGTATGGGAAAAATAATAACGATGGGAGAAATCATGCTCCGTTTGTCCACGCCCGGACAATCCCGCTTCGTGCAGGCAGACTCTTTTGATGTCAATTACGGGGGCGGGGAGGCCAACGTGGCCGTGAGCTGTGCCCATTATGGGCATGAGGCCTACTTTGTTTCCAAGCTCCCCAGGCACGAAATAGGGCAGGCGGCCGTAAACGCCTTGCGCCGTTATGGCGTGCACACTGATTTCATCGCCCGCGGCGGCCGGCGCGTGGGAATATATTATCTGGAGACGGGAGCTTCCATGCGCCCGTCAAAGGTCATTTACGACCGTGCCGGGTCGGCCGTGGCGGAAGCGTGCCCTGCCGATTTCGACTTCGACGCCATAATGTCGGGTGCCGACTGGTTCCATTGGAGCGGCATCACGCCGGCCATTTCGGATGCCAGCGCCGAGTGCCTGCGCCAGGCGTGCATCGCGGCCGAAAAGCACGGCGTGACCGTTTCCTGCGACCTCAATTTCCGCAGGAAGCTCTGGACATCCGAGAAAGCCCGGAGCGTCATGAAGCCCCTGATGCGGTACGTGGACGTGTGCATCGGCAATGAGGAGGACGCGGAACTTTGCCTGGGCTTCAAGCCGGACGCGGACGTGGAAGGGGGCGGCACGGAAGCCGAGGGCTACAAGGGCATCTTCAAGGGCATGATGGATACGTTCGGTTTCAAGTATGTCGTTTCCACTCTGCGCGAGTCCTTTTCGGCCACCCGCAACGGGTGGAAGGCCATGATATACGACGGCAAGGAGTTCTACGTGTCCAGACGTTACGACATAGACCCCATCATCGACCGTGTCGGGGGAGGCGATTCTTTCTCCGGCGGTATCATCCACGGCCTGCTGACCATGGAAACCCAGGGCGAGGCTTTGGAGTTCGCCGTGGCGGCCTCGGCCCTGAAGCACACGATTCCGGGCGACTTCAACATGGCGTCAGCCGAAGAAGTGGCCGCTCTGGCGGGAGGCTCCGCCAACGGCCGCGTGCAAAGATAAACCGGTCCCGACGAAAACGAACACAAGAGATATGGCAAAATTCGACAAGCTCGCAGTCTTGCGGAAAATAGGGGAGACAGGCATGATCCCCGTGTTCTACCATTCCGATGCCGGAACAGCCAAGAAGGTCATCAAGGCCTGCTACGATGGCGGCGTACGTGCGTTCGAGTTTACCAACCGTGGCGATTTCGCGCAGGAAGTGTTTGCCGAATGCGTGAAGTTCGCCGCCGGGGAGTGCCCGGAACTCGCTTTGGGAATAGGCTCCGTCGTAGATGCCCCGACGGCCGCCCTCTACATCCAGTCGGGGGCGTGCTTCGTGGTCGGGCCGCTGTTCAACCCGGACATCGTGCCGGTGTGCAACCGCCGTTCGGTGCCCTACTGCCCGGGGTGCGGCACCGTGTCGGAAATCGGCAAGGCACAGGAGTCGGGTTGCGACCTTTGCAAGCTCTTCCCCGGCGACGTGTACGGCCCGGCCTTCGTCAAAGGATTGATGGCACCGTGCCCGTGGACCAAGCTCATGGTGACGGGCGGCGTGGCACCTGAGAGAGAGAATCTGACCGCCTGGTTCAAAGCCGGAGTCTATTGCGTGGGGATGGGCTCCAAGCTGTTCCCGAAAGACGTGGTGGCCGCCGGGGACTGGCGGTACGTTACTGGCAAGTGCAGGGAGGCTTTGGGCTATATCGCCGAAGCCCGGGCAAAATAAGGGACCGACGGCAGGGCGGACTTGCGGATTCCCTGATGCCGTGGGGCATGGGGGCTTGCGAAAGCGGCGTGTCCGTCAGGCTCGTGTGCCATGCGCCCCTGACTCGTGAACGGCGCGATGCGGCGATGCAAGGGGAATCAGGTCGAACGCCAGGCGACCGCCAGGACGTGGCTTTGCGGAAGGCCGCGTCTTTTTTTTGCGCGCTTGGGAAGCGCGCCGTCTCGTTGGAGGGAATGCCTTATGCAACCGGGTTGCACGGGATTTCGGATAACTTTGCAGTGCAAACCATCAAAAGCCATGTGATGAAAGCGACAGCGCGTGCTTGCGGGTGCGGCCGGCGCGCCCGCACCGCGGGAAGCAATGGGAACCCCCTTCCCCGCCTATGTTTCTCCTTCGCGGTCTTGGCCACAGGCATTGCATGCCAGGCCGTGGACGCGGCCTTCTTCCGCCCCTGCTGGGTGCGGGCGTGCTGGTTCTTCGCGGGCTGGTTGCCCGTGGCGGCTCCTGTCATGAAAGAGGCGTGGGGAGCCATTCGCCGCAGGGACTTCTTCAATGAGTTCACGCTGATGCAGTTAGCCTCGCTCGGCGCTTTCTATATCGGGGAATATCCCGAAGCCGTGGCGGTCATGCTCTTCTATGCCGTGGGAGAGATGTTCCAGGGCCGTGCCGTGGACAAGGCCCGGAGCCATATCGAATCGCTGCTGGACGTGCGACCGCAGGCCGCCGCCGTGCGGCGTGGCGGACAATGGCATACGGTGGCGCCGGAGACCGTGGGCATCGGCGAGGAGATTGAAGTCAAGGCCGGGGAGCGCGTCCCCCTTGACGGTGTGCTTCTGGGGTCTGGAACAGTCTTCAACGCCGCCGCGCTGACCGGCGAAAGCGTGCCGCGCATGGTCGGGCAGGAGGAAGAAGTGCTGGCCGGCATGATACCGACAGAACGGGTCGTCAGGTTGCGTACCGTGCGCGGATATGCCGACAGCGCGCTGTCGCGCATCCTCGGCACGGTGCAGGACGCGGCTTCGCGCAAGGCCCGCACCGAACTGTTCATCCGCCGGTTTGCCCGTGTCTACACTCCGGCGGTCACGCTGCTTGCCGTGCTGTTGGCCGTGTTGCCCTGGCTGTATGCCTCGCTGCGTCCCGGTTTCGTCTACGATTTCCAGGCATGGCTCTACCGCGCGCTGGTCTTTCTCGTCGTTTCCTGCCCCTGCGCGTTGGTAATCAGCATACCGCTTGGCTATTTCGGCGGAATCGGGGCCGCCTCGCGCCGGGGCATCCTGTTCAAAGGCGGTAACAGCCTGGATGCCATCGCCCGTGCGGACGCCGTGGTTTTCGACAAGACCGGCACGCTGACCCGCGGCGTGTTCCGCGTGAGGGAAGTGCGTCCTTCCGGGGAACTCGCGGCCGACGAGCTGGTGGCCTGGGCCGCGGCGGCGGAATCCGGGAGCAACCATCCCGTAGCCCGTGCCATCGCCGGGTATGCCGGGGAAAGGGGCATGACGCTCCCTGCGGTAGGAGGCACGGAAGAACTCGCCGGGCTGGGCCTGCGCGCCATGACCGGGCGAGGCGAACTGCTGGTCGGGAAAGCCGCTTTGTTGGATAAGGGCCGGGTGGCTTATCCCGAGGAAATCCTTCGAATCCCCGACACGATCGCTGTCGTGGCTCTCGGCGGGCGCTATGCCGGCTGTCTTCTGTTGGCCGACGAGCCGAAGCCCGATGCTTCCCGTGCCGTGACGGCTCTCCGAGACCTGGGCATCCGCGACATCTGCGTCTTGTCGGGAGACAAGTCGGCGATAGTGGGCGAACTGGCCGGGCAATTGGGGATTCCCCGCCATGCCGGCGACCTGATGCCGGAAGACAAAGTGCGGCTTGTCGAGGAATTGCAGACGAAAGGACGTTTGCGCGTGGCGTTCGTCGGCGACGGGCTGAACGATGCGCCCGTGCTGGCGGCCAGCCGGGTGGGCGTTGCGATGGGCGGACTGGGAAGCGACGTGGCCATCGAAACTGCCGATGTCGTCCTGCAGGACGACCGGCCGTCGAAGGTTGCCGAAGCCATCCGCCTGGGCCGCCGCACACGGGCCGTCGTGTGGCAGAACGTCGCCGGCGCGCTCGGGGTGAAACTGCTCGTGCTGGCTTCGGGCGCCTTGGGCGCGGCCACCTTGTGGGAAGCCGTCTTTGCGGACGTGGGGGTGGCTTTGCTGGCTGTCCTGAACGCAGTCCGGCTGTTGAATGATAAAAAAGGTTAAGCCGTTGTCATGTTATGGGGCAAAGCGCGTACCTTTATCCCATGGTTATGCTCGGAGCGTTTGCATCATGGAAGAAGACATCTACCTGCGTAAGCTGAGCCTGCGGAACGTGAAGCCCACGGCTCTCCGCCTGCTGATTCTCCGCACGATGATGGAGATGAACCGTGCCGTGTCGCAACCCGATTTGGAGGAAAGACTGCAGACCGTGGACAAATCCACCATATTCCGCACCATCTCGCTGTTCTTGGACCACCTCTTGGTTCATGCCATCGACGATGGAACGGGCACGCTGAAATATGCGGTTTGCAGTGACGATTGCACTTGTTCGGTGAACGACCAGCACGTGCATTTCTATTGCGAAGGTTGCCACCGCGCTTTCTGCTTCCGGAGCCAGACGGTTCCGGTGGTGCGGGCGCCTGAAGGATTCGTCCTGCACGGAGTGAATTACGTGCTCAAGGGGCTGTGTCCGGCGTGCGCGGCCGGGGCGGGCAGGGACTGACAAAAAGGCAGTCTTTTGCCCCGTCCGGCCTGTGTCCTTGCCGCGAAACAGGAGGGAAAAACGCCCGTCCCGTTCACATGCTTAAACATTCCGCGCTTTCTCGCGGATTCTTTTAAACATTCGTAACGTTCAATCGCTTGCGAACGATTTCCCTTTCGGCTGAAAGCGGAGAATCGTTTGCCGCACATTTTCCCGCATCCGTGCGTATCTGGCCGGGAAAATGTCAAGAAAGCGGTTCGCCGACCGGCCTCGGATGGCTTTTTTTTGTTTTTCTGGCCCTCTTTCCTTCTCAAAATCCGAAATCAGAATGTCTTTTCATTTCCCGGTTCGTCCGGGAATCTTTCTTGGGAAGGTCAGGCGAGGGATGCCTTTGCTTTCACGATGACGGGAAAACGGGCGGAATCCCGTCGTTTTGTCAAAATGCGGAAGCGCAGGAATCGTTTGAAATCCAAAAGGCCCCGGACGGGATGCAAATACGCGATTCTCGCAAGCCGGCGACTGCCGTTTTGTCAGTAGTCCCCGTTCGTCTTCCCGGGAGCGATGCCGCCCGCAGTGCGGCGGCGCGCACCGCGCGATGAAGGGGCAGGAGGCCCGGCCCCGGGGCCACGGGATTTGGCATCAATCCTTCCGGCGGACGGCGGACGGGCGAGGTTGGCAGGCGGTGGAGCGTTTCGCCATGGGGATTTCATGGCATGTCCCCTCCCGTGTCCGCGCGTGCGGCGACGGGAGGCTTGGCAAGGTGCCGGCGTCCGCCCGCGCGGAATCCCCCGTGCGGCGTTCCCCGCCATGCAGGCCTCCGCCCTCCGCCATGGCACGGTGCGATGCGTCGCGGGGCGTTCCCCGTATGCGAAGCGTCCCCTCCCCAGAGGCGCGGGCTTCCCGTACGGGGAGGACGACCGGGCGGTGGAGCGTTTCGCCATGGGGATTTCATGGCATGTCCCCTCCCGTGTCCGC
>CAYPMY010000007.1:4365-25267 GCA_964412085.1 uncultured Paraprevotella sp. | reverse complement strand
TGGCACGGTGCGATGCGTCGCGGGGCGTTCCCCGTATGCGAAGCGTCCCCTCCCCGAAGGCGCGGGCTTCCCGTACAGGAAGGCGGCCGTGCGGCGTGCCCCGCCTTTCGGAAGCGGACGGGGCAGGGCTCACCATAGGCGATGCTCCGCGAAATAACGCCATAACGGCGCGAGCATCAGCGCCTGCTTGATTCCGTCGCTTTGCAGGAGGCCGCGCACTTCGTCCGCGGTCAGGAAATGTACGCTGATGTCCTCGGTGGCTTCCCGGCGTGGAGCCGACACGCGTTTCACCCCGCGCGCCACGAAACAATGGCATAGGTTGTCCGAGGTCGACGGGTTGGGCGAAATGGTCATCAGTCGGTTCCATTCCCCGCCGCCGAATCCCGTCTCTTCGCGCAGTTCCCTCTGGGCGGACTGCAGCGGCGTCTCCCCCGCCTCGCACACGCCGGCGCATATCTCGTAGCTTGTCTGCCGCAGGCCGTGACGGTATTGCCTTTCCATGATGAATTTCCCGTCTTCGGTCAAGGCTATCACGTTGACCCAATCCGGATACTCCAGGACGTAATATTCGTCGTTTTCCACGCCGTTCGGGAGCCTCACCCGGTCACGCCGTGCCGTCAGCCACGGGCGGCGGATGAGGTACTCGCTCCCCAGGACGGTCCATCGCCTGTCCTTGTCGTCTTTCATGTCAATCCGTTTATTGCGCAAAGGTAAGCCTTTTCCCGGAAGGAAGGCTTCCGGGAGGTGAAAATCCTTCCGGGGCATGACCGCGGTTTACAGGGTGACGCCGGACTTGAAGATGGCGATCCCGCGGTAGCCGTTTTCTTCGTTCAGCGTCTTCCGCCCGCTGGCCACGTCGAGGACAAAGGACGTGAAGCGTTCCAGCACGAGCGGCATGGGCTCCCCTTCCAGCAGCGCGCCGGCGTCGAAGTCTGTCCAACCGGGCTTTTCCTCGGCCAACCCGGTGTGGGACGAAATCTTCACGGTGGGCACGAACGTGCCGAAAGGCGTGCCGCGCCCGGTCGTAAACAGCACGATATGGCATCCGGAGGCGGCCAGGGCGGTGCTGGCCACGAGGTCGTTGCCGGGGGCGCCCAGCAGGTTCAGGCCCGGGGAAGACAGGGTCTCCCCGTATTCCAACACGTCGCGCACGGCAGTCGTCCCGGATTTCTGCGTACATCCCAGCGACTTCTCTTCCAGCGTGGAAATCCCCCCGGCCTTGTTCCCCGGCGAGGGGTTCTCGAAGACCGGCTGCCGGTGGCTGATGAAATACTCCTTGAAGCCGTTGATGAGCGAGACGGTCTTCCGGAACGTCTCCTCGTCCTTGCAACGGGCCATCAGGAGTTTCTCCGCGCCGAACATCTCGGGCACTTCGGTGAGCACCGCGGTTCCCCCTTGCGCCACGAGACGGTCCGAGAAGCATCCTAAGAGCGGATTGGCCGTGATGCCGGAGAATCCGTCGGAGCCTCCGCATTTGAGTCCCACTTTCAGCTTTCCCATCGGCACTTCCGTCCGGCGGTCTTCCCTCATCCGGGCGTATAAGTCCCGAAGGATTCTCATTCCGCTTCCAATCTCGTTTTCCTCGCGCTGGCAGACCATGAAGCGCACGCGCTCCGTGTCATAGTCCCCGAGCAAGGCGCGGAGCGCGTCGGGCTGGTTGTTCTCGCATCCCAGGCCGACTATCAGCACTCCGCCGGCATTGGGATGGAGCGCCATGTCGCGCAGGATGCGGCGCGTGTTCTCATGGTCGTCTCCCAGCTGCGAACACCCGTAATCGTGCGTGTAGGCCCTGATGCCGTCCGTCCCTTCGGCGCGGGTTTCCCTTTCGAGCGTCCGTGCCAGCCGTTCGGCCACGCCGTTGACGCACCCCACCGTGGGGATAATCCACAATTCGTTACGGACGCCCGTCTCGCCGTTCTTGCGGACATACCCATGGAAAGTCCGCGAGCGGCCGGGCGGGGGGCACGGGGCGGGAACGGGGTGGTACTCGTAGTCCGAGACGCCTTCCAGGTTGGTATGCAGCATCCGTTCGTTAACCCACCGGCCCGGCCCTATCGTTTCCGTGGCGTGCCCGATTGGACAGCCGTACTTTATAACGTCCTGTCCGGCGGCGATACGGGCGAGCGAGACTTTATGTCCGGCGGGAATCCGCTCCCTCACCTTGACGGTCGAGCCCCCGTGCGAGACGGTTTCTCCCGCTTCCAAAGGCAGCAAGGCCACGGCCACGTTGTCCGCCGGATGTATGACGATATATTTCAGCATAAAGGTATCCTATGAATCCGACATCCGTCTCAGTGCCTCCCGCATGCCCGACAAGCGGATCTCTCTCAGGTAGCGTGTCAGCGATTCGGCCAGTCCGGGCATCCGGGTCAGATCTTCTCCCCACCAGTCCGTTCGCCCCAGCACGCCGGCGGACACTTCCTGCTCGTCGCCGTCCTGCCACAGGCGGGCGAGGTGCCCCGTGACGTCGGGGGAGTCGGCCGGGACGATCGGTGCGCCGTCCTCGCGGTTGCCTCCTTTGTAATAAGTGACCAGGGCTGCCAGGCCGAACACGATCCCGGCAGGGAGCGTGCCCTTACGCCGGAAGTATTCTTTCAGTCCCGGCAAATCCCGCGTGGCGAACTTGGGAAAGGCGTTCAGCATGATGGAAGTGACCTGATGGTCCACGAACGGATTGGCGAACCGCTCCAGCACGCTTCCCGCAAACGTCAAGAGTTCTTCCCGGGAAAGGTCTAACGTCTCGATGAGTTCGTCGTACATCACTCTGTGGATGAACCGTCCCACGTCCGGGTCTTGGCACGCTTCGCGCACGGTGTCTATGCCGGAAAGGTATGCCACGGGGGAGAGCAACGTATGCGGCCCGTTGAGCAAGGCCACCTTTCTCCGATGGTAGGGCCCTTCGTCGGGCACAAAGCGCACGTTCAGGCCGCATTCCGCCGCCGGGAACTCCCTTGCCACGCTTTCCGGGGCCTCGATGACCCAGAGGTGGAATGCCTCGCCCTGTACGACGAGCCGGTCTCTGTATCGCAGCTTCTCCTGGATCTCTCCGATATGCTTGCGGGGGAAGCCCGGCACGATACGGTCCACCAGCGTGGCGTACACGCCGCACGCCTCTTCGAACCATGCCGCGAAGTCCTCTCCGAGCCGCCAGAGGCCGATGTATCGTTTGATGATTCCTTTCAGACGATGTCCGTTCCGGGAAATCAGTTCGCAGGGGAAGACAATCAGCCCCTTGCTCTTGTCGCCGCGGAAATGGCGGAAACGGCGGTAGAGCAGCTGCGTCAGCTTCCCCGGGAAGGAGGCCGCCGGGCGGTCGTCGAGCCTGCAAGCCGGATCGAATGCGATGCCCGCCTCGGTCGTATTGGAAACGACAAAACGCACCTCCGGCTGTTCGGCCAGTTTCATGTACTCGTCAAAATGGCTGTAAGGGCTAAGCGCGCGGCTGATGACATCTATCAGGCGGCAGGAGTTCACCGCCTGCCCGTCCTCGAGTCCTTGCAGGTTGACATGGTAAAGGCCGTCCTGCCGGTTGAGCGCGTCCGCCATGCCGTTCTCGATGGGTTGCACCACGACCACGCTCCCGTTGAAGTCGCTGCGCTCGTTCATGGCCGATATAATCCAATCCGCGAAGGCGCGCAGGAAATTCCCTTCGCCGAACTGTATGATTCTCTCCGGCCTCACTGCCTTTGGAGCCGTCTTGCTGTTCAGTTCCCTCATGGATGCTTTTGTTTGATTGACCTGTATTCGTCCTAAAGCCTCACCATGATGCGGAAGACCTTGGCCGGGTCGTCCGCCCACTGCCGTAATGCTTCCCCGGCTTGTTCAAGGGAGACCTCGCGGGTAACGAACTTGTCCGCCGGACAGCGTCCTTGCCGCAGATAACGGACCACGGCGCGGAAATCTTCCGGCAGCGCGTTTCTCGACCCCCGTATGTCCAGCTCCTTCTGGACGAACAGCTTCGTCTGGAAGGAGACGTCGCCTTTGGCGTATCCGATGTACACCACGCGCCCGGCAAAGGCCGCTTCCCGAACGGCCGTGACGTACGTGGACGCACTGCCCGCCGCTTCGATTACCACGTCGGGGCCTGAGCCGCCGGTGTACTCCGTCAGCCGGGCATGCACGTCCTCCGTCTTGGAATTGACAAGGCAGGTAGCCCCCAAGGAACGCGCCACCCCAAGCTTTTCGTCATCCAAATCCACGGCAATCACCTTTGCCCCTCTCAGGGCGGCACGGGCGATGGCTCCCAAACCTATCATGCCGCAGCCGATGACCATGACCGTGTCTATGTCCGTAATCCGTGCGCGCGACACGGCATGGAAGCCCACGCTCATGGGTTCGACCAAGGCGCAGTGGCGGGCGGGAAGCCCGTCGGCCGCCACCACCTTCTGCCATGGCACGGCCACGAATTCCGTCATGACCCCGTCGCGCTGCACGCCGAAAGTCTCATTGTGCTCGCAAGCGTTGACGCGTCCGTTGCGGCAAGCGGCGCACTCGCCGCAATTCGTGTAAGGGTTGACGGTGACATCCTGTCCCGGGCGCAGGAAGCCGGGGACGTCCGCGCCCGTAGCTTCTATCGTGGCGCCCGCCTCGTGGCCGGGGATGACGGGCGTCCGCGCCATCGGGTTCCGCCCCAAGTAGGTGTTGAGGTCGGAGCCGCAGAACCCCACGTAACGGACGCGCAGCAACACTTCGCCCGCCCGGCAGGCGGGCACGCCGATTTCTTTCAAGGCCGTATGGAACGGCGACGTAATCTGAAACGCTTTCATTCTGACATGTTTTTGATATAAGGCAGTACGGGCAGGGCACCGAAGCCGTAGAAGGATTTTGCGTTGCCTCCCAGGAACATGGCTTTCTCCTCGTCGCCCAGCTCGTCGCTCTTCGCGATGAAGTCGTAGGACATGCGGTACGTTATCGCAGTGACGGTGCGCGGGTAGTCCGATCCCCACATCAGTTTCTCCATTCCCACCAGCCCGGCCGCTTCCCGCACGGCGCGCACGGCTCCTTTGAAAGGATAGAACTCGCCGTTGAAAAGCCATGTGATGCCGCCGGATTCGATGAACACGTTGGGGTAGCGTGCCAATTTGATTTGTTCCTTCCAGCCGGGGAAGGTCACCATTCCGAAATGCCCGATGGCAATCTTGAGGCTCGGACATTCCGTAATCACGTCCCTCAGTTCCTCCACTTGGGCGTCCCCTTCCAGCAGGTCTATCGACAGGATGAGCCGGCGTTCCTCCATCAGTCGGAACATGGCCATCATCTCGTCGCCGTTCAGCGGGACCCTGCCTGCGGGCAAGGCCAAACGGTTGGCCGGAATCTTGACGGCCTTGAACCCTTTCCCTGCCAGCTCCCCGGCCTGCGCCAGGAATCCCGGCTCGCGGAACTCGCACAAGCCGCACACCAAGAAGCGGTCGGGATAACGGGCCTGCACTTCCATCAGGTAGTCGTTCTGCACGCCGTCGATGTATTCCTGTGTGACCACGGCGGCGGCGACCTGCGCATAGTCCATGTTGGAGAGGAACACCTCCGCCGTGTTTCTCCCGTCCGTCATGAAAGGCGGAAGCATTTGCCGGACTTCACCCATGAAAAGCGACTTGCCTCCCGAGAGGGAGCGGATGGGCAGCCCGTCCAGCTCGGTGTCCTGCCTGAGCCACAAATGGGAATGGGCGTCAATGATAGTGTATTCCATCTCTTCCCGGTTTCATGTGTTTTTCCACGTCACGCGTTGCTGGTCTCCGATGATTCCTTTTACCTTGGCCACCAAATCCCAGTCGATAGGCTCTTCGATGTACCGGATGTTCCTTAGCACGTTGTCCGGGTTGGCCGAACTGAAGAGGGTCGTTCCGATGCGGGGGTTGCTGACCGAAAACTGGATCGCCAACTTTTCGACGGGATAGCCTTGCGACAGGCAATAGTCAGAGGCTTTGCGGCAGGCCGCGACCAATGCGGCCGGGGCAGGATGCCATTCCGGCGCTCCGCGCCGCGACAACAGCCCCATGGCGAAAGGCGACGCGTTGATGACCCCGATTCCCTTTCCCTCGAAATAATCCAGGAAGTCTGCCAGCTTGTCGTCGTTCAGCGTGTAATGGCAGAAGCTGAGCACGCATTCCACCGTCCCCTCCGGCACGTGGTCGATAATCCATTTCAGGTTTTCGAGCTGCAAGTCGGTGATTCCCACGTGGCCCACAAGCCCTTTCTCCCGGAGTTCCACCAACGTCGGCAGGGTTTCATCGACCACTTGGGAAGGGTCGGCGAACTCTACGTCGTGCACGTTGATGAGGTCGATGTAGTCCACGTGCAGCCGTTCCATGCTTTCAAACACGCTCTCCCGGGCTCTCCTTGCGGAATAGTCCCACGTGTTCACCCCGTCGGCTCCGTAGCGTCCGACTTTGGTAGACAACAGGAAAGATTCCCGCTGCAATTCCGTCAGGGCCTTTCCCAGCACCGTCTCGGCTTTCGTATGGCCGTAATAAGGCGACACGTCGATGAAGTTCATGCCGTTCTCTACGGCCGTGAACACGGCGCGGATAGCTTCCGCTTCGCGGACGGGGTGAAACACGCCTCCCAACGAAGAGGCCCCGAAGCCCAATACGGGCACTTTCATTCCCGTTTTCCCTAAACATGAATATTTCATGGCTCAATCGTTTTTACCAGTTCCTGTCCTTTCGTTACGCTGTCTGTCCTGTGAATCGTTTGTGCAAAAATAGAGGATAATTTTTTATTTCTGTTGGACTTCATAGCCTTTGACGAGGACAATATCGGCCAATCTTCATAAAGCGAGACATTTTTATGCTAATTTAACCATAGAAGGCTCCCGGTTATGGATATAAATTGCCAATTTTGAGTCAAAATCATGAGCCATGGAATCCAACGTCGACTCTTTCCGCCCCCTCGTCCTCAACGTAGGGCTGGCCCGGCACAACGCGGACTGGAACTGGAAGAACGTGAACAGCCCCTTCGCGCGCCTTTATTACGTCACCGAGGGCACGGCCAGAATCATGTTGCCCGACCGTATCGTGCCGCTCAGCGAAGGATACATGTATTTCATCCCTGCGTTTACACCGCACAGCTACGAATGCACTTCCTCTTTCGTGCATTATTACGCCCATATCTACGAAGACCCTCAGGCCGGCTGCCCGTTCTTGGAAGATTGGGACCTGCCTGAGAAGATCCGGGCCGGCGTCCTTGAACTTTCCCTTTTCCAGGAACTGTATTCCCTGAATCCGACCATGAAGCTGAGCAAATCGGATCCTTCCACCTACGACAACAGCTCCACGTTGGCGTCCAATCTGTTGAAGAACAAGCAGCGGCCCCTTTACAACAAGATGATGTCACGCGGCATTATCTACCAGTTGCTCGCTCCTTTCTTCAGGATGGCACGTCTCAAGCCCGCGGCGACGGACGACCGTGTGAAAAGGGCTATCGCCTATATCCGCAGCCACGTCTCGGACGGGCTCGGCGTCGACAAGTTGGCGGAAGCGTCATGCGTGTCCAAGAATCACTTTATCCGCATCTTCAGAAAGGAAACGGGAACGACACCTGCCAAATTCATCACCCGGCGGAAAATAGAAAAGGCCCAGCTGTTGCTTATCACGGAAGACCTGCTGGTGAAGCAGGCTTCCTGTTTGGCCGGCTTCGAGGACTTCTCCTATTTCAGCAGGGTTTTCAGGAAGATTACCGGCATGACGCCCAACGAATACCGGCGGGAAGCCAGGCAGCAACCGGCGGCCGACGGGAAATGCCCGCCCCGCAGGAAGAGGCTGGGGCCGGAGTAGGGGGACACGGAAAAAGCCGCTTCCGTATGAAGCGGCTTTCCTCGGCGGAGGTTCCCAGCAGATTCGAACTGCTGTGGACGGTTTTGCAGACCGCTACCTAGCCACTCGGTCAGGGAACCGACAATTCTGTTTCACGTCGCAAAGGTACGTTTTTTTTTGAAAACCGCAATCATTTGTGCGAAAATTCCTCCTTCCGGGCGCGGATTCTCCGTCTTTCTTTCCTCGCAGGGCGTTTCAGGCCCCTCAATCTGCAGTCTGCCGTGCAACCGGCACATGCGGGCGCGCCTCCCCGCCGGCGCACGGACCGGCAGACGCGCCATGCGGCCCAACAGAAGGCCGCCGCGATGACGGAGTAAGCTATGTATTCATGCCACATGGGTCGGAACGCATAAGGACGTGCCGTGCAAAAATAATGAAAAAACGGACAACGGGACAGACCGCGGGGGAAGAATTCCGCCTTTCTGCCTCATATCACGGAAGAGGGAATCCGCCACGGCGGAATAAAATGCCTTTCGCCGCTGTCTTTTTCGAGGCTTATTTGCTATCTTTGCATATCCTGCGGAGGATTCGTCCGTTTCAGACAAGAGGGTATGGAGAAAGAAGGAAACCTTTATGACGGTGTCATGCGGTGCATCCGGGAACGCCAGCTGGCGGGGCCGGACGAGAGGATACTCGTGGCCTTGAGCGGAGGAGCCGACTCCGTGGCCTTGCTTTCGGTGCTGCTGCAGGCCGGCTTCCATTGCGAGGCCGTGCACTGTAATTTCCATCTGCGCGGGGAGGAATCCGACCGCGACGAGAGATTCGTCCGCGGCTTGTGCCGTTCGCGTTCCGTGCGTTTGCATTCGAAGGGCTTCGATACGGCGGCATACGCCCGTGAAAAGGGCATCAGCGTGGAAATGGCCGCCCGTGAACTGCGTTACGGGTATTTCGAGGAGCTGCGTGAGGATTGGCGGTTTGACAAGATTGCCGTGGCACACCACCGTGACGACAACGTGGAGACGATGCTGTTGAACCTGGCACGCGGCACGGGGTTGAAAGGCCTGACGGGCATGCGCTACCGCAACGGCCATGTCATACGCCCGATGTTAGACGCGAGCCGGGAGGAAATCGAGCGGTATCTGGCCGGGGAGGGGCAGGATTACGTCACGGACAGCACGAACCTGGAGACGGAGGCCGTTCGCAACAAAGTCCGTCTGGAGCTCCTGCCGGTGCTGAAGTCCGTGAACCCGTCCGTACTCGACACCTTGCAAGACACGATACGTCGCCTGGAAGATGCCTATGCCTTGTATGACATGGCCGTGGAGGACTTGAAAGCGCGTATATGCCGGAACGGCCGTGTCGACATACAAGCCTTGAAAGCTGTTCCCGCTGCGCGCACCGTGCTCTTCGAACTTCTGTCCGCCTACGGGTTCAACGGTGCGCAGGCGGAAGAGGTCTTCGGCCACTTGGACGGCGGCCCGGGAAAAGTTTACGAGAGCCGTGAATGGCGGTTGCTTCGGGACAGGGGAACGCTTGTGCTTTGCCGCAAGGGCGAGCGGTACGAGTGCCTGTGCAGCGTCCTTCCGCTGGAGGGATGCGTGAGAGTCGCGAAGGATCTCGCGTTCCTCATCCGCAGGGTGCATTACGACGGGAGTTTCGCGATACCTCGAAGCAAAGATGTCGTATGCATGGACTTGGACAAGTTGGAATATCCCATAACGGTGAGGCTCGCGCAAGAGGGAGACCGCTTCGTCCCCTTCGGCATGACGGGGCAGAAGCTGGTAAGCGACTATCTGACAGACTGCCGGAAGAATCTGTTCGAGAAAGAAAGGCAGCTGGTCGTGTGTAGCGGCGAGCGCGTCGCCTGGCTGGTCGGCGAACGGGGCGACGACCGTTTCCGGATAGACGGGAACACGAACCGTGTCCTCGTCATACAATGCCAAAGGAACCCGTGAGCCTCACAAGGTCTTGCAGACCGAAAAGCCATAGGACAGGATATGCTTTCCATTTTGATACCGACGTATAACCGCTTGTGCGTTGAATTGGTGGCCGACCTGCAACGGCAGGCCGAAAGGCTGGGATGCCCCTACGAGATTCTTGTGGCCGACGACGCTTCCGAGGAATCCTTTCGGCGCGGGAACCGTAGAATCAACAGCATTCCGGGCTGCAGGTATATCGAACTGCGGGAGAACGTGGGCCGTTCGCGCGTCCGCAATGTCCTGGGGCGTCTCGCGCGGTATGACCACCTTGTCTTCATGGATTGCGATGCGTCGGTGGTGAGTGGCGAGTTCCTGTCCCGGTACATGGCCGTGCGCGACGAGGCAGAAGTCGTTTACGGCGGTCTGGCGCACCCGGAACGGCTTCCGTCGCCCGAGGTCTCCCTGGCGTATTTCTACGAGAAACATGCCGAGCCCCGCTTCACCGCCGAGAAGCGGGCTTTGCACCCCTACAAGGTGTTCCGCGCCTTCAATTTCATGATTCGCCGCGGGACGTTCCTCGAACACCCTTTCGACGAGACCGTCACGCACTACGGGCATGAAGACACCCTGTTCGGATTGGCGTTAAAGAAGGAAGGCATCAAGATCTTGCATATAGACAACCCTTTGATGAACTGCGGGCTGGACACCAACTCGGGCGTGCTGTCGAAGACGGAGGAGTCTCTGAGGACGCTCTATGCGCACAGCGAAAAGCTAAGGGACTGTTCCGAGATATTGCGCCTGTGCGGCTGGCTCCGCGGCATGCATCTCCTCCGTGCCGTTTCGCGCCTCTACCGTTTGTGCCGTCCGATGATGCGGCGGAACTTGTTGGGAAAGCGTCCCAGCCTCCGTTGCTTTGCCTTTTACAAGATTGGCTATTACTGCACCCTGGCGGAAAAGGGCCGCCCTTCGTGACTTCCGGCGCGGGCGGATGCGACCGCTCTCGCGGGAAGGGGGCGTCCGGAGGAAGCACGTTCCCGCAAAGGGAAGAGGGGCGGAGCGGACATGGCGGCTCGGCCCTTCAAGGGGAAGCGGACGGGAACGGTCAGGGCTTGGCTTGACTTGTCCGGCTGTCCGCATTTGGATTCAAGGGGGAAGCTGACGGGAACCGCCGCGGGTTTGTGTGCGGGGTATCCGCGGTTGCCGTCCGGTCGTCTGGGCGGGAGGGGGATGTCTGCCGATGCCGGCTTCGAGGGCGTGGCCCGGACGACTTTTCCGGGGCGGGAACCATGCAAGGCGCCTGCGCCATCCGCCTTGCGGACGCGGGCGGACCCGTGGACGGTCGGCGGCGCGGGGTCGGGGAGGCAATCCTGCCGGAAGACACCGGGAAGCACGTGCCGAAAAGACGTTCCGCATCGTCTTCGGAACGGCAGGAGCCCCTGCCTTTTCCCGTTGCGGGACGGGACGGTGCCGTTCCGCGATGTCGTCGCGTCCGAGCCTTTTTGGGAAATCTCGTTTGCGAGGCACAGGCAGAATCGGGATCGTCTTCCCGCCTTGGCGGGTAGCATGAGGGATTGCCCTTTGCCAGTGTCCCGGAAGAAATGGCAGATTGTCAGAATGTCATTCCGGCCCTTCCAAAATCCGCGTTTTCCCGTCGGCTGGAGGAGGTGGACGGGAAAAAACGATTCTCGCGAAGTCCCGCGCGTTCGGTTTGTAAGCCGGATGACAATACGGCTTGCATCGTGTCAGGCTCGGACGCGCGGTACGCCGGGAAGCGTAAGCGGAAGTGCCGTCCCGCATGACAATCCGACATCCGTGTCTTGACGGCGGCGGGACATCGGTTAGAAGGGAAAAGGCCGTCCGGGGCAGACCGTCACCGCGTTTTCAACCGACTTTTCCCGTAAAATGCCGCGTCGTGAATCGCGACGACTTGACAAAAGAAATGTTTTGTCAAGTCAAACGTGAATCGTCCGTTGCACAAATTCGCGCCATTTTGGTTAAGGAACGTGAAAAACGGGGCCGGACTGCAAAAACTTGTGTTCAGGACAGCCCGTGTTCCTCTCTATCCGAAGGTTTTTTCGTCGGGTGTCGGTCAGGAAAAACGGCTTGTTCCCGTCAGGAAGAAAGCAGGAATCCACTTTCGCCTGACAAAATGACACGATGGGGAAAGCGTGTCGGCAGGGTGGATCCTCCCTTTCCGCCATGACGGGTACGCTCGCGTCGGCAGGGCGGGTCCCGGCAGAATCCGACAGGGCTTCGGCTCTTCCTTGGGCGTTTCCTGCCGTCGCTTTCGCCCGGTGTCCCCCGGGAATGCACCCGAACGGGCAATCCCCGGATCCGCCGTATCCGGGAAGCCCCGCGGCGCCTGCGGTGAGATTCCCCAAGGCCGATTCCCGGCGGGCAGGAACGGCGCGGGACAAGGCGTCAAAGCCGGGGGCGGCCGGGAATCCCCTCCCGTCCCGATACGGCCTGCCGTTGCCGCCTCACTCCTCGTCGATCCTTTCTATCTTGAAAATCACGGGGCGCGTGCCGTCGGAGCAGCAGCAAATCATCTCGTTCTCCCTCTTCATCCAGCCGTTCATGATGTGTCCGCCTTGGAGCCCGGCGTAGATGTAGCGCGAAATGGCGTCCCACGCTTCGGAGCAATGGGGCATCTTCGGGTCGCCGGCCACGGTGTCGGGGTCGGCGGCGGTCTTCACAAGCGTGCCCAGGCCGCCGTGCCAGAAATGGTCGTCCGCCCCGTCGCGGCGGAACACGAACTCATCGCCCACGTGGTAACACGGGCACGGGCCGGCTTGCGGGTCCGCGCAATACTTCTCTTGCAGTCCGCGATAGCATTTCTTGTCTATCACGGTCAGTCTCACCTTATGCTTCATAATCGGATGGATTGTATGTCAGCGCGTCGCCCGGCCATCCTGTCACGTTGTGTCCGGTGTCGAGGCGTTTTATTTCTTTCATGTCCTCATCGGAGAGGGTGAAGTCGAAGAGGCCGATGTTCTCGCGCATACGGCCGGCGCGGGTGGTCTTGGGGATGACGGCGATGCCCTGCTGGACGAGGAACTTCAAGGCGGCCTGTGCCGCGCTTTTCCCGTATTTCCCGCCGACGGCGGCCAGCACGGGGTTTTTGAAGATGTCGTGCTTCCCCTCCGCCAACGGGCTCCACGCTTCCAACGCGCAACGGTAAGGCCGCAGGTACTCCAGCATCCGTCGTTGCTGGTAGAACACGTTCGTCTCGCACTGGTTCACGGCGGGCGGCACTTCGGCGTCCTCGGCGATTTCGCGGAAGGCGCGGGGATAGAAGTTCGACACGCCTATCGCCCGGAAGGCCCCGTCCTTGTAGAGCCCCTCCAGCGCCTGCCACATCACCTTGGGACGGCCCGTAGGCCAGTGGAGGAGCATAAGGTCGACATAGTCCAGCCCCAGCTCTTTCATCGACCGTCCCGCCGCGCGGACGGTCTCCTTCACGGTAAGGCACGGTTCGCAGATTTTCGTGGTCACGAACAGTTGTTCGCGGGGCACGTCAGAATGTCGGACGGCTTCGCCCACACCTCTCTCGTTATAGTACATGGCCGCAGTGTCGATGTGGCGGTAACCCGCGCCGATGGCTTCCTCGACCACCCGTCGCGTCTCCCGTTCCGGAACGTTGTACACGCCCAGCCCTACCATCGGCATCCGCACCCCGTTGTTCAATGTCTTGTGTTCCATCTCGTAATCCTTTCTCCGTTCCCGTTAGTCTTGCTGCCATTCTGTCGTCACGCCCTTGAGATGCCGGAAGCGCCGGTCGCCGCCTTCGGGCTTCGGGCATCCCGTCGCCGGCCTCTTTCGGACGGGCGGTCAGGCCGGGCGCAGGCACCTGCGCCCGCCCTGACCGCCGAAGCGTTCCGCAAGGGCAGTGCCGGAACGCTTCGTCCGCCGGCGCGGGCTCCGTGAGGGGACGATGTGTTCTCCCCCTGCGCATCAACGCGAGTCCCCCTTGCCGGGCTCGTTCAATAGGCAAACAAGGGATAGCCTGCCATCACTTCGTTCACCTGCCCGCGCACGCCGGCAATGACTTCTTCGTCTTCCGGCGCGTCCAAGACCTTTTCTATCAGCCCGGCCACCAGCACCATCAAGTCTTCTTTCGCCCCGCGTGTCGTAATGGCCGGCGTACCCAGCCGGATGCCGGAAGTCTGAAACGCGCTGCGACTGTCGAACGGCACCATGTTCTTGTTCACCGTGATGTCTGCGGCCACCAAGGCTTTCTCGGCCGTCTTGCCCGTCAGGCCGGGATATTTCCCGCGCAAGTCCACCAGCATGGAGTGGTTGTCCGTTCCGCCGCTTACGATGTCGAAGCCGCGCTTCATCAGCTCGCCGGCCAAGACCTTGGCGTTCTTCCGTACCTGTCTGGCCCATTCCTTGAACCCGGGTTGGAGCGCCTCGTTGAAAGCCACGGCCTTGGCGGCAATCACATGCTCCAGAGGGCCGCCCTGGATGCCGGGGAAGACGGCGCTGTCGAGCAACTGGCTCATTCTCTTCACCTCGCCTTTCGGTGTCTTCAATCCCCAAGGGTTGTCGAAGTCCTTGCCCATCAGGATGATGCCTCCGCGCGGGCCTCTCAGCGTCTTATGGGTGGTGGAAGTCACGACATGGGCGTATTTCACCGGATTTTCCAGCAGGCCGGCCGCAATCAGTCCCGCCGGATGCGCCATGTCCACCATGAGCATGGCGCCCGCCTTGTCGGCAATCTCACGCATGCGGGCGTAATCCCACTCGCGGCTGTAAGCCGAACCGCCCCCGACAATCATTTTCGGGTGATGCTCAAGAGCCAGCTCCTCCATCTCGTCGTAATCCACACGGCCGGTTTCCTTCTTGAGGTTGTAACCGACGGCATGGTAGAGGATGCCGGAAGTGTTCACGGCCGAGCCGTGGGACAAATGGCCTCCGTGTTCCAGGTTCAAGCCCATGAACGTGTCGCCCGGTTTCAGGCAAGCCAGAAATACAGCGGCGTTGGCCTGCGCCCCCGAGTGGGGCTGCACGTTGGCGTACTCGGTGCCGAACAGCTTGCAAGCCCGTTCGATGGCCAGGCTCTCCACTTCGTCCACCACCTGGCAGCCTCCGTAATACCTCTTCCCCGGGTATCCCTCGGCATACTTGTTCGTCAGCCAGGAACCCATGGCGTTCATCACTTCGTCGCTCACGAAATTCTCCGACGCGATGAGTTCGATTCCCTTGAGCTGCCGTCGGTGTTCTTTCTCGATCAAATCAAATACTGTTGTGTCTGTCTCCATTTTATTGACTTTTAACAATCGGATTTCATTCTTCCTTTTTCTCCACGCTCCAGCCGAATTTGCCGATTTTCCGTCCCAGTCCGTAGTAAGCCCCATGAAGGTAGACCAGAGGGCGGCTGGCATCCAGCTCCCATTTCCCGGTCCGCCCGTCCAGATAGCGTTCGTCGGCTTTCACGTTCAACACTTCCGAGACGAACATGTCATGCGACCCCAACGACACGATTTCTTTCACCCGGCACTCGATGTTCAGCGGGGATTCTTCCACGACGGGGGCGGCCACCATGCGGGCCTTTCCCGGGGTGAGCTTCGTTTCCTCGAATTTTCGGTAATCGCGCCCTGAGCGCACGCCGCACCAGTCCGTGGCGTAAGCCATGTCCTCGGTGGTAAGATTGAGGACGAACTCCATGTTCTGCCTGATGAGCGCGTAAGAATGTCGTTCAGGGCGTACGGAGATGTAGCACATGGCCGGGTTCGTGCAAATGGTTCCCGCCCACGCCACGGTGAACAGGTTGTAGTCCTCCGGCGTGCTGCCGCAACTGACCAACAAGGCGGGCAGGGGATAAATCATGGTACCGGGTTTCCAGTCTTGCTTCATGGCCCGGGGAGTCATACCAATTTGACGTGGCGCAAGTCCACTTCCTTTTCACAATAATGGCAACGGAGCACACTGCCCTTGCCCGGTACGGCGTGGAAGAGCGTCTTCATCGGCTCGTTGTTCGTGATGCATTTGGGATTGGCGCATCTCACGATGCCCTTCAGCTCGTCAGGCAAGAACACCTCCCTTTTCTCCACGACCTCATAGTCGCGGATAACACACAGGGTCACGTTCGGGCTCACCACGGCCAGCTGGTTCAGCTCTTCGTCCGAGAAGAACTTGCCCGCGATTTTTATGATGCTCTTGTGTCCCATTTTCTTGCTCTTCAGATTATAGCCCACCGTGACGGAAGTGTCCATCCGTTCGAGGTGGAGCAGGTTGACCACTTCGAAGAGCCTGCCGGACGGGATATGGTCTATCACCGTGCCGCTTTCGAGTGCGGCTACCAAAAGTTCTTGTCTTTTCATTGTGCGCTTGCGGTATTTCAGTCGATAATCGTCCTGTCGTTCTCCACGTCGTCCAAGGTCAGCCCCAGCGTGTCGCATATCAATGCCTGCCGTGCAAACAGGCCGTTGCGGGCCTGCTCGAAGTAATAAGCGTGCGGGTCGTCGTCGATGGCCTGCTCGATTTCGTTCACTCGGGGGAGCGGGTGCAGGATGCGCATATTGTCCTTGGCTCCCTTCAGCATGGAAAGCTTGAGCAGGTAGAGATCCTTCACCCGCTCGTACTCCATCAGGTCGGTGAACCGCTCCTTTTGTACACGGGTCATGTAGAGGATGTCCGCCCCGGCGATGGTGTCGGCAGTGAAGTCCGCGTGCTCCACATATATAATATGGTGGATGTCGCAATACCGCTTGTACGCGTCCGGCATCTTCAACTCCTCGGGCGCGATGAAATGGAATGTGGGGTTGAAATGACGCATGGCCGCCAGCAGGGAGTGTACGGTACGCCCGTATTTCAAGTCGCCCACCATGTAAATCTGCAGGTCGTCGAGCGTGCCTTGCGTCTTGTAAATGGAATAGAGATCCAACATGGTCTGCGAAGGATGCAGGTTGGCTCCGTCGCCGGCGTTGATGACGGGCACGGGCGACACCTCTGAAGCGTAACGGGCCGCCCCCTCCAGATAATGCCGCATGACAATCAAATCGGCATAGTTGCTTACCATCATGATGGTGTCTTTCAGGGTCTCGCCCTTGGTGGAACTGGTCACCTTCGGGTCGGTGAACCCGATGACGCGCGCCCCCAGCCGAAGCGCCGCCGTCTCGAAGCTCAACCGTGTCCTCGTGGATGGTTCGAAGAACAAGGTAGCCACTACTTTGCCCTCCAGCAACTTCCTGTTGGTATGTTTCTCAAACGCTTCGGCCATTCGAATAAGGTACAAGATCCTTTCTTCGGAATGGTCCGCGATGGTCACCAGACTCCTGTTTCCCATTTCGGATTCCTTTCTGCCCAGACATGGAATTTCTTCGGCTTCCAAAGTTACACAAAAAAAGTGGAACGGAAGAGGGCGGTGCTTCATTTCGTCAACTTTTCCGCGAACAAACAGCCTATTACGAAGTTTATTTGTAATTTTGCACCCTGCCGCTTCGGCAAATGAAAGAAAAAGATTTATGAGGAAGAAGTTTGTAATCGCCTTGTGGGTGATCTTGTTTCTTTGCATCGGTGCCGTTTCCCTGGCCTTTTACGCCATCTGGCGCGGATGGATTGGATACATGCCGAACTTATACCAATTGGAGAATCCCGTCAACAAATACGCGTCCCAGGCCGTCTCCGCCGACGGCAAGCTCCTGGGCACATGGTCTTACAGCCGGGCCAACCGTATATTCGTGGGCTTCGACGAACTTTCCCCGTGGCTGGTCAAGGCATTGGTGGCCACGGAAGACGAACGGTTCTACGAGCATTCGGGCATCGACTACCGCGCCTTGGCGCGGGCCGTGGTGAAACGCGGCTTGCTCGGACAGGGCAATGCCGGGGGAGGAAGCACCATTACCCAGCAACTGGCCAAACAACTTTACAGCGACGTGGCGCGGAGCACGATGGAACGCGCCTTGCAGAAACCCATAGAGTGGGTGATCGCGGTCAAGTTGGAGCGGTACTATACCAAGGAGGAAATCATCACCATGTACCTCAATTATTTCGATTTCCTGCATAACGCCGTGGGCATCAAGACGGCGTCTCGCACGTACTTCAACAAGGAACCGCAGAACCTCTCGGTCTGTGAGGCGGCGACGCTCGTAGGGATGTGCAAGAACCCGTCTTATTTCAACCCGGTGCGCAAGCCGGAGCGTTGCCGCGAGCGGCGCAACGTGGTGTTGGGCCAGATGGTCAGGGCCGGGTATCTGAGCAAGGCGGACGCCGAACTGCACAAGCTGGAACCCATCGGGCTGCGTTTCCGCCGCGTGGACCACAAAGAAGGGCTGGCCACTTACCTGCGTGAACGGCTGCGCGCGATGCTGACGGCCAAGGAGCCCCGCCGGGGCGATTACGCTTCATGGCAGGGCCAGAAATACTATGAGGATTCGCTGGCCTGGGAGACCGACCCCTTATACGGATGGTGCAACAAGAACCGGAAAAAGGACGGCACGCCCTACAACCTGTATACCGACGGCCTGAAAATCTACACCACCATAGACTCGCGCATGCAGCGATATGCGGAGGAAAGCGTGGAGAAGCACGTGGCCGGGTACCTGCAGCCCGTTTTCGACAAGGAAAAGCGTCACCAGGCGACGCGGCCGTTCTCCAACCAGCTCTCCGCGAACGAGGTGGAAAGAATCATGCGCCGCTCGATGGAGCAAAGCGAACGCTATGTCGCCATGAAGAAGAGCGGCGCGAGCGAGGCGGACATCAGGAAGTCGTTCGACACGCCGCAAGAGATGACCGTGTTTTCCTACCACGGGGAGGTGGATACCATCATGACGCCGATGGATTCCATCCGTTACTACAAAAGTTTCCTGCGCGCAGGATTCATGTGCATGGATGCCCGCACGGGATACGTGAAAGCCTATGTGGGCGGGCCGGACTACCGCTATTTCCAATACGACATGGCAGGAGTGGGCCGACGCCAGGTCGGGTCTACCATCAAGCCGTTCCTCTATACGCTGGCCATGGAGAACGGCATGTCGCCCTGCGACCTTGCGCCGAACGTGCAACAGACGTATGTCGTGGCCGGCAAGCCTTGGACACCCCGCAACGCCAGCCGCTCTCGGTACGGGGAAATGGTCACGCTGAAGTGGGGGCTGGCTCAGTCCAACAACTGGATTTCGGCCTACCTGATGAGCCGCCTCAGCCCGTCGGCCCTGGTGCGGCTGATTCACGAGTTCGGCGTACTCAACCGCGACATCCACCCTTCCATGTCGCTGTGCCTCGGCCCATGCGAAATCTCCGTGGCGGAGATGGTCAGTTCCTACACGGCCTTTGCCAACCGTGGCATTCGTACGGCTCCCCTCTTCGTGTCGCGGATAGAAGACAACGAGGGGAACGTGGTAGGGGAGTTCCAGCCCCGCATGACGGAGGTCATCAGCGAGGAGAGTGCCTACAAGATGATTATCATGCTACAAGGCGTGATGAACGGAGGCACGGGCGGACGCATGCGCTTCCGCTACGGCGTGAAAGCCGACATGGGAGGGAAAACGGGAACGACCAACCGGAACTCCGACGGCTGGTTCGTATGTTTCACGCCCTCGCTTTCCGCCGGCTGTTGGGTGGGCGGCGAGGACCGCGACATCCATTTCAACAGCATGGCCTACGGGCAGGGAGCCTCTTCGGCTTTGCCCGTCTGCGCCTATTTCTTCCAGAAGGTTTATGAAGACAAGGGCTTGGGATATTCTCCCGAGGAGAAGTTCAAAATCCCCGAAGAGTTTGACCCTTGCCAAGATGCCATCCTGACGGAAGAGGCTCCGGTGGAAGAATACGGCGGCATCGACGAAGTCTTCGAATGAGCCGGCGGGAAAGCCGGAAGATGGCGCGTCCAAGGGGAATGGAAGTTCGGGACGGCGGGTCGAAAAGTATCGGCCGTGCAAGCGGGGCGGATGCCTGCGGAAGGGCGTTCCCGCCGATTCCCGCATACGTTGCGCAACGTCCTCGGATCCGTCCTTGGCGGCGGCAGGACATGGTTCCCGCTGCCGGGACGCTTGCACCGGAGGGAATGGAGATGGTTTCGAAAGAAGAACTTGCTGCGGCTTCGTTCGAAGGACAGTCGGCGGCTCGGATGAACAGACGCAGGTTTGGATTACGGGCGAACCGCGGATTCCCCAATATGCGGGTGCCTTCCGGGGAAAGGAGAGCCGTTATGCGGGTGTCGCGGAAGGGATATTGTCGACAGGCATTAAAGGAATTGAAGACCCGGAAGAACGGTTGTCGTTTGAGGGGACTGTCGCGACGGCCTTTCCCGTCCGCGTGGAAGACGGTTCCCCGCCTCCCCGTTGCAGGCAAGGTGCGGCTTGGGCCGGGAGAGCCGTCTTACGGGGCATTCGTACCAAAACGCCACGGCGATTCCCGCCAATCGCCAAATTCATGGACGCTTATGGTCCATCGGACCCGCGTCGACGTGACGGGCCTTACATAATCTAAAGGATTGAAAGGTCATGCGATGAAAGATATTGAGACTTGGGGCCTCAATGGAAACGTCATATCGGTTCCGTGTCGGCATGAGCCGTGATTCGCCGGTAGTCCTTGTCCTTTGACAAGGAGTCTGCGGATACTCCTTTCGAGTCGAAGGGAGTATCCGCGAAATGTTTTTATGGAGGTTTGGCCCGGAGCCTTATTCCTTCGCCCTGAAAATCACGAAGCTCTTGCCTTGGACGGTAGCTTTGATGGCGTTGCCTTCCACTGCGGCCCGTCCGTATTGGGGGATGACGGCGTTCGGATTGTCCAACGTGTTGTCCGAGGCATAGTCGCTGCAATCCAGGGTAAGGGTCGAGGCATTGTCCTGTATCTTCCTCAAGCCTTCGAATTCAACGTCCACGGTCTGCGCCTTGTCCGCAGTGTTGACGACTTTCACGATATATTCGCCCGTCTCCTTGTCGTACACGGCGCTGGCGAACAGGCCGTCCTTGCCTTTCGGGGCGGGAGCGGCGAGCGTGGCCGGCACGACGTTCGTGCCCCTGTTCCTGGCGTACATCTGCTGGACGTAGTAGCTCACGGACTTCACGCATCGGAGGTTGTCGAACCAAATCAAGTCGGGACGCCACTGCCAGCCTTCCACGTGGGCGAGGAGCGGGGCGTAGGTGGCCATCCGCACGACATCGGCGTTGCGCTCCATCCCGGTCATGAAGGCGGCCTCGTAAATGGAAGCTCCCGCGTGGTTCCATTTCATCCGGTTGCCTTTGTCGTGGCAGGCATACTCGCCGGCGAACACTTTCGGCCCGTTGCGGT
>CAYPMY010000007.1:0-4336 GCA_964412085.1 uncultured Paraprevotella sp. | reverse complement strand
CGTGTCGGCGGAGCCGTTGGCGAACTCTATCAGGTCGAGCGCGTCGTCGATGTAAGGCTTGAGGTCGTCTGCCGTGGCCGGCACGTGAGCCTTCTCGTCCTCCCAGTTCTGGTACTGGCAGGCCATGCCCACATTCAGTACGGGGAGCGGGGCCGCGCCTAATTCCTCGCTCAGCAGGAAGTATTCGTAGAATCCCAGTCCGTAGCTTTGGAAATAGTCAGGGTAATACCGGTCGGTGAAGGTCGACTCCCAGCGGTTCTTGTTGAACGGGCGGTTCTCGACGGGGCCTACGGTATGTTTCCACTGGTAGCGCGTTTCCAGGTTGGTGCCTTCCACGACGCAGCCCCCGGGGAAACGGAACACGCCCGGACGCATGTCGTACAGGGCTTGTGCCAGGTCCTTGCGCATCCCGTTCTCATGTCCCATCCAGGTGTCGACGGGGAAGAGGGAGACGTGTTCCAGGTCCACGGTACCCGTGCCCGAGCGGTGTCGAGGATCGGAAAGGAAGATACGCAGTTCGGCCTTGGCGATGGTGCGGTCCGACTTCATCGTGAGCGTGTGTTTCTTCCATTCCTTCGAGTCGACGACGAGGTCTTGGCTGACGAACTGCTGCGCCTCGTCCATCGTGTTCTTGTCGAACGGGCCGTCTTCCTGCAACGTGACGTTGCCGAAGATTTTCCAGCCCATGTAGTGGTCGGGGGCAAACTCAAAAGAGCGGTTCTTGACGAGTTCGGCATACAAGCCGCCGTCGGCCCCGAAGTTGATGTCTTCGAAGAACGCGCCGTACATGGTCGGCTGGATGTCGGCCCCGATTTCCTTAGCCTGTACGGTTACGGTATTGTCTTGTGCGTAAACCGTGTACGGAGTTGCCATGAGTGCCACGCCTGCAAGCAGAGAGTCTATTTTCATGATTCAATAGGACTTTGGTTGAACTGATAAATGATTTGTCGTTGCTAAAATACTCATATTCTTTTGAAGACGCGGCATCTTTTAAGCACTTTTTTTTGGGCCGCACGGGAAGGCGGCGAGGCTTTCCCGTGCGGGAAAAGCATGAGACGGGAGCGGGACAAGGAGGGGACTGTGCCGGCTGTGGCAGGAATCTTTTTGTGCGGATGCCCGCTTCCCCGGCCGGCTTCCGGGGGGATGCCGGAGGAGACGGGACATTCCGGCAGGGCTCGTTTGCGGAAAACCTTTTAATTCTTGGCGAGAATCCGCTTGCGTCCGTCTCAGGCCCTTTTTACATTTGCGCGGACAAGATCCGCCGGTAAAATCGAAAGGAACAAGACTTGCCTTATGCGTAAGGGTATTGCATGGATATGGGTTTGCCTGTGCATGCTCCGGGGGATGCCATCGCAGGCGGAAGACAATGCGGGGATGCGGGCGGCCGCCCGTCACCCCGTCGTGATGGACAAGCCTGCGCCCGGCTTCTTCGAGGGGGCGTTGCTGGGGAACGGGGGCTTGGGAGTGGTGGTCACCACCCGTCCCGATGCCGTTTGTCTGCACTTCGGGCATAACAACGTGTGGGACATCCGCGTCACGGAGAAGCATCGGGACGAAATCGGGACGTTTGCGGACGTGTTCCGGAAAGTTTCCCTTCTGCCGGATTCGCTTCCGTCCATCCGTCATGACAAGGAACTTTCGGAATATCTTTCGTTGACGGCCGACAATTACCGCAGTCCTTATCCCCGTCCTTTCCCTTGCGGCACGCTTTTGCTGGGCTTCGACCGCCGCGAGGTGGAGCTTCTGGGCTATTCGTTGGACGTATCCGTCGGCGTGTGCCATATTTCCCTGTCGGTCGGGGGAGAGGGGCATGAGCTCCTGGTGTACGCTGACATGGAGAAGGACGAGGCTTGGCTTGTCCTCACCGACGGGCAGGGCCGTCCGGCGCGCTCCTGTTTCAACCGCCTGCGCGTGATTCCCGACCCGTCCGCGCCCGGCGACATTCCCCGTTACCGCGTGTGGGAATCCGGCGGGGACCGTTTGGGCTTCTATCAGGAGCTGCCTTGTTCCGCCGCCCAGCCCCGCCCGGAAAAGGACAAGGCTTTCGCCCTGCAGGTCTATGTCGGCCAGAGGTTGGAGAAGGGACAGCGCATGACGACTTCGGGCATCAGGGAGGACATGGCGGACATGGAGCGTCGCCTGGTCCCCTCCCGGGAGCCGTTCTGCGTCAGGGTGGCCTTGCGTGAGGGAACGGCTGCGGACGTGCAAAGCCGGATGGAGCGGGATTTGCGGCCTTCGGTGGAAGAGGCCCGGGAAACGGAAGGACGGAACCGGGACGTGTGGAAACGTTATTGGGGATGCTCTTCCGTATCGTTGGCCGACAAGGAATTGGAAGGAATCTGGTACCGCAACCTTTATTTCTTCAATTGTGCGCTTCGTCCGGGGGCGGCTTGTCCCGGCATCTTTGCAAATTGGAGCTACGGGAATGTCGGGACGGCTTGGCATGGGGACTATCATTTGAACTATAACACGCAGCAGCCCTTTTGGGTGACATTCTCTTCCAATCATTTGGACAAGAATCTGGTCTACGCGGATCTGGTGGATCGCCTCTTGCCTGTCGCCCGCAAATGGGCGAAGGAGTATTACGGGATGCGCGGGGCGTTTTTCCCCCATTCGGCTTATCCCGTGGAAATGAGCCTGCATCCCTATCCGGTGCCCGACTGGGGATGGGAAGTCTTCGAGACACCGTGGATGGTACAGGGACT
Source organism: uncultured Paraprevotella sp. (assembly GCA_964412085.1). GTDB lineage: Bacteria > Bacteroidota > Bacteroidia > Bacteroidales > Bacteroidaceae > Paraprevotella. The sequence continues at coordinate 1,631 of CAYPMY010000007.1, read as the reverse complement.
GTGGTGGCATTACCTGTACTCCGGCGACGCCGGATTCTTGCGCGGGCGCGCCTTTGTCCCGATAAAGGACGCCGTGCTGTTCCTCACGGACTACATGACCCGCAAGGAGGCGCATGGGGAAAAGTGGGGCGACGACCGTTACCATATTTTCCCTTCCGTCCCGCCGGAGCTGTACGGCCTGCAGCCCGGCTTCAAGTTCAACTACGACACGCAGATCGACCTCGCGCTGGCCAAGTTCGTCTTCAAGGCTTACTTGGAAGCGGTGGAGATATTGGGCCTGCGCGGGGAGGAACGGAGCCTGGCGCGCGACGTCCGGCGCGTGTTGGGGCGTATGCCGGATTATCCCATGTACGAGTCGGAGAAATACGGGAGGATATACGTGTCTGTGCCCGGCGAGAGGGACGAGACCGTTTATAACGTGCCTGCCAACCTTGCCCACGTGTTTCCCGGGGAGGAATACGGCCTCGGCGCCCCCGACAGCGTCCGGCGGTGGTTGACGAATACGTGCAGGGCGCACCAGAACGAGGGAGGCAACGACATCGTGTTCCTGAACTTGCAGAAGTCCCGTCTCGGAGTCCTCGACCTGGAGGCTTTCAAGCGGCAAGTCCGTTACGCCACGTTGCCGGACGGGACGGTGACAGACGCCGTGCTGCAGGTCGGCGGGCGTTACGACGACCTGACGGACTTCATGTACATGGGAGGAATGGGAATCTGGTTCGAGAACTTTGCCTTGCCGGCTGTCATCAACGAATGCCTGATGCAAAGCTACGACGGGCTGATCCGCCTGTTCCCCAACTGGGACAGGAAGTCTGACGCGTCGTTCCGCACGTTGCGCGCGAGGGGAGCGTTTCTGGTCAGTGCCTCGTTGCGCGGCGGGGAGGTGCAGCCGGTGGAAGTGTACAGCGAACGTGGCGGGATATGCCGCGTGCGGAATCCGTGGCCGGGATGCCGCGTGCGGGTGGAAGGGCTCGCGCGGGGGAACGTGAGGGAGGGGGAGGAGATAAGTTTCAGGGCGGAGTCCGGCAAGACGTACTGGCTCCGTCCCTCGGGCGGGACGTAGACGGCCGGCGCGCCGCCGCCTTCACGGCTTCCCCGCCCCGTCCCGCGATGCCTTGCGGAGCTTCCGGGCCGGAATCCCCCTCCCTTGGGGAGCCCGTCTCCCGCAGGACGCCTGCCTTGGACAAATGAGAGGGGAAGGCGGGGACCGGGTGCCGAAAGGGAACGGGACGGCGGTTCCCCGGAAGCCGGGCGCGCACGGGAGGAAAAACGGATTCAGGGCGGATCCCATCCGGCTCGTACACGTTTTTTAAGGGTCGAGGGCAGGTTTTTCACACTCTTGAAGCAAAATTAAGAATCAATCTCAGCCGATTCGTTTTTCATTCGGCTGATGAAACACTTTTTTTCTCAGCCGATTTAAGAATCAATCTCAGCCGATTCGTTTTTCATTCGGCTGATGAAACACTTTTTTTCTCAGCCGATTTAAGAATCAATCTCAGCCGATTCGTTTTTCATTCGGCTGATAAAACACTTTTTTTCTCAGCCGATTTTCCGGGAAACTGCGCACGGCGTCGCGGCACCGTGTGCCGGATGCCCTTCCGGGTTCTGGCCGGCGGCTTCCGGGGCGCGAGAGG
>CAYPMY010000006.1:29328-35873 GCA_964412085.1 uncultured Paraprevotella sp. | reverse complement strand
CTACCGGAACCTGCAGATACAGCAGAACGTCATCGGCGAGAGCTTCCGCCACGGGGTGAGGAAACTGCTCTTCCTGGGCAGCACGTGCATCTACCCGCGCGAGGCTCCTCAGCCGATGAAGGAGGAATCGTTGCTCACGTCCCCGCTGGAATACACCAACGAGCCGTATGCCATCGCCAAGATAGCGGGGCTGAAGATGTGCGAGAGCTTCAACTTGCAGTACGGCACGGACTACGTCGCCGTGATGCCGACGAACCTCTACGGGCCGAACGACAACTTCCATCTGGAGAACAGCCACGTGCTGCCGGCCATGATGCGCAAGATACACTTGGCCAAGTGCCTGAACGAGGGCGACTGGGAGGCGGTGCGCAAGGATGTCGGCCTGCGCCCCGTGGGCGCGGGGCGCGGCGGCGGGCGGATAGTGGCGGACGCCTCCTCCCCCGAGGCGGAAATCCTCGACGTGCTGGCCCGCTACGGCGTCACGCCGGAGGCGGTGACGCTGTGGGGCACCGGGAAGCCGCTGCGCGAGTTCCTTTGGAGCGAGGACATGGCGGACGCCAGCGTGCACGTGCTGTTGAACGTGCATTTCAAGGACACTTTCGCGCCGGGCGAACGCGACGTCCGCAACTGCCACGTCAACGTGGGGACGGGCAAGGAGATTTCCATCCGCGAAGCGGCCGAGAAAATCAAGGCCGAGATAGGCTTCAAGGGCGAGTTGCGGTGGGACGCCTCCAAGCCGGACGGCACGATGCGCAAGCTGACGGACGTGACGAGGCTCCACCGCCTCGGCTGGCGCCACAAGGTGGAAATCGACGAGGGGGTGCGCCGCTTGTACGAATGGTACTTGAAAGGCATCTGCATCAACCATCGGGGGCACTGACCCGCGCGACGGGGCACGGGGACACGGGACATGAAAAAGCTGCTGTCGCTCCCGCCGAATCTGGCGACGTGCTTCCACGAAGTGGAACGGGCCGGGCGGGAAGAGTGGTTCTGCACGTCGGATCCCGCCGGGCGCAAGTTGGGCTCGGGGGGAGGGACGGCGTGGCTGCTGCAGTCCTGCAAGGCGGCCGAGGCGGACGAAGGAGAAACGTTCGAGGCATGGCTGTCGCGCGAGAAGCGCATCCTGCTGCACGCGGGCGGGCAGGGCCGGCGCCTGCCTGCATACGCGCCCTCGGGGAAGATACTGACCCCGGTGCCGGTGTTCCGGTGGAAGCGCGGGCAACGCTTAGACCAGGACTTGTTGTCGTTGCAATTGCCCCTTTACGAGGAAATAATGGAGCGCGCGCCGCAGTCGTTGCACACGCTGGTGGCCAGTGGCGACGTGTACGTCCGTGCGGGCAGGCCCTTGCAGGACATCCCCGAGGCCGACGTGGTGTGTTACGGGCTGTGGGCGGACGCCGCGCTGGCCTGCCGCCACGGCGTGTTCGTGTCCGACCGCCGGTCGCCGGAGAGGCTGGCCTTCATGTTGCAGAAACCCGGCGTGGCCGAGCTGGGCGCGCTGATGAGCCGGCATCTGTTCCTGATGGACATCGGGATTTGGCTGCTGAGCGACAGGGCGGCGAGCCTGCTGGTGAAGCGTTCCCGCGGCGGCGGCGGTCGGCTGTCCTTTTACGACATGTACTCCGAGTTCGGCCCGGCGTTGGGCGACAGGCCTGTGCTGGACGACCCGGAGGTGAACGCCCTGACGGTGGCCGTCCTGCCTTTGGAGGGCGGGAGCTTCTACCATTACGGGACGAGCCGCGAGATGATTTCTTCCACGCTGGCCGTGCAGAACGTCGTGACGGACCAGCGGGAAATCATGCACCGCAAGGCCAAGCCTCATCCGGCCATGTTCGTGCAGAACGCCGAAGTGGAAGTGCCGTTGGAGGCCGCGAACTCCGAACTCTGGATAGAAAACAGCTTCGTGGGGCGCGAGTGGACGCTGGCGTGCCGCAACATCGTTACGGGAGTGCCCGAGAACCGCTGGCCGCTGAGGTTGGCCGACGGCCTGTGCATCGACGTGGTGCCGGTGGGAGAGGAATCGTTTGCCGCCCGTCCTTACGGCTTCGACGACACGTTCAGCGGCGGCCTCTCGGACGGCACGGCCTTGTACCAGGGCAAGCCCGCGGGGGAATGGCTGGCCGAACGCGGCCTGAGACCGGAACAAATAGAGGAGAACCATGACTTGCAGGCGGCGCGGTTGTTCCCCTTGTGCGGCAACGTGGAGGACTTGGGACTGGCGATGCGCTGGATGACCACCGAGCCTGGACTGGAAGAGGGGCGGAAGGCGTGGCTGTCCGCCCGCAAGGTGTCGGCCGACGAGCTGTCGGCGTGCGCCAACCTGCGCCGCCTGACGCGCCAGCGTGAGGCGTTCCGGGCGAAAAGCCTGCCTTTGCTGGCCGCCCATCACGAGCGCAGCGTGTTCTACCAGTTGAACCTGGACGAGGCGGCCCGCTGTTACGCGGCCGGGGACTTGCCCCTGCCGGACGAGTTGCCGGAAAGTGCCGACGGACTGGCGCGTGTCAGCGACGCGATGTTCCGCGCCCGCGTGGCGGACCTGAAAGGCGAAGACGGGCGGCGGCATGAGGAACAGGCTTTCGGGCTGATGCGCGAGATGCTGGCCGGCACGGCCTGCGCGGCGCGGCAGTCGCCCCGCTTGTCGGTCCATGCAGACCAGATCGTGTGGGGGCGCAGCCCGGTGCGCATCGACCTGGCCGGGGGATGGACGGACACTCCGCCTTACAGCCTGATGGAGGGCGGGAACGTGGTGAACCTCTCCGTAGAGCTGAACGGGCAACCCCCGTTGCAGGTGTACGTGAAGCCTTGCCGGGAGCGCCACATCGTGATGCGTTCCATTGACTTGGGCGCGATGGAGGTGGTGCGGACATACGACGGGCTCGCGGCCTTCGACAAGGTAGGCTCTCCCTTTTCCATACCGAAGGCGGCGCTGGCGCTGGCCGGTTTCCACCCGGATTTCAGCGCGGAAGCCCATGCGTCGTTGGAGGCTCAGCTGGAAGATTTCGGGGCGGGCATCGAGATCACGTTGCTGTCCGCCGTCCCGGCTGGTTCAGGGCTGGGGACAAGTTCCATACTGGCTTCCACCGTTCTGGGTGCCGTCAGCGACTTCTGCGGGCTGGGCTGGGACCGTTATGAGGCAGGCAACCGCACGCTCGTGCTGGAACAGTTGCTGACCACGGGCGGAGGATGGCAAGACCAGTACGGCGGCATCCTGCAGGGCGTGAAACTGCTTCAGACCCAGGCGGGGGCTTGCCAGCAGCCCTTGGTGCGCTGGCTGCCCGACTACGTGTTTACCTCGCCCGAATGCCGGAAGTGCCATTTGCTGTATTACACCGGCATTACGCGCACGGCCAAGGGCATCCTGGCGGAAATCGTGAAAGGGATGTTCCTGAACGAGACCGTCCGTCTGGAGCTGTTGGGACGGATGAAGGCGCATGCCCTGGACATGTACGACGCCATACAGCGGAACAGCTTTGAGGAGACAGGCCGTCTGGTCAGGAAGTCGTGGACGCAGAACTGCCGCCTGGACGGGGGAACGAATCCCGCGGATGTCCGCGCGATTACCGAGAAGATAGACGACCTGTGCATAGGATACAAGCTGCCCGGCGCGGGCGGGGGCGGTTTCCTTTACATGATGGCCAAGGACGAAGAGGCGGCGGCCCGTGTGCGGAAGATCTTAGTGCGGGAGGCCGTGAACGGGCGTGCCCGTTTCGTGGAGATGAGCTTGTCGGAAAAGGGGCTGGAAGTGAGCCGGAGCTGAGCCCTCCCCCACCCGTCCTCGCCGGGAGGAGGAAGCATCCCCCGGAAGCCTTTGCGGATCCCCGGGGGCGCGGGGCGGCGGATCACCTGTCCTTGTACATGTTTTCGTAATACTTCTGGTAGTCGCCGCTCGTCACGTTGTCCATCCATTCCTGGTTGTCGAGATACCAACGGACGGTTTCCCCGATGCCTTCTTCGAACTGCAGGCTGGGTTCCCAGCCCAGCTCGTTCTTCAGCTTGGAGGAGTCGATGGCGTAGCGCAAGTCATGCCCCTTGCGGTCGGTCACGTAAGTGATCAGGCCGAGCGAATATCCTTCCGGGTTGCCGAGCAGCCGGTCTGCCGTGCGGATGACGGTCTTTACGATGTCGATGTTCTTCCATTCGTTGAAGCCGCCGATGTTGTACGTCTCAGCCACCTTGCCCTTGTGGAAGATCACGTCGATGGCGCGGGCGTGGTCGACGACGTAGAGCCAGTCGCGCACGTTCTCCCCCCTGCCGTAGACCGGGAGGGGCTTGCGGCGGCGGATGTTGTTGACGGCCAGCGGAATCAGCTTTTCCGGGAACTGGTAGGGGCCGTAGTTGTTGGAGCAGTTGGTCACGATGGTCGGCATGCCGTAGGTGTCGTGGAAGGCGCGGACGAAGTGGTCGCTGCCGGCCTTGGAAGCGGAGTAGGGACTGTGCGGATCGTATTTCGTGGTTTCCAGGAAGAAAGTCTCGCCGTATGCCAGGTGATGTTCCGAAGACGAGGCCGTGGTGGTGAAGGGAGGCTCGACGCCTTCGGGGTGCGTCAGTTCCAGCGCCCCGTACACCTCGTCTGTCGAGATGTGGTAGAAGCGTTTGCCCTCGTAGCCTTCCGGCAAGGATTCCCAATACTCTTTGGCGGCCTGGAGCAGGCAGAGCGTTCCCATCACGTTGGTGCGCGCGAAAGTGAAAGGGTCTTTGATGCTCCGGTCCACGTGGCTTTCGGCGGCCAGATGGATGATGCCGTCCGCGCGGTATTGCCGGAAGAGCCCGCGCATCTTGTCGAAATCGCAGATGTCCGCCTTGACGAAGGTGTAGTTCGGCCTGCCCTCGATGTCCTTGAGGTTGGCCAGGTTCCCGGCATAGGTCAGCTTGTCCAGGTTGATGACGCGGTAGTCCGGGTATCGGTCGACGAAGAGTCGTACTACGTGACTGCCGATGAAGCCGGCGCCCCCGGTAATGATGATGTTCCTTTTAAAATCCATGACTTCCTTTTTTATTGGTACAGGTCTTCTGAATAATCGAACAGCCATTCGGCGTCTTTCAGGCGGGGATGACGCCTGTCCTTTTCCGACAGGATGACGTCGCCGGGAGGGAGGCGCCAGTCGATGCCGAGGTCAGGGTCGTCCCATGCCAGCGCCCCCTCGGCTTGCGGCGCGTAGAAGTTGTCGCATTTGTACTGGAAGACGACTTCCTGCGCGAGCACGCTGAAACCGTGGGCGAAGCCGCGGGGGACGAAGAACTGGCGATGGTTCTCCCCCGTCAGCTCCACGGCCACGTGCCTGCCGAACGTGGGCGAGCCTCTGCGTATGTCCACGGCCACGTCCAGCACGGCGCCCTTGACGACGCGTACCAGCTTGCTTTGTGCGTATGGGGGCTTTTGGAAATGAAGGCCGCGCAGTACGCCGTAACTGCTCTTGCTTTCGTTGTCCTGCACGAAATGCACGGTGCGGACCAGCCGGTCGAAATCCCGTTGCGAGAAAGATTCGAAAAAATAGCCCCTTGCATCGCTGAACAGCCGGGGTTCGATGATCACCACGCCTTCGATGGCGGTTTGAATGACTTCCATGGAAAACAGTAAACTTTGTCGTGTGCAAAAATAGTTTTTTTTATCGAAAGGCGGCGGGAAATAGGATAAAATCGTATATTTGCAAGAATGAAAAACGTTTAATATATTGCATCATGGGGACTTGCCATTGGGTTCTGGCCGGCTGGGCGGTTTTCGACTTGTTGGTGTTCGTATGGGCGTGGCTGGATGACTTGTATTATTCGCACGATATGAAAAACAAGTTCAAACGTCTGAAAGAGACGTTGACCGAAGAATAGGATGACATGCCGGCAGGATATAGGTATCTCGTGAGGATGATGTGCGGGCTGTGCCTGGCCGGAGGATTCGCGGCATGCCAGAAAGTGGATTTGCCTTCGGAAGAAGGGAAGGGCGCGGGACAATCCGGGCAGACGGGCAACAAGCCGGGGAACGGGACGGGTGGAGCCGGAGGTTCGGAAAGTGATTCTCTCCTGCCGCCGGAATTTTCTGGCGCGCGGACGGTAGCAGGGATATTGTCGGGGTATGAAAGGGTGGACTTGGACTCGGCGGATTACGAGGAAAAGGTCGTGGGGTATGTCGTGGGGGCGTGTGACGGCACGATGAAGAAAGCCCTGTTTACGGTTGACGAGATACGGACTGCCGGCGTAAACTCGAACATTCTGATAGCGGACGCGAAAGATGAAAGGGATGCCTCGCGTTGCATGCCGGTGGAACTCAAAAAGGGCACGGATGTGCGGGAAGAAGCCAATCTCGTGGACAATCCGGAGAACATGGGACGCCGGATTGGTTTGTTTGGGTTGGTGAAGACTTATTTTAGGGTCATCGGACTGAGAAACGTGGAGTATCACGAATGGCTGCCGGACGGCGGAAGCGTGGACAAGCCGGAAAATCCCGGGAATCCCAATGAACCCGAAAATCCTAATGAACCAGAAAATCCCAATGAGCCCGGGAATCCCAGCGAACCAGAAAATCCCAATGAACCAGAAAATCCCAGTGAACC
>CAYPMY010000006.1:18438-29228 GCA_964412085.1 uncultured Paraprevotella sp. | reverse complement strand
TGAACCCGAGAATCCCGTTCCGAATCCGAAGCCGGAACAGGAACAAAAAGATACAATAAAGGTAGACTCGCGACCGGGACACGTGGAGGGCGGCCGGTCGCTCAGGAAGAAGTGAGATACACCATGGAGGCCAAACGTTTTTTATGCAGCTGTATTCTCCTGTCAGGCTTGGGAGGGGTAGTGGTTTCGGCACAGACTTTCAGGCGGGTGAGGAATGTCCGCGAGCTGGAGTCCGGTGCGCATTATGTATTGGCCGGATATTGCCGAACGAGTCCCGACTCGGTGTGTGCGATGCGTGCCCAGGATGAAACCGGCCCCGAAGTGAAAGCCCGCGCCACCCGCAAACTTCCCTTGGACGAAAACGGGAGAATCCATATAGATGACGGCGGAACGGCTATTTTTGAATTGGTGGCAGAGGGGAAGACTTACGCGTTCCGTGACATGGCCTTGGATGCATGGCTGGCCTATTCCACCGGGCGTGTACAAGATCATGCTTCTTTATTGACTTTGACGGACGAGGAAATAGATAGCCTGCCTGCCAAGCCCAACAATAAATATAGCAATAAGTTCGAAATCAAACCGTCGGCCTCGGCCCCTTTTCCGAAAACGTCCGTATATACGAAAGAGGACATTTTCACCTCTGCCTCTTCCAAGAAACAGTTCGGGTTGATGTCCGGGGATGTTTCTTTCAAGCTGTACAGAGAGGATTCAGGCGACTCCTTGTTCATATATAAAGAGGTGCAGCCGCCGACATTCGAGGAGGGAGAACACGGCGACTGGACTTTCAAGGGAGACTGGCTGGCCGATTCCTTGTTCGCATTGGATTATGCCAAGGCCCGACGGATTGATTTCACCGAAATCCCCCTCCCGCAAGGGAAAGGCATGGCGGGCGGCGGGAAGATGCCCGAAGAACATGTCTGGACTTACGTGCGCAAGGGGGAAGCCGGACGTTTGCCGGAAGGATGGCCCAACGTGGTTGAAATCGACCAGAAAGACGGGGACGTACAAGGGAGAGCGGCGACACGGATGGTAGGGGGCGACAGCTGTGCCTTGGGGCCTAAATATTCCTTTACGGTGCCGGAAGGGACGGGAATCGTGTGGTACAGGAAAGCGGAGGACGATGAAGGGTGGTTGACCGTGGGCTTGCCGTACGCCGTGAAGAAAGCGACCTGGGAAGATGCGGACGGAGAAGCCGTAACGTCGGAACGCCTTTGTTTTGAAAAGATAACCGATGACGGGGCCGTATTTCGGAAAATGGAGGCCGATGAGGCTTGGCAAGCCGGAACGCCGTATCTCTGGAGACCTTCGGAACCTCGTGAGTCAGTAGTCTGCTTTTATGGGGAAGGTACGGTCGTGCGGCCTCAGGAGGGCGACATGGAAACGACGGACGGTTTTTATGCCGTCTTCGGCCGGCATGACATCGAAGACGACAGGGAGACGGTGTTTCTGCTGGACGACAGCGGCACGCGGTTCGTGCGGGCGGACGCGGGAAGCTGGGTGGCGCCCGGCAGAGGGTATTTGGTATATACCGGAGCCGCTTCCCGCTCTGTGCGTTTGATTGAAGGCGAGCCGCCCGCCGATGCGGTGGGGACAGCGAGCGGGGCAGACGGTTCCCTTTTGCCGGTGTATGGAGCGGATGGCATGAAGAGGGGAGAAATCTCCCCCGGTGGACATATCCCGGAAGAATGGCCGAAGGGCATGTATATCACTCCGCTCGGGAAAACGATGAAAAAGTAGGGACTTCCGGTTGTCACTTGCTGAACAGCTCGAAGGTGAACTTATACCCGAAGCCGACTTGCTTGAAGTCCTCCAAGGAGAGAAACAGTCCCATGTCGAACACGAAAGTCCCGATGCCGTAACCACACTCGAAATAAGGCCCCAAATGGTCCATGGTGAGCATATTGAGGTATAACCGCTCGTCCTGTATATGGTTGGTGTATTTGATAAGATGGCGTAGCACAAGGAACGGGGCTTCGTAAGAGACATGTCCTCTGACGTAGTAGGGAGATGCGTTATACCACCGGCCATCTAAGGCTTGGAACACTCCTCCGATTTCATCGTTCCATCCTTCGGGCAGGTTGCTTTTGCGGAAGTTGACGAAGTCCACGAAATAGGCTTCTTCCTGATTGGTGAACAGTCCCATCCCGATACGATAATACAGATTGGAGAGGAGACCTGTACGGATGTGATGCTGCATGTCGAATTCGATACGTTCATAGACGCCTGTGCTTCTGAATATGTCCCTGATGCCACGCTCGTAGTCCACGATGAAAGTCGGGAAACGGGACTTCAGGTTGATTTTCTGCCGACCGTTCATGTAATAGTATTGGCCGGGAGTCCATTCCACCCGGATGCGCGGTGCGAAAGTGTTGTACTGCGGAAGTAGGTTGACTTGCAGTCCCTCGGCCACGTTTCCCGGAATTTCCACTTGCCGGAAACTTTCTTCAGGGTGTTCGGCCGGTTTCCGGCGATGGAAGATGAATCCCAGTCCCACGGACAGACCGTTGGTGATTTCGAGGCGGTTGCTGATTTCGAAATTCAAGTCCTTGAAGAGGTCTAAGTTCAGCTTGTCGAAGTCGACGATGCTATCCGACGGGATCTTTTTGAGTTCGTCGATTATGCGGCTGTTCCCGATTCGGTTGCCGTTCCCTACGTTGGCTCTTACCGTTCCCATGTGTTCCGGCCAATACAGGTATTCGGCACCTACGTTCCAGTAGAATTCGTTGTGAGTGAAGTTGTATCCCAAACGTGTCCCGACGTGGAGGGCTTGGCTGTTTCGGAACTTGGTGTTGAATTTCAAATCTTGCCGGTAGGCGATGCCGTTCGTCTTGCTGTAACTGAACATCAGGGGATTGATGAAGGGAGAGTTCCGCAACGTGGCATTGTCGCTTAGCTTCCACTTGCTGTCGATCAGGAAAAAGTCGCCCACCGAGCCCCGGATGTCTTTCTTGAAAAGTTCGTCCGTCTTCCCCCGCGTATGTTTCATGGAATCCATCCGCGCCCCGTACTTCTTGTATATGTGCAGTTCGGAGCTGTCCAAAGGGGCAGGCCGCAGGGAGTCGAAACGGGCAAAGTCGTTCGTATAGGCCTGACGGTCGCATTGCAGGGAAAAAGATGCGGTGAGGTTGTAGTCCGGCTTGGAGACGCTGTCTTCCGGCGTGTTTCGACGGTGGCGTATTTCCTTATAAGTCAGGCTGGACTCGTAATATCCTTCCATGGTGTTGAAAGCAAAGGCAAACGATGCGTCGATGTCGTTTTTCACCGGCAGGTATTCCGTGCCGGTGCCGATGTCTCCCATGACGATGCGGCAGTCGAAAAACAGCAAGCCGGCTTGCCCCTTGAATGAAATCTCACGCACGCTCCATACGCCTCCTCCCGTAACCGTCATCCTTCCGTCCAACAGCTGGAAGCTTTTGTTGCGGGGAATGAAGCGAATGTGATATTCGGTACGTTGCTGCGGGTCGCACGACACGGAGTCCATGGCATAGCGGTAGTATTTATCGCTGTTGGGAGCCAAAGGGGAGAGCAGTCGCTGCCCCATCAGGTAAGGAGCATAGATGTTGACGTTGAAATAGTCCGTGATGCCCGGTATTTCGCGGGCCTCGCCCAGCGTGCCGGCATAAGCCTTGATTTTCTGGTCGTATATGTCGGGAGCGGTGTAGTGGAGGTCGCTGTATGTCTCCACGATGAAGCGGTTGGCATCTTTCGGGATCCTGAACAGTCCGGGAATGAAGCGGAACCCCCGGTTTTTCCTGATGATGTCCAACTGGGCCTTGATGTATAGCTCTGCGCGGTATTCATGGATGAAATCCACGTATTGCGAAGCGGCGCGGTGCATCCGGCTGATGACAGAGTCGGCAGACTCCAGGCATGCTTGCGCCGTCAGGGGAAAGCAGAGCATGCATCCCCACAATATATATCGTATGAAACCCACGTTTATCGGTTTTCAGAGTGATACGGACAAAGATAATAATAAAAATGTATATCGTGTGTCGCCGTCTTTTCCTTATTTTCGCGCCCGAACGCACACGCGCCGCGGCGGCGGGCGGTTTTTCCGGCATCGTCCCGAGGACGCAGTCCGTGCCTGCCATTCCTGCGGCGCAGGTCATGATTCCCGTCCGTCGCACGGCCGGCAGGCCGGCCGTGCGGGGCGAAGGGCGTGGCTTCGGTCTGCTCCCTCTTTCCTTGCCTGTGCCCCTTCACGGAAAAGGGGCTTGTACCCTGAGAAAAGTACAAGCCCCGGGTCCCCAGGAAGCCTTCCGCGCGGAAGGACGGGACCGTTCACTCGGCGGTGAGTTCCAGTACGCAACTGGCATAATCGCCGCCGAGCGGCATCTCGATGCCGGTGTTCATCAGCAGGATGCCGGAGAACGTCTTGCCGTCCAGAAAACAAGGTTCTCCGTCTGCCTTGACGTCCAATTCGCGTACCCGGTAGTTTTTGGACGGGTTCAACCCGCGCAGGCAAACGCGCGGTATCACCTGGTTGTGGAAATGTTCCGTCTTGTAGGCGAAGAACACGGCCTTGTCTCCCTTGTCGCCGGTGTACATCAGCGAGGCGACGCCTTTGTGGTCGTACGGGGAGACCAGGCGGTAAAGGTTGCCGAGCTGGATGACATCGCGCACGGATTTGTAGTCCTTTATGGCCTGTGCCGTTTGCCGGTATTCTTTTTCCGACATCTTGGAGGGTTGCAATTCCATGCCGAGCCGTCCGCTCATGGCCACGTCGCAACGGAACTTGACGGGTATGACGCGGCCCGTCTGGTGGTTGGGCGAGGCACTGACGTGCTGTGCCATGGCGTTGGACGGATAGAAGTAGGAAGTGCCCCATTGCATATAGATGCGTTGGAGGGCATCCGTATTGTCGCTCACCCAAAGCTCGTCGAAGTAGGGCATGATGCCGTAATTGGCGCGGCCGCCCCCGCTGCCGCAGGCCTGGATCAGCACGTCGGGATACTTGGCGCGGATGCGTTCGAGCACTTTGTTCAAGCCGAGATGGTATTCGATGTATATGTGCGACTGTTTGTCTCGGGGCAGATAGGTGGAGCCATAGTTTTTCAGTTCCGCGTTGGCATCCCATTTGATGTAGGCAATCTGCGGATGCTTGCCGAGCAAGCCGTCCACGATGCCGAACATGAAATCCTGAACTTCGGGATTACATACGTCGAGCAGCATTTGTGTGCCGCCCCGCCCGTATTGCAAGGGGCGGCCTTTGACTTGCAAAGCCCAATCGGGATGCTTCTCGAAGAGTTCGCTCTTGCTGTTCACGGCTTCCGGCTCTATCCAGATGCCGAACTTGATGCCGTTCCGGCCGGCCGTCTGGACGAGGTTCTCAAGCCCGTTCGGCAGTTTTTCCCGGTCTACCACCCAGTCTCCCAAGGAAGAGTCGTCGTGTACGCGACGGTACTTGTCCCCGAACCACCCATCGTCCATGACGAACAGTTCGCCGCCTAATGCGGCGATGTCTTTCATCATCCCGGACATGGCCGGTTCGTTGACATCGAGGTACACGCCTTCCCAGCTGTTGAGCAGCACGGGACGTACTTGGTCGCCGTGGTGCAGCATGCCGGCGTGACGTGCCCAGCGGTGGAAGTTGCGGCTGGCACCGCCCAGACCCTCATCGGAATAGGTGAGAGCCAGTTTCGGGGTGGTGAACACTTCTTTCGGAGCCAGCTTGTATTCCGAGCTTTCGCTGTCGATGCCGGCAAAGACGCGGTGTACGAAATTATTGTCCGTCACCATGCGGATGGAGTAGTTCCCGCTCCAACAGAGGGCGGCTCCGATGACACGTCCTTCGTTCTCGCGCGGCTTCCCGTCGAGCGAGAACATGACTTCGGGATGGTCGAGATGTCCGTTGCGGGCACCGTCCACGTTTTCTATCATCTTAATGCCCGGTGTGAGCGGTTCGGTGGTCACGTATGTTTCGGAAGCCCATGAGCCATGGAGATGGGAAATCCATACATCGCCGCGCCGTATCAGGAAATGGCCGGAGTCGAAACGTTTCAGCACGACGGTTTTCTTTTCCACATGTGAAATCTCGCTCCACGTCTCGATCATGTCGATGTCGCCGTAAGCCTTGTAATAGAGCTTCACTTGGAAAGGATAAACCTTGTCTTTCAGCGTGATGGCCGTAAGTCTGGCGTTGTCAAGGGTAGAGACCTCCACCTTGTCCACAGTCAGGTCGGTAGTCCAGTTCCCGTCGTCATGTACGGCCTGCAAGGCAAAAACCTGATGGGGCGGCTGGCCGAAAGTCGGGTATGCCGTGCGGTTCAGTCCGTCCCATGCATCGTGAATCTGTCGTATCTGGCTCTCTTCGATGCGGTCGCCGAAATAGGCGAAGCGCAAATCCTGGCCTTCGCCGGCATGCAGAAGCATGGATGTGTGCGGTGTGGAGACCAGCACATTCCCTTCCCATGCCAGACCATGCGCAAAAGGCAGCGCGCTGCATGCCGCAGCGGATACCCCTATGACATAACTTCTGATTTCCATTTCCTTGTCTTGATATTTGACTTCCGATTTGATTCTATCTGAAAGCGAACCCCGGCTCCGCGATACCCGAACGAGTCCGGCACCAGCTTCCGCCTCGCGCCGCTTTTCCGCTTTCCCGTTCCGGCGCTCATTCGGCAGTGATTTCCACCACACGGCTGTGAAGCTTGTTGCCGGTGAGGAGGTTCAGCCCGACTTTCATCAGGTAATCACCGGAGAACACGCCGTCGTTACCTTCAAGTGACGAGCCTTGGTCCGGCATCAGGTTGATTTCTTTCACGCGATACGGCTTGCCTGCATCCAGTCCTTCCAGACGCACGGGCAGGACTTTCTCCCCGTAGCCCGGATATACGTCGAATGCGAATACCACGGCCTTGTCCTTGTCCTTGCTGACAAACTGGTTGGCTGCATGGTCGCGCGTGCCGTCGTACGGAGACACCAGGCGGTAGAGGTCGCCTTCCATGATGGCCGGGCGCAAGCGCTTGTAGTTCTTCACGGCATCTTGGCAATAGGTAAGATCGTCTCCGCTCATGTCGCTGAGCTTGATGTCGAAGCCGAGCTTGCCCATCATGGCCACGTCCGTGCGGAATTTGATGCCAGCGTCCTTGTTCCACGTGGTCACGTGGGCGCTCATGGACTTGGCCGGATAGAAGAACGAGTAACCGTATTGGATGAACAGGCGCTGCACGGGGTCGGTGTTGTCGCTGGGCCAGAACTCCGTGAAGTACTGCAATGCCTCGTAGTCGATACGGCCGCTGCCACCGGAACAAAGCATCATCGGCAGTTCGGGATATTTGGCCTTGATGCGGCCCAGCACCTTGTAAAATCCACGCACATAGTCCACATAGAGATGGGTCTGCCTGTCTTTCAGATACGGAGAGTAGATATTGGTAATCGGGCTGTTGCAGTCCCATTTGAAATAGGCGATGCCCGGATATCGGGTCATCAGTCCGTCCACTACGCCGAACACGAAATCCTGCACGTCGGGGTTGCTCAGGTCAAGTACCATCTGGTTGCGGAAATAATACTCGTCGCGGTTGGGCAAGTGAATCACCCAATCCTTATGCTTCTCGTAAAGTTCGCTTTTGGGGCTGACCATTTCAGGCTCTATCCAGATGCCGAACCTGATGTGGCGCCGGGCCGCTTCGTCGACCAGTTTCCGGATGCCGTGGGGCAATTTGCGCCGTGTCTCGTCCCAGTCTCCCAGTCCTTGCGTGTCGCTGTGGCGTTCGTATTTGTTCCCGAACCACCCGTCGTCGAGCAGGAACATGTCCACTCCCAATTTCACGGCGTCGCCCATCAGCCCTGCCAACTTGTCCTCGTCGAAGTCGAATGCGGTGGCTTCCCAGTTGTTGAGCAGTGTCATGCGGTCTTCCCGTCCGTCCTTGAGCTGGTATTTCCGCGCCCAGTCATGGAAGTCGCGGCTGGCCTGTCCGCGTCCGCGGTCGCTGTAAGTGAAGTAGAAATCCGGAGTACGGAACGTTTCGCCTCCGGGCAACGAGTATTCCGAGAAATACGGGTTGATGCCGGCAATGACGCGAAGGTCTTTCTTGTTGTCCACTTCGAACGTGAAACGGAAGTTACCCGTCCACCCCAAAGTCCCTAAAACCACTTCGCCTTCGTTCTCGGAAGATTCCTTGTCGAGGGAGAGGATGAACATGGGAGGGGTGAACATGTCGGCACGCGCGCCGAGCTTCGTGTCAAGCACTTTCTTGCCGAAGTCGAGCGGAGCGGTGGTCATCGAGGCCTCGCAAGCCCAGTCTCCCGAGAACTCCGTCAGGTAGTAGGCCTGCCGGCTGAAATGGAGCATGGCGGAGGCGTAACGTTCCAGTTTCAGCGGTTCCTTTTCCTGATGGCTGATTTCGGTGAAGACCTTGATGATGTTTTCTTCGGAGTAGGCCACATAATGCAGCTTCACGGTGACAGGATATTTGTCGTCCTGCAAGGTAATGGCCGTTTCGTCCACTCCCGGTTGCACGTTCTTGTACGTGTGCGACACATATTTGAGCAGCAACGACGGGTTGGCATCGTCGTGGCGTAGTTCGATGGCCGGTTCGAAATAGTCCTCCATGCCATGGGTCAGGTAAGCCTCGTTGCCTTTGGGTAAATGTTGCAAATCGCTTTCGTCGGCCAATCGTTTGCCCAAATAGGACTGGTAAAGCCTGCCGTTGTCGGCAACACGAAGTACCAGCCCGACCCGGTCTGTGTTGATATTGATGGACTCATCCGCAGAGGCCGCCGTGGCCAGCGTGAACAGGCATAAAGACAAAGCAGCGGTGCAAGCTGAGTGCAACGTCGAACCCGTCCGGGCATGGCCGGAGCATAACCTGCTTTCGATGGAATCAATGGCCTTAATTCTCATAAGTCATGGGATTTGTTTACTATCGGAAGATGGTTTACCAGTCGTCGGTACGGAAAGGGGCTACCGGCAGGTTGGCGGGCGTACGCAAGGTGCACTCTGGATTGTCTGCCCATCCGTAACGGACGGCTACCGGTACTTTGACATAGTGTGAGCAGACCACCACTTCGTCGCCGTCCGTATAGGCTTCGGCAGGGTAGAACACATGGTCGGGGCCGGCAATGGTGAAGCCTTTGATGTCTTTGTTCTGTTCGAAGCGTTCGCCGATGGCAGGTATCGTGAACGAAACGCGCACTTTGCCGCCTTCTTCTACAGTATAGTCATCGTAAATCGGTGCTTGGGCGGGCATTTCCTGTCCGTAGGTGTCGGCCAGTGAGATGACAGCCAGGCGGCGTGCCACTTCCTGCTTGTTCTTAGGGTGGATGTCATGTGCTTCGCCGATGTCTATATTGACGGCCATACCGGTGTGGGCCAGATGTCGTGCTTTGGATTGCGCCTCGCGGAGGGCGGCCCAGGGAGAGTCCGACTGAACAAGCTTGCGCTCCAGATAGTTGGCCAACTGTACGAAATAGAAAGGCATGTCGGGCTGTCCGAACTGCTTGCGCCAGTCGGTGATAAGCGTCTGGAAGAGGCTTTCATATTCTTCTGCCCGTCCCACATTGTTGCACCCCTGGTACCAGATGACACCTTTGACGGGATATTCCAGGCACGGGTGGACCATGCCGTTGAAAAGCACGGACGGGAAAGACGAGTGTTCCGGATATGCCGGTGCGGGTGGTATGTCGGCCAAAGAGCATCCTACACGGTATTTCCAGTTTCCGGCCAAGGACAGGGAAGTCCGGTCGGAAAGCTTGAGGTTCATGTCCTCTGCTTTTCCGGCGATGCCGCCTTCGCCGCCGGTGTCGCTGACTTTGATGGCCAAGGTGTTCCTGCCGGCTTTGACTAAACGGGACGGTACGGTGTAATGGCGTTGTACGTTGTAGCCTGCGCCGCTGGCGATTTGTTCTCCGTTCCAATACACGATGTCTTCATCGTCGATGACACCGGGGTTCAACTGCAGGTTCTTGCCGGCCCAGTCCGCAGGGACTTCAATTTGCTTGCGGAACCAGACCACGCCGTTGAAACCGGGCAATCCTTTGCCTTCCCAGTAGCCCGGCAGTTCCATTTGCGACCAGTCGTTGTCGTCCACGTCGTTGCCGATCCAACATGCCTTTCCGTTTTGGTATCCTTTGTCTATTTTGCCGATGTCGGCCTTCCATGATGTTTGTTCTTTTTCGTATTCAGCCATGATCTTGTCCCGGTCGAAGCCCAATGCTTCCAGCTTCCCTATTTTCTTCTGGTACCCCATGACTTGTTTGAGAGACTCGGAAGAAGTCCAGGCTTCGGCCGGGGTGCCTCCCCATGTGCAGTCGATGACCCCGACGGGAACGTCCAGTTTCCTGTGCAGTTCGCGGGCGTAAAGGTAAGCCACGGCGGAAAACTCCGGGACCGTGGACGGTGAGCATTCTTTCCATCCGCCCATGGTGGATTCAACCTGCCAAGCGTCGAGAGGAGCCACGGAAGTGCGCTTCTTCACTTGGAACAGCCGGATACCGGGATAGTCGGCGGCGGCGATTTCCTGTTCGTAGTCTTTTATCTTCCCCCATCCCGCTACCGGCATTTCCATGTTGGACTGTCCGGAGCAGAACCAGACTTCGCCTGCCATGACATTTTCCAACACGGTTTTTTCCCCGTCGGAGAATGTGATGCGGTAGGGGCCTCCGGCTGCCGGAGTGGAGACGCTGGCTCGCCAGTTCCCTTGCGCGTCGGCTTCCGTTTCATAATTCCGGTTGTCCCAGCTTGTCTTGATACTGACCTTCTTGTCCGGGCGCGCTTTTCCGAACAAAGCCATGGCGGTCTGTTGCTGGATGATCATGTTGTCCGTGAAAAGTGCGGGCAGCGTGACTTT
>CAYPMY010000006.1:0-18338 GCA_964412085.1 uncultured Paraprevotella sp. | reverse complement strand
TGATTCGGATGTCCTTCTTCTCGCCGGGCATCAATGTGAAATAGTTGTCGTTCATGAGGGCGGGAAGCAGGCGTTCGCCGTCGGAAGCGCGTACGGCCTGCACGCGCACGCCGAAGGCCACGGCGCCGGCTGATCCGGGCAGCCCGATGGTGGCTTGTATCGTTGCCTTCCCGTCTTTCCGTGCCAGCCTGGAGGACACGTTCAATCTTACGCCAGGGAGTTGGTCGAGAGCCTTGAAATTCGTACGTTCGTTGCCTCTCCAGTAATTGTTCTCGGAAATCACCTTGCCGTCCTTGTCTTTCAAGGTCAGGCGGAGGAAATGCACGTCGCTCAACCCCTCGGAAGGTTTCGTGCCGCCCAATACGTCCATGCTCCACAAGGAGTAACCGAACCACCAGCCCAATTCCATGCCCAGCATGCGTACATAACGGGCTTTGATTTCTTCCGGGAAAAGCACCTCGTTGATACCTTCACGCCCTTCTTCGGTCTTGTAGACTTCCGTCCAGTTCCTGGCATCGTCGGAAACTTGTATCTTGTAAGATTTGCCGTATGCGGCTTCCCAGTTCAGGCGCACGCCGCCTACCGGCTTTTCGCTGCCAAGGTCTACGCAAATCCATTCGTTGTCGGCACGGACTGCCGCCCAACGGGTGTCGTCCTTGCCGTCGGTCACAAAGGCCGGTTCGCCTTGGTTAGTCGAAGAGGCGTATGCCGGACATCCCAAGGAAAGAATGTCGCGGCCGGTATCGAACTTGAGCTTGAAACACTGTGCCGCGGAGTTGGACGCGGAGTTGACGGCGGCCTTCTCGCCGTAGCGAGCCACGGGCTTGCCGTCCATATTGTATACGACGGCTTCGGCCGTCAGTCCGTCGTAGTCTTTTGCGGTCGTGTTGGCCACTTTCACTTCTTCGGTCACGGGGTTCCAATAGATATGTACCGGCTCACAAGCTTGCTTGCATCCGAAGTATGCTCCCGTGAGGTCGTAATAGTAGTCGTAGGTCTGCCATACCATGCTGGGATAAGATGCGCCGCTCATCCAAAGCATGACTCCCGTGGCGTCGTCCCACATATGGTCGAGCCAGCCCTCGAAGAGAGCCTTGTTGCTTTCATAGCTCACCCATTGAGACTTCGTGCAGAATTCCCTTGCGTCCTTCGCGCCCCCGTAGCGCTCCTCGATGACCGCCGCATGCCGTTCCGGCCCGGCATTGAAAGCCGACGGGCCGAAATAGTGGAGGTTCCACATTTCGTTGACGGGCCATAAGCATCCGTCGGGCATGAATTTCACGAGGCTTTCGTAATTGGGCACTGCCGCCGTGCCGATTTCCGTGCGGAAGCCCCAGCCGCGCTTGAAGCCGCTGCCCGACTTGCAGTCGGGATAAGCCGTGAAGTACCAGCGCGGGTCTTTGGCATCCCACGGGCCGCTTCCGCTTAGGCCGCCATTGTTGGAGCAAGGTTGGAAATGCCGGTCTCCGCCGTCGAACGTGCGTATGTTTTCGGCCATCCATCCCGCAAGGGGCGGTTCCGGCGTGCCTTCGTTGTCGCCGCACCAGACAGCGATACAGGCATGATTGCGGAAGCGTCTGATTTTCTCCATCATGTTGTTGTTGAACACATTCAGGTCGTGCGGCAGGTCAGGGTTGGAGTTAATCCAGAAATCGTCCCACACCATGATACCGAGTTCGTCACAGCTTTCGTAGAACTGTTCCTCCGTGACCGAGCCGAGCCAGTTTCGTATCATGTTGAAATTCATTTCCTTGTTCAGCCTGACCCAAGTGCGGATGTGTTCGGGACTGCTACGCAGCATATATTCGCTCATACCCCAGTCAGACCCTTTTACGAATACGGGGATGCCGTTGACGTACAAATGAAATATGCCGTTCTTCTTGTCGTATGAATATTGTCGTATGCCGAAACGGAATTCCTCGGTTTCGGAAGTCTCGCCTTCGTCCTCCACCTCCAGACGGCAGGTGTAGAGACGAGGCTCGCCATACCCGTCGGGCCACCAGAGCCGGGGGTTGTTCACGACCATCTGGGGGAAGTATCGCTTGTCGAATTTGACGGTCTTGGTCTCTCCGGCTCGCAACATCACTTCCTGGCTGAAAGTGATGTCGCCCGGGGTGATGGTACCCTTTACCGTGGCCTTGCCTTGTGTGTCGCCGTTGTTGGTCACTTCGGCTTGAAGAGTGAGTTCCGCGAGGGAACGGGAGACGAGCTTCGATCTCATCCAAGGGTCTGTGATCGTGAATTTCCCCGTATTTTCCAGCCAGACCTTGTCGGTGATGCCTGAATTGAGTCCCGGGACGTAGGGCATCCAGTCCCACCCGCCGCTGGAAAGGTAATTGGGACTTCCCTGATTGGCCAAGGGAGCGCGGGGAATATCGACCAGCACGGCCAATGTGTTGAGGCCGCCGCGGTCTGCCAACCGGGTCACGTCGAAATGCCCGCGGTGCATGAAGCCGTCCAAATCCCCGAGATGGTTGCCGTTCAGGTAAATCCGGCCTTTACGGTTAATCCCGTCGAAATTCAACCAGATGATTTCTTTGTCGAAGTCCGCCGGAATCTTGAATTCCGTGCGATACCAGAAGCTGCGGTCATATTTCTTCCGGTCGACTTTCTGTATGTTGTCTCCGAAATTCGGGTCTTTTTCCAGGCCGGCGGCCACGAACGAGGCGAAAACCGTGCCCGGCACGATGGCTTCGACGGCTTTGGGATGCCGGTATCCGTTCCGGACAAGCGACCCGATGTCTTTCCCTACTTCTTCTTCGGGAATCACGATCCAAGCAGCATTCGGAGTACCGCTATGCAGATAGCTTGCTTGCGCGAAAACTTGCGATGAACAGAACGTGTTCCACAGCGACAGGCTCAACAGCGGCGCAAGCCGGGCGCAACGCCACGCCCGTTCCGGCATTGCCGAAGCGCGGCCCGCTTCCGATGGCGTCAACAGTTCTTTTGTCTTCATGACAGATTAGTGAATATCTTATCCGGCGGTCGTTTACGGAAAAGCCGGATTGCCTTTCACCGGCTGCGCCGCAGTTGTCGATCCGGCCATGCAAATGTAAGGGTCGGGAAGCGATCCGGCTAAAAGAGGCACTCCATAAAATGCCACTTTTGACGCATTCCGCTTCTTACGGGTCTGTCTTGTTGCCTTGGATCAAATCTTCTATGTTTATCTCTTGTGAATTCCGTACCTTGCTGCGGGTGTTCGAGATTTGCTTCTCGAAGTCCTTGGGGGTCATGCCGAACTGCTTGGAGAAGAGCTTGCTGAAATAGGAGTGCGAACTGAATCCCACCATGTAGCAGATTTCCCCTACCCGGTATTTCCCCTCCTGAATGAGCTCGGCCGCCTTTTTGAGACGAATCAGCCGGATGAAGTCTATCGGGGACAGGTTGAATAATGTCTTGATTTTACGTAGCAGGCTCGAACGGCTCAGGCACAAGTCCTCCGCCATGCGTTCCACGTTGAACGTCTCGTCTTCCAAGTTGGCATTGATTACTTCGATGACCTTGCCCATGAACTCTTCGTCCTCCCTGCTCATCTGCATGTTCCGCATGGGGAAGAACGGGCGTTTGGAGAAAGCCTCGCGCTCTTTCTGCCGGTTGTCGAGGAGGGACAGGAGCTGTGCCTTCAGGTAATCGTAGGAGAACGGCTTCTCGATGTAGGCTTCGGCTCCCGCCTTCAGCCCCTTGATCTTGCTGTCCATGTCGTTCTTGGCCGTAAGGAACATGACGGGGACATGGCACAGGCTGATGTCCGATTTGATGGCGGCGCAGAGCTCGTAGCCGTTCATTCCCGGCATCATCACGTCGCTGATGACGAGGTCTATATGTTCTTTCCGTAAGATGTCGAGGGCTTCCCTGCCGGAAGACGCCGTTTCCACGATGAAGAGCGGCGAGAGCCTTTCCTTCATGAAGTCGCGTATGCTTTCCTCGTCTTCCACGATGAGGATGACATTGCCTTCGGCGCATTCTTCGGCCGAAGTGGTTTCGGCCAGCGGGAAGTCGTCTTTGCCGAAGGATTTGTCCCCGTCCTCCGTCATGTCCTCCGTGTTGAGGGGGACGGTCAGCACGAAGGTGTTGCCGGGCTGGCTTGTGTCGAGCATGAGAGTCCCCTTATGCAGCAAGGCCAAGGAACGCGCCAGAGCCAGGCCGATGCCTACTCCTTGTCTTTCTTCCTTCTTCCCCGCTTCCTGGAAGAACGGTTCGAAAATCTGCTCCGCTTTCTCCTCGGGAATCCTGGCCCCGTCGCTGCATACGCTGACCGAGAAGCTCCCGTCGCGATCGCCCAGTTTGACAGAGACATGCCGGTCGCCGTATTTCAAGGCGTTGTTGAGCAGGTTGCTTAGGATTTTGGTTATGCCCTCTTTGTCGACGCGGGCGATGATGTCGTTCCCGGGCTTCTCCACTTTCAGCTCCTTGTGCAGGTGGGTGAAAGTAGGCTCGAAACGGTTGACTGTTTCTTGCAGCAGTTCGGATATGTTCACGACTTCGTAGTTCAAGGTCAGTTTGTTGGAGCCCATCTTTTGGAAGTCGAGCAGCTGCGAGGCCAAGTCGAGCAGCCGTTTCGTGTTGGTGGCCATGACATTCAGGTTCTTGTTCAGTTTCTCGTCCTGAATGTGCATTTCTTGTATGATTTCCAGCGGCCCGTTAATCAGGGTCAGAGGGGTCCTGATTTCGTGTGCTATCTTCGTGAAGAACTCCACCTTGTTCTGGTTGAGCTCTTTTTCTTTCTCCATTTCGAACAGCTTCTGTTGCTCGGAAATTTGTTTGTTCTTGTGTCTCCAGTACCAGTAGAACCCGCCGCAGAACGCGCAACTCCCCAGTATGGCGTAAATGATGTACGCCCATGTGGAAGCATACCAAGGGGGCAGGATGACGATGGACAGCGAGCGGGTCGCGTACCGGGCGTTTCCCGGCGCGCCTTCGTTCGTGGTGGCGCGCAGGTGCAAGGCGTATTTGCCCGGAGCCAGATTGGCGTAGGATATGCTGTTCCCCGCCTCCTTGCGTATCCATTGCTTGTCGACGGGTTCCAGTCTGTAGAAGTATTCGTTGGTCTGTGACGTGGAGTAGGAAAGCAGGGCTATGTCGAAGCTGATGTTGGCTTGGTTGTAAGGCAATACTATCTTGTCCGTCCCGATGATGCTCTGTTTGAGAAGGGAGCCGGGAGTATGCACCGTCACCTCTTCGTTGAAGATGGAGAAGCGCGTGACGTAGATGGGGGGCACGGGGGCTGTCCGTTCCCTGACATTGGGGTTGAAGGAGACCAGGCCTTCTATGCTGCCGAAATAGAAATTGCCGTCGCTGCCTTTCACCGCCGATTTGTAATTGAACTGGTTGCCGCACAGGCCGTCGTGCACGGTGAATACCCGAATCTCTTTCGTCTCGGGCTTGAAGCGGACCAGCCCCCTGTTGGTCCCGAACCACAGGTAGCCGTAGTCGTCCTCCAGCACCTTGTAGGCCACGTCGTCCGGCATGCCCTCTTCCACGGAGAACCTTGTGAAGTCGTCTCCCTTCGGATTGTAACGGCAAAGGCCGCCGCGGTCGGTGGAGAGCCAGACGTTCCCCTTGCTGTCCTGCATCAGCGAACTGACGGAATTGGAACTGACGGGATTGGAGCCGGCCCTGCCTGACGCCCCGTCCTTGTTCGTGTAGTGCTTGAACGCGTTGTTCCGGGGATCATACTTCCAGACGCCTTCTCCCATCGTGGCAAACCAGAACGTGCCGTTCTTTTCCTGCAAGATGTCGAACACCCATTGGCCTTTCAGTTCCGGGAGGGCGGTGAACCTGAAAGTCCCCTTGGGGGCATAGAACACGCCGAAGTCCGACCCCGCCCAGAGCGTCCCCTCGCGGTCCATGTAAAGCGCGTAGATGCTGCATCCGCCGGAGCCCACATGAAGTTCGTTGTAGTTGTAGAATGTGGATTTGCCCTGGCCGTCGACGACCACCAGCCCGTCTTTGTAGAGGCTGCAGTACACGTTGTCGCCGTAGGCGCCGACCACGATTGTGACGTGGGTGTTGAAGTTCGCCTGGGGGAGAGGATAACGCCTCACCTCGTGGCTGGCGAGCGACATGACGTTGATGCCGGCGTCTTCCGTCCCGATCCAAAGGTTCCCGCGCCCGTCTTCGGCCAGTTCCCGAATCCTCTTGCTGGAAAGGGAATTCTCCCGGTAGCCGGGCAGATACTTCCGGAAGGCGAAGGTGTTGTTGAGCAAATAGTTGACCCCGCTGTACATCGTGCCGACCCACAGTCCTCCTTCACGGTCGCGGTAAGCGGAATACACTATATTGTCGGCCAGCCCGGAGGGATTGAGCAGGTCTTGGCCGAAGTGCCTGACGGATCGCGCTTTTTCATTGATGACATACAAGCCGTCGTACGTGCCGGCGTAAATCTCGTCCCCGTACACGGTGGCAAACCTCGTGAAGGTGTGTCGCAGGCTTTGCAGCGTGACGTCTTCCAGCTTGTTCCTCCGGAAGTCGTATTTCTTAAGGTCGCCGTTCTGTATGCTCATGACCAGGCGGTCCCCCTGCTGGCTCAGCGTGTTGATTTCCAAGTCCAGCAACGGGCGCCCTCCTGCGTCTTCCTTTATCTGGACGAAGCGCCGGCCGCGGGCGTCATATTTGAGGAGCCCGGTGTACCACGACACGGCGTAAATGTCCCCGTTGTCGCAGATGCAGATGTTGTGGGGATAGGACCCGTCGGGGAAATCGGAATAGCGGTGAAGCCTCTTCTCGTCGTAACGGAATATGCCTTGGCTCGGGGCGCATATCCAGATGTCCCCTTTCGCGTCCTCCAATATGGTGGAAATCCAGCTGGTAATGGTCTCCCCCTTGTCCGTCCGGGCGTCCAGGAACGTGAACACGTCGGCCGCCGGATCGTATCGGAACACCCCCTCGTCGGTGCCTATCCACAGGATGCGCCGGTCGTCTTCGAACAGGGCCGAGATGTTCTGGTTTCCGCGCCGGCGTGCATGGTCGTAACAGTCGAACCGGACGACCCTTTGGCCGTCGTAGCGGTTCAGGCCGTTTTTCGTCCCGAACCACATGAAGCCGTAACTGTCTTGTATGATGGCCTTCACGTTGCTTTGCGACAGCCCGGTCTCGCTGTTGATGTGCATGAAAGAATATCCTTGCGAGTCCTGCGGGAGCGCGGGCGTCATGCAAGACAGGCAAAGAGCGTGCAATAAAAACAAGGTTCTTTTCATGAGGTGAGCTGTTAGATGCCGTGCAAAATTAATGAAAATATGGATTGGGACTGATAAAAACCCCATATTTTTGAGGGAGAGGGGACGGGCGTCTTCGGGACGGACGAAGCCTGTCCGCTTGCGGTCGCGTCCGGGCGCGCCGGAAGCGGGCCGCGCTTCGGCAAAGCCGGGACGGGCGGTCTGCCGGGACGGGCGGGACAATCCGGGCGGGAGCCGTCGCCGCGCCGGCAAGCCTCGTCCGCGGCGTCCGCCGTCCCCGCCGGGGCGTCCGCCGTCACGGCGACGCTCGCTTGCGGGGGACGACCGCGCTGCGCATATTGAATTTGTGTTAAATCGTGGCGGGCGATGAGGCCGCTATGGATTAAAATACATACTTTTGCAACGCGGGCCGGCAAGTCCGTGCCGGCGGGGCGAGGGGGCACCCTCCTGTCCTTGCGGCATGCGGGTCGCGGGATCCCGCCTTGAAAGGGAGGCGGCACGAGGGGGAAGGAGCGCATTTTCATCTGACAATATCAACCAACTCAAAGAACACAGAAATGAAGAAATCAAACGCGATGGGGGCGGCCTTTCTCGCCGCCGTATTGGCAAGCGGCTGCGGGAGCGGCAGGAACGCCCTGCAGACCGGCGCATTGGAGGGCGAATGGAATGTCGTCACCGTGAACGGGAAAGAGGCTTCGGCCGACAAGGATGTCTTTATCGGGCTGAACCTGAAAGAGGACAGGATATACGGCTGCGCCGGATGCAACCGCATCACGGGAACTGTCCACGTGGACAAAGGCCGGGCCGGGCGCCTGTCTTTCGGCCAGGTGGTTTCCACGCGGATGCTCTGCGACGACATGGACACCGAACGCGCCGTGCTGGAAGCCTTGGGGAACGTGGCCGGCTATGAGGGCACGGGGCAGGACCTGACCCTGACGGACGGCGACGGCCGCGCGCTGTTCACGCTGAGCAGACGGCCCGCCGCGACCTTGGCTTCCCTGGACGGCAGGTGGAATATCGCGAAGGTGTACGGCGACGCGGTGGAGGACGTTGAAAAGACGGAGAAAGCCCCGTTCCTTGAATTCGACTCCGGCAAGAAGACATTGCACGGCAACGCCGGATGCAACATCGTGAACGGCGGCATCGGACAGGAAGAGGGGAAGCCCGCTTCGCTGAAGTTCGACAAGCTGCTTACCACGATGATGGCCGGGCCGGGCATGACGGTGGAAAGGAGAATCATGGAGGCCATGAGGAAGACAAGGAGCTTTACCGTCAAGGACGTGCATTCGGCCGCGTTGCTGGACGAGGACGGCGTGGAAGCGTTGACCTTGGTGAAGCAGTAAAAGGCCGCCATGCCTGGAAATGTCCATCGGGAGATGCCGCCGTGGCAGTCTGGCGTCACGCGGTGACATGTCCCGGTGCCGCAGGAAGCCCTTTCGTGCGTGTCGCGGGCGTCATTTTGCTATTTTCCCCGTGACGGGCCGCGGTGCCGGACGGATGAAATAGAGGGAAAGGATGTCCTTTCTTTAACATTCAAGGCGGGATTATTGCTCCCATGGCGCGTTTCCCCGTGAAAATCCGATTTTCTTTCAGCCGGACGGAAGGCCGTTCGGCTGAAAGCGGAAAATGTTTCTCGGCAGATTGCGGCGGGAATCTCAGGGAAAGGGCGCGGAAACGGGCTGGAATCGGGGACAAGGACGCCGGGAATGAAGGTTTTTCCTCCTGTTCGGGACGGAAATGTATGCAAGGATGCCTGCCACGTTTGTCGCCGTTTCCGGCTTTTCCGTGACAGGCATCCGTCCTCTCGCGGGCGGCCGCGCCGCCCGGCCTTCCAAGTTGAAAGCAAACCGCCCGCATGGCTGTCAAAGTGTCATTCCCCGAACGCGCGAGAATCGCGCGAAGCCGGGGCGTGCCCCGCCGGCGCGCGAATACGCCGTTCTCGCGGGGCGCGTTTGACGTTTTGTCAAAACGTCAGGAGGGAGGGTTCAGAAGAATTTCAACTCTTCTCCCGTCACTTCGCCCAGCAGCAGGTTGGCCAGCCGGCTCGTGCCGAGGCGCAGCCACCGGTTGGTAAGCCATTTTTCGCCCAGGACCTCTTTGACGATGGTGTAGTAGACAAGGGCGTCATGCACCGTGTGCATTCCTCCCGCGGGCTTGAATCCTATCTGTATGCCCGTTTCTTCGTAGTACTCCCTGATGGCCTGGCACATGACGTAGGCGGCTTCCGGCGTGGCGGCCGGCTCGAGCTTCCCCGTGGACGTCTTGATGTAGTCCGCCCCGGCGTACATGGCCAGCAGGGAGGCCTTCTTGATGTTCGCGGCGGTCTTCAGGCATCCCGTTTCGAGGATGACCTTCATCTTGTGGCCGCCGCAGGCCGCTTTCAGTTCGCTGATTTCGTCGCAGAGCGTCTCGTGGTCGCCGCTCAGGAACTTGCCGACGGACATGACGATGTCTATCTCCGTGGCGCCGTCCTTGATGGCCAGGGCCGTTTCGGCCACCTTGACTTCGATCAAGGCTTGCGAGGAGGGGAAGCTGCCCGAGACGCAGGCCACTTCCACGCCCTCCACTTCGAGCGACTGGCTGACGATTTTCGCGAAGCAGGGGTAGACGCAGATGGTGGCCACGTGCGGAAGGTCGGGGTAGGCGTCCTCGAACGCGTTCACGCGTTCCGTGAACCGGAGGATGCTTTCCTCGCTGTCCGTGGTGTTCAACGAGGTCAGCTCCACGCTGCCCATCAGGAATCTCTTGACTTCCGCGGTGTCGTTCTCCGGCACTTTCCCGGCGATGATTCCCGCCACGGCTTCTTTCACGGCCTCGTCGCTGAGGTCGAGGTCGTACTTCTTCAATGCCTGTTCGTACTTGCTGGTTTCAGGCTCGTGCTGATGTGTGTTCTCGCTCATGATTCATGTAGTTTAGGATTGTTGATATGTCGTTCTTTGTCTCTCCGGCTCTTCTTCCCGATGCTCTTGCGGAACGCCTCCGTCAGGTTCACTCCCGTCTGGTTGGCCATGCAAATCAGTACCCAGAGCACGTCGGCCATCTCTTCTTCCATGTCGCGGCTTTCGCCGTCCTTGAAAGACTGGTCGCCGTAGCGGCGGGCCATGACGCGGGCCAGTTCGCCCACCTCCTCCGTCAGGCAGGCCATGTTGGTCAGTTCGCTGAAGTAGCGCACGCCGTAGGTCTTTATCCACTCGTCCACGGCCCGTTGCGCCTCGTCCAAGGTTATCTCGTTATGTCTGTCCATGACGAATCGTATTTGATGCTCCCGAAATGCCGCCTTCTTGCAGGACGGGCGGCTTCCTTGTGCCGGATCCGGCCGCGGGAGTGCGCAGGGTGGCGCGGCGGCCTTGCGCGACGTCGGCCCGTCCGTCCCGTGTCCCGGGCACGGCCTGCCCTGTTTCTTGCATGCCTTTGCGGGGAGCCGGGACGCCATGGGAACGGTCGGGCGTGCGGTGCCCGCCCGTCCGCCTCGCGGCCTTTGCCGTGAAAGGGCGGGCGTTCTTCCCCGTATTCATCGGCCGTGCCGTGCCGCCCGGCACGACGTCCGCAATGCCTGCCGGGGAATCAGGGCGCGTGCCCCTTACGGCATCGGGAGACGCGCCGCCCCGAGCCGAACCGCCGATGTCCTTTTTGCCCATGCAGGGCAGATGCACCGAGTGGCTCCCGGTTCCGGCGAGAGCGTTGTCCGGCATCTCGTCGGGGGAATATGGTTCATGGGTATGCGGCTTGCCGCTGTCGCGTAGCTTGGGATTTTTCATGTTCTTTGCGTATGATGGCGTCCATTTTCCTTGCGACGGCCCTTATCATCGGCACGGCCACGGAATTGCCCGTCTGTCGGCGTATCTCGCCGTGGGGGACGACTATCCTGAAACTGTCGGGGAAGCCTTGCAGCCGGAGCAGTTCGCGGGAGGAGGGGCGGCGTATGCCGTTTATCAACAAATAGTTGTACGAGGCCCCGGTTCGCAGGGCGCAGGCGTGGTCGAGCACGGAGACGTTGCCGGACTTGTTCTCGTGCCATACGGAGGGGTGGAACACGTTTTTCCCGGCGACGCCCGCCCGCCTTTTTTCGACGATGCGTTCCGAGGCGAACAATGAACGGTCGACCGCATCGTCGGGTTCCAAGATGTCGGCCAGGCGATAAGGCCGTTTGGGGATGTCGAAGTCGAATGCTTCGTGGGAACGCGGGTTCAAGAATCCTGCGACGACGACTCTTTCCCGTTTTTGCGGCAGGCCGAAGTCCAAGGCGTTCAATACGCTCCATTTCACGTGGTATCCGAGCGAGCCGAGCGTTTGCAATATGGTGGAAAAAGTCCTTCCTTTGTCGTGGGTGGCGAGCTGCTTCACGTTCTCGAGCAACAAGGCTTGCGGCCGGTGGTGTTCCAGTATCCTGGCCACCTCGAAGAACATGGTGCCGCGGATGTCGCCGAAGCCTTTCATCTTGCCCATGATGCTGAACGCCTGGCAGGGGAAGCCGGCCAGCAGGAGGTCGTGGGCAGGGATGTCCCCGGCCTCTATCCGGGTGATGTCGCCGCGCGGGCATTCGCCGAAGTTGGCCTCGTATGTGGCGCGGGCCGCCTTGTCCCATTCCGAGGAGAACACGCATTGGTATCCTAACTCGTCGAACGGGATGCGGATTCCGCCGATGCCGGCAAACAGGTCTATGAATCTAACCTTTGACATCTCTCTCATTCCTTGTCCTTGGTGTCCATGCAGATGGTGACGGGGCCGTGGTTAAGCAGGCCCACTTTCATTTCCGCCCCGAATACTCCCGTCTGCACGGGCTTGCCGAGCGCTTCGCCCAGCTTCCGGCAGAAGCTCTCGTAGAGGGGGATGGCCGCGGTGCGCCCGGCCGCGCGGACATACGAGGGACGGTTCCCTTTCCTGTACGAAGCCATCAGGGTGAATTGGCTGACAACCAAGATGTCGCCTCCCGTCTCGAGGATGCTCCTGTTCATCACGCCGTTTTCGTCGTCGAAGATGCGGAGCCTCGTGATCTTACGGCACAACCAGTCTATGTCCTCTTCTTCGTCGGCCTCCTCTATGCCCAGCAGGACCAAGAGTCCGCCTTGTATGGCCGACTTGCAATGACTCCCGATGCTCACCGACGCATGGCTGACGCGTTGTATCACGGTTCTCATGTGTTTGGCGTGTGTCCGGTTTCTTGCAAATGTACGAAAAAAGCCGGCACGTCATGCTTCTGCGGGCAGGTTTTCTCGTATTATTTTCGCTTTTGCCTGCCCGATTTCCGCGGCCAGCTCGTCGAACGGGGCTTCCCGGATGCGTTTCACGCTTTTGAACCTCTTGAGCAGCCGGGTCTTGGTCTTTTCGCCGATGCCTTTGATGGCGTCCAGCGCCGAGGCCGTCTGGCGCTTGCTGCGTTTGTCGCGGTGGAAAGTCACGGCAAAGCGGTGCACCTCGTCCTGTATCCGGGCCATGAGCCGGAAGACGGGGCTGTCCGCCTTCATGCCGATGACGACAGGCGGGAAGCCGAACAGCAGTTCGCTGGTGCGGTGGCGGTCGTCTTTGGCCAGCCCGGCGATGGGGATGCGCAGGCCGAGCTCGCCTTCTACCACTTCGCGCACCGCCTCCATCTGTCCCCGTCCGCCGTCCGTGATGATGAGGTCGGGCAGTTCGCCTTGCTCCTCCACCGCGCGTGCGTACCGGCGGCGCACCACTTCTCTCATCGAGGCGTAGTCGTCCGCCCCGGCCACGGTCTTGATGCCGTATCTGCGGTAGTCCCGCTTGCTGGGCCTGCACTTCTCGAAGACCACGCAGGCCGCCACGGCGTCTGTGCCCGAGATGTTCGAATTGTCGAAGCATTCGATGCGCACGGGGAGCTTCTCAAGGTGCATGGCTTGCTGGATTTCTTTCATCAGCCGCACGCTTTTCTGTTCCGGGTTGAGCTTTTCGGCTTGCCTGAGCCGGTCCAGCTTGTATTGTCTCACGTTGAGGGTGGAGAGTTCCAGCAGTTTCTTCTTGTCCCCCCTCTGCGGGACGGTGAAGGCGATGCCTTCCATTTCCACGTCGACGGGAAAGGGGACGATGATTTCCTTGGAGCGGCTCTTGTAGCGTCCCCGCATTTCCGCGATGCCCAGTGCCAACAGCTCCTCGGGAGACTCGTTCATCCGCTTCTTGTATTCGAAGGTGAAGGCCTGGTTGATGCTCCCGTTCGCCACGTGCAGGTAGTTGATGTAAGCCGCGTTCCCGTCGTCCTCGATGGAGAACACGTCGATATTGTGAAGGACGTTGCTCACCACCTCGCTCTTGCTCCTGTAACTTTCCAAGAGGTCGAACTTCCTTTTGATGGCTTGCGCCTCTTCGAAACGCAGTTCCGCCGCCAGCGCCTGCATCTCGTCCAGCATGTTCCGGCTGATTTCTGCCGTGTTCCCTTTCAGGATTTCCTTGGCCTCCCGGATGGAACGGAGGTACTCTTCGCGGCTTTGCATCCCGATGCAGGGGCCTTTGCAGTTCTTGATGTGGTATTCCAGGCAGACGTTGAACTTCCCCTTGCGGATGTTCTCAGGCGTGAGCGCGAGGCGGCACGTGCGCAACGGATAGAGGTTCTTGATGAGTTCGAGCAAGGCGTTCAGCGTGGGAATATGGCTGTACGGGCCGAAGTACGCGGAGCCGTCGCGCAAGAAGTGGCGTGTTTTGAAGATGCGCGGAAAATGTTCGTTGGTCACGCAGACGGAGGGATAAGTCTTGTCGTCTTTCAGCAGCACGTTGTAGCGCGGCTTATAGCGTTTGATAAGGTTGTTTTCCAATAAAAGCGCGTCTTCCTCGCTGTTCACCACGATGTACTTGATGTCTCTGATTTTACTGACCAGCAAGGATGTCTTCCGGTCTTGGTGGTCTTTGCTGAAATAGGAATAGACGCGCCGTTTCAGGTTCTTGGCCTTGCCCACATAAATGATTTCCCCCTCGTCGTTCAGATATTGGTAGCATCCCGGGCTGTCTGGCAGGTTCAGGACGATGCCTTTCAGGTAAGCATCCAGCTTTTCTTTCTCTTCGGTCTCCATGACGTTTGGAATTGGATATGGGAAGGGGCGATGCGGCATGCCGCATGTCCCCGTCGAGAAGGCGGCTCCTAAACACGCAAAAGCGTGCTGATTTCAATGCCTTCGTCGAAAATCTCGCGTCCGTTCAGCCCCTCGCCTGTCAGTTCGATGATGAAGTTGATGTAGACATGTGACGGATTGAATTTCCTCACCAAGTTGTAGGCCGCTTTCATGGAACCGCCCGTGGCAAGCAGGTCGTCATGGATGAGTACCACGTCTTTTTTGTCGATGGCGTCTTTATGTATTTCTATCGTGTCCTTGCCGTATTCTTTCATATAGCTTTCCTGTAAGGTCTCGGCGGGGAGCTTCCCGGGTTTCCGGCACATGACGAAACCGGCGCCCAGCTTCACCGCAAGGGCGGCGCCGAGGACGAAGCCGCGCGACTCTATGCCGACAACCTTTGTGATGCCTCTGCCCTTATAGATTTCATACAATTCGTTCAACATGATTTTCATGCACCTCGCGTTTTTGAAGAGCGTCGTTATGTCCTTGAACTGGACTCCGGGTATGGGGAAATCCGGAATGTTACGCAGGTTCTTCAGTAATGTTGGATTGTTCATAACCAGTATTTTATCTGTTGGTGATTTAAGTTTCGTTTCACGTGGAACGTATGGCCTCGGGACTACCGCCCCAGCAACACGAGCAGGACGTTGATGTCGCTGGGGGAGATGCCTGGTATGCGCCCGGCTTGTGCCAAGGTTTCCGGATTGATTCTCTCTAACTTCTGACGGGCTTCGGTCGACAGGGAATTCAAGTTCTTGTAGTCGAAGCGGCCTTTTATCTTGATGTTTTCCAAACGCTGCATCTTGTCGGCGATGATTCTTTCCCGGGCGATATACCCATGGTACTTCATCAGTACTTCGGCGGCTTCGATGATTTCCTCCCTTCGGTCAGTCAATGTGTCGAGCAGTCCTTTCAATGGTGCGATGTGTTCGGCAATGTCTTTCACCGTAATCTGCGGGCGGTTGATCAGCTCGGAAAGTTTGCACCCGTATTTGAGCGGCATCGTGCCCAAGGTTTCCAGTCCGGAGTTGATCAGGGCCGGTTTCAACAGGAAGCCATTGCAGAAATTCAGGATGCGCCCGACAGCTTCCTTCTTGGAAAGCCAATGGTCATAGCGCTCGCGCGTGGCCAGCCCTATTTGGTAAGAACGCTCCGTGAGGCGCGCGTCGGCATCGTCCTGACGAAGCAAGATACGGTATTCCGCCCGCGACGTGAACATGCGGTAAGGTTCATCCACTCCTTTGGTGACTAAGTCGTCAATGAGCACGCCGATGTAGGATTCGTCGCGGCGCATGATGAAAGGCGCGCTCCCGGAACACTTCAAGGCGGCATTGATACCGGCTACGATGCCTTGTCCGCCAGCTTCTTCGTAACCCGTGGTCCCGTTGACTTGTCCGGCCATGAACAAGCCCGGCAATATTTTCGATTCCAATGTGTGGCCCAGTTGGGTGGGGTCGAAATAATCGTATTCTATGGCATAGCCCGGACGATATATGGCCAGATCGCGGAAAGCCGGGATTTTTTTCAACGCTTCGATTTGGATGTGGAGCGGCAGGCTCGATGAAAAACCGTTTAAATAATATTCTTGCGTGCTTTCGCCTTCCGGCTCCAAGAAAAGCTGATGTCGGCCGCGTTCGGGGAAAGTGACCAGCTTGGTCTCGATGCTCGGGCAGTAACGAGGCCCTATGCTTCGGATTTGTCCGTTGTAAAGGGGGGAATCAGGCAAGCCCCTTCTCAGTACTTCGTGGACTTCCGGGTTGGTAAAACAGGACCAGCACGGAAGTTGTTTCAGTTGCCGGTCGCATCCCATGAACGAGAATTTGTGGTGGTCGTGTTCCCCGTCCTGTATTTCCATCTCCTCGAAATGTACGCTTCTTCCGTCTATGCGGACGGGAGTCCCGGTTTTCATCCGCCCGCGGTTTATGCGGTGTATGGCGATAGATTCGGCCAAATGGTATGATGCCGGTTCGGCTACCCGGCCTCCGGGCAACTGCGTATGTCCGACGTGCATCAAGCCGTTCAGGAACGTGCCGGCCGTCAGGATGACACACCGGGCCCGAATCGTCATGTCGAAGTATGTTTTCACGCCAGTCACTTCCCCATGCCCTACGACGAGTTCCTTCACTTGGTCTTGCCAGATGTGCAAGTTGGGCGTGTTCTCCAGGATTTCCCGCCATGTCCAAATGAATTTCCCGCGGTCGCACTGGGCGCGGGGACTCCACATGGCCGGGCCTTTCGAACGGTTGAGCATACGGAATTGTATGGCGGTGCGGTCGGCCACGATGCCCATGTATCCGCCCAAGGCGTCTATTTCCCGGACGATTTGTCCTTTGGCGATGCCCCCCACGGCCGGATTGCAACTCATTTGTCCGATTTTGTTCATGTCCATGGTGACAAGGCAGGTTTGCGCGCCCATGTTGGCCGAGGCCGCCGCCGCTTCGCAGCCTGCATGTCCGCCGCCTATCACTATCACGTCGTAGTCGAACTTCACTCTTGACTTGTTTTGCGGTTACAAAAGTAGTGATTTTTAGGAATATAATTAGGCTATTTCTTTGTGTTATTCAGGATTTAGAGTAAATTTGCAGAACTTGTCAGGAGGATGAAGATGCGGGAATTCCCTTATGTTATTTATCAAATATTTTAAATTCAATCATTTATGTGGTTATGTGATTCATCTATTGGTAGGAAAGTAGTGATGTCGGTTACGGGCATCGCGCTTGTCCTGTTCTTGACGTTCCATGCGTCAATGAACGTTGTGGCTCTGTTCTCGGCAGAAGGCTATAATAAGATTTGTGAATTTCTGGGCGCCAACTGGTATGCCGTAGCGGCAACGCTGGCGTTGGCAGCCTTGGTGGTCGTTCACATCATCTACGCTTTCTGGCTGACGTTGCAGAACCGTAAGGCCCGCGGCAACAACCGTTACGACGTGACGAGTAAGCCTGACAAGGTGGAATGGGCTTCACAGAACATGCTGGTGCTGGGCATCATCATAGTATTGGGCATGGTCCTGCACTTGTACAATTTCTGGTATAACATGATGTTCGCCGAGCTGACGGGGCGCGATGCCGGATGCGGGGGCTTGTCGCCCACAGACGGTTACGGTTACATCCAGAAAACGTTCAGTTGTCCGCTTTATACCATATTATATGTGGTCTGGCTGGCCGCCCTTTGGTTCCATTTGACGCACGGCTTCTGGAGCGCCGTCCAGACACTGGGTTGGAACGGCAAAGTGTGGTTCAACCGTTGGAAGTGCATCGGCAACGTCTACACCACCGTCGTCATCTTGATGTTCTTGGCGGTGGCGTTGTATTTCTCCTTCTGCGGCGGTTGCGGCGGAAGCGCATGCTACATTAATTAACGAATCATCAAATTGAAACGAACTATGACAAAGATAATCGATTCCAAGATTCCGGAAGGGCCGGTAGCTGAGAAGTGGACTAATTATAAGGCGCACCAGAAATTGGTGAATCCGGCCAACAAGCGCCGTTTGGACGTCATTGTGGTCGGCACCGGCCTGGCCGGTGCCTCTGCCGCGGCTTCCCTCGGCGAGATGGGATTCAGGGTGCTTAACTTCTGTATCCAGGATTCTCCGCGCCGCGCGCACTCCATAGCCGCACAAGGGGGCATCAATGCCGCCAAGAATTACCAAAACGACGGCGACTCTGTCTACCGTCTGTTCTACGATACGGTGAAAGGTGGCGACTATCGCGCCCGCGAGGCCAACGTGTACCGTTTGGCCGAGGTGTCCAACGACATCATCGACCAGTGCGTGGCGCAAGGTGTCCCCTTTGCCCGCGAATACGGGGGCATGCTGGCCAACCGTTCGTTCGGTGGCGCACAAGTGTCCCGGACGTTCTACGCCAAAGGGCAGACCGGACAGCAACTGTTGCTCGGTGCCTATTCGGCTTTGAGCTGCCAGGTGAATGCCGGCACGGTGAAATTGTTTACCCGCTACGAAATGATGGATTTGGTGATGGTGGACGGCCGTGCGCGCGGCATCATCGCCCGCAACTTGGTGACCGGTGAATTGGAGCGTTTCGCCGCCCATGCCGTGGTCATCGCCACGGGAGGTTACGGCAACACCTACTTCCTCTCCACCAAC
>CAYPMY010000005.1:31807-36970 GCA_964412085.1 uncultured Paraprevotella sp. | reverse complement strand
TGCGGACGGTTTCCCGGTTTCAAGGGATTGTTTTTCCGTTCGGCGCGGACGGCGGCGCGCGCGTCAGGGAGACAGCCGAAGGGACTGTCGGGGTGGATTTTGCCGGCATTGTCCTATGTTTGCGTGATATTGTCCTATGAGTGAGAGGGGGAAAAGATATATCTTTGCAACATGGAAGAAACAAAAAGGACATGGAAAGAAGAAAGGTGGCAGGTTCGCGGCTGAGCCTTGCCGGGACAAGAAAGGCGGGAAGGTCTTGTTTCCCGTCCAAGGCGTGCGTCGTGTCGTTCCTCTTGATTCCGGCGTGGCACGTTCCCGCAGCGGCGGCGGACGACGGGTATGCCATGATAGAGAACGGGGTACATTGCCGCACGGCGGACGGACGCACGCGCGTGGAGTTCGTGAGTCCGGACATCGTGAGGGTGCGTTATACGCGTGAAGCCGACTTCTTGGGGAACGGCACGATAGTATGCGTCGGGCGGACGGAAGACAAGGTCCCTTTCATGGTCACTTCTGTACCGGGAGGGCTTTCCTTACGGTCGGATAGCTTGGAAGTCCTGATGGATTTGAACACTTGCGCCCTCACTTATAAAGACAGGCGGACGGGAAAGGTGCTGTTGTCTGAAAACCGGGAGAGGCCGCGCGAGGCTGAACAAGTGTATAGGGTGGACGCGGTGTACGACTCCCGAAGCAGGCGCGTCGTGAAGACGGCCGACGGGGAGAAAGAGGTGATGGATGTGCTCCGGCGCGACACGGTGGGGCGGAGCTGGAAATTCAGGAACCATTTCCTGTGGTCGGAAGGCGAGGCTCTTTATGGCTTGGGATGCCACATGGAGGATTTCCTCGACTTGCGGGGCAAGACGGTGTACCTGTGCCAGCATAACCTGAAGGAGACGGTGCCGGTGCTGAACTCCACGGCCGGCTACGGCCTGTTGTTCGACGCGGGTTGCGGGATGAAGTTCCAGGACGGGCGGGAAGGAAGTTTCATGGAACTGGAAGCCGCCAAGGAAGTGGATTATTATTTCATGAAAGGATGCACGATGGACCGTGTCGTGGCCCAGTACCGCAAGTTGACCGGGCAATCCCCGATGATGCCCCGGTACATTTTCGGCTACATCCAGTCAAAGGAACGCTATGCCAGTTCAAAGGAACTCGTGGACGTCGTGCGGGAATACCGTCGGCGGCAGGTGCCTTTGGACGTCATCGTGCAGGATTGGAACTATTGGCCAAAAGGACAGTGGGGCTACCTGAAAATGGACGGCCGCTGTTATCCCGACCCGCGTGCGCTGGCTGATTCCGTCCATGCGTGCGATGCCAGGCTGATGCTGTCCGTTTGGCCCAACCCGATGAACAGCCCTCAGACGAAAGACTTCGAGGAACGCGGCTTTATGTTGGGTTCCGTTTATGACGCCTTTAACCCTCTGGCACGGGCGCTCTATTGGGATTATGCCGACCGGGAGTTCTTCGGCAACGGTTTCGATGCCTGGTGGTGCGACAGCACGGAGCCGCTGGATGCGGATTGGAAACCGATGCCTGAGGATTACGGGTGGGACAGCCATGAGGAGCGGTGGAAAAGGACGTTGGCCGTGCTGGACGGTGCGCTGGGGGCAGAGCGGAGCAGCCTTTTCTCGTTGTATCACTCCAAAGGGATGTACGAGAACCAGCGCGCCACGACCGACCGGAAGCGCGTGGTGAACCTGACGCGTTCCAGTTATGCGGGACAGCAGCGTTACTCCACCGTCACGTGGAACGGCGACACGCATGCTTCGTGGAAGTCGTTCGCCCGGCAGATTCCGCAGGGCCTGAACTTCATGGCCGCAGGCTGTCCTTATTGGACGGTGGATATCGGTTCGTTTTTCACGGGGAAGGGGCGCGAATGGTTCCGCGCGGGTGACTTCGATGCCGGCGTGGATGATATGGGGTATCGGGAATATTACGTAAGAATGTTGCAGTACGGGGCGTTCTTGCCTTTGTTCCGCAGCCATGGCACGGACACTCCGCGCGAGATATGGCGGTTCGGCCAGCCGGGCGAGCCCTTTTACGACGGCATCCTGCGCATGATTCGTTTGCGTTACCGCCTGATACCTTATATATATTCTCTGGCGGGAATGGTTACGCGGGAGAACTATACCATGGCCCGGTTGTTGGCTTTCGATTTTGCGGGCGATGCCCGCGTGCATGACATCAAGGACGAATTCATGTTCGGCCCGTCTTTCCTGGTTTGTCCCGTGACCCGTCCGATGTATTACGACAAAGGCTCAGTGGCTTTACAGGGCGTGGAAAGGACGCGGCCCGTGTATTTGCCCGAAAGTGCCGACTGGGTGGATTTCTGGAGCGGAAAGAAGTACAGGGGCGGGCAGGACATCGCGGCGGACGCGCCTGTCGACAAGATTCCCCTGTTCGTGCGCCAGGGTTCCATCATCCCGATGGGGCCGGTCGTGCAACATACGGGCGAGTTGCCGGGGAAAGAACTCGCCATCGCGGTTTATCCCGGCAGGGATGCCGTTTTCACCCTCTATGAGGACGAAGGCGACAATTACGGCTACGAACGCGGGCGTTTCTCGGCCATCCGAATGGAATGGGACGACAGCCGCCGCGTGTTGTCCGTAGGGCGGCGCGAAGGCTCGTTCCCCGGCATGGAACAGTCCCGCAAGTTCCGGGTGGTCTTGGGCGGGAGCGCGGACGAGGTCTTCCGTGAAGGGGCGGGCGTGGAAGTCCGTTACGACGGGGATGCCGTGGAATGCCGTTTGTGAGGCGGATGACGCCGCGGGCTGCGGTTCATGGATATGGAAGGACATCTTTTTGGTATGGGCCGGCGTCGGGCGTGTCTCCGCACAGGGAACGAAAAGGCATGCGGAGGACGCGAGCCCCGGCTCCGCCCCCTGTTCGACGCAGGCAAGGAGCCATAGTCGTGTATGCCGCGATGCGGGACTATCGAGGGACTGCGCGACGGTGGCGCGGATACGTATATGTTTCGGCATTTAAAAAAGGAAAAGAATGAAGACAGGATTTTTGGAATGGGCGTGGTGCTTGGGGCTGGCCGCGGCACATCTTCCCTGCAGTGGAACGGAAGGGCAGAAAGTGTTTTCACCGGACAGGCGCTTGATTGTGGACATGGCAGTGCCGGACAAGGGAGGACGCGGGGATGCGTCTTTCTCGGTGTACCGCGACGGGAAGCTGGCGTTGCCCTCGGTGGACTTGGGAATGGAGACGAACCGGCAGAGGTATGCCGGCAACCTGAAGTTCAAGGGCGTATCGGAGGCGAGACCGGTGACGGACGACTACCTGATGCTTGCCGGGAAACGCAGCCATTGCGTGAACCATGGGACGGAAAGGGTCTATTCTTTCGAGAACGAGGACGGCAACGTGCTGGACGTGACCGTCAGGGCGTACGATGACGGCGTGGCCTTTAAATACGGGATGAAACCCGTTTCGCGGGAAGAGTCTGTCGTGGACGAACATACGGCATACGGTATCCCCCGGGGCGCGAAACGCTGGATGCAACGGTACACTCCGGGATATGAAGGCTTTTACCCCTTGTCCACTGACGGCAGGTTGGAGGGGCGACCGGACGCGAACCTTTGGGGCTATCCCGGGCTTGTGGAACTGCGTGATTCCGTGTTCGTGTTGATGACGGAGGCAAATATCCGGCGGGGACATGGAGGGTCTTTCTTGTGCAACGCCGGCAATGCCGACCGTTACCGGGTGCGCCTGTTCGACAAGCGGCAGTCCATGGGAGGAGATGCTTGGGAGTCGCCTTGGAGGGTACTTGTCATGGGGACGTTGTCGGACGTGGTGGAGTCTACGCTGGTAACGGATGTCTCCGACCCGTCGACGGTGGAAGGCACGTCGTGGATAAGACCCGGCCCGGTCTCGTGGGCGTACTGGGCGTACAACCACGGGGCGAAAGATTATCAGATTCTGAAAGAATATTTTGATTTGGCGGCAGAGATGGGATGGCCTTACAGCCTGATAGACTGGGAATGGGACCAAATGGGCAACGGCGGCGACGTGGAAGACGCGGCGAAGTACGCGCGCGGGCGCGGCGTGAAGCCTTTGTTGTGGTACAACTCAAGCACAAACTGGCTGGGCGCCACTCCTTTGTACCGTTTGAACAAGCCGGAGGACCGCGCGAAAGAGTTCGAATGGCTGAAGAAGTCGGGCTTTTCCGGCATAAAAGTGGACTTCTTCGCCGGGGACAGCGCCTCTTCCATGGATTACTACATAGACTTGCTGGAAGATGCGGCCAAATACGAATTGATGGTGAATCTGCATGGGGCGGCTGTTCCGAGGGGCTGGCAGCGCACTTATCCTAATTTGATGTCGGTGGAAGCCGTTTACGGGGAGGAATGGTATAACAACAACGGCGTGCTGACCGGCAAGGCCGCCGCCCATAACGCGACCTTGCCTTTCACGAGGAACGTGGTGGGGCCGATGGACTATACTCCCGGAACTTTCTCCGACTCCCGGTATCCGCATATAACGACTTACGCCCATGAGTTGGCGTTGCCCGTGATTTTCGAATCGGCCTTGCAGCACATGCCCGACAGGCCGTCGGCATATCGCGGCCTGCCTGAGCCTGTAAGGCGGTTCTTGTCGGCGTTGCCGACGGCTTGGGACGACACGAAGCTCTTGGCCGGTTATCCCGGGACGGAAGCCGTCATGGCGCGTCGCAAGGGGGACGTCTGGTACATAGCGGGGATTAACGGGACGGATGTTCCCAGAGTGGTCGGCGTGCCGTTGGGAGCCTTGGGCTTGGGGGAAGGCCGCAAGGCGACGTGGTTCAAGGACGGGAGCGACGGCAGGAGTTTCGTGACGGAAGAGGATGCGCCTTTGCCGGAGGACGGGAAGGCCGTGCAAGTGGCGTGTCTGCCGCGCGGAGGATTTGTGGCAGTGGTGAGGTGACGGGCGCGGGATCGTGCCCCCGTCCCGGGGGAGGACGGGCATGGGGGAAGCCCTTGTCGCCGTGCTCCTGCGG
This sequence comes from uncultured Paraprevotella sp., assembly GCA_964412085.1. Taxonomy (GTDB): domain Bacteria; phylum Bacteroidota; class Bacteroidia; order Bacteroidales; family Bacteroidaceae; genus Paraprevotella. The sequence goes on along the minus strand of CAYPMY010000005.1, from coordinate 31,992 downwards.
CCGTTGTTCCTGGAACAGGGACACAGGAGGCCGCTCGCGTGCCGGCGGGGCTTCGTGGGACGGCTCCGCCGGTGAAACGCCGCAGGGGACGCCTTTCATGGCAAAGCCTCCGTTCGGGAATCTTAAGCCCCGTCCTCTTCCGGCGGTTCTCCGTGCCGGCGGCTCCGTTCCCGCACGATGGCTTC
>CAYPMY010000005.1:0-31707 GCA_964412085.1 uncultured Paraprevotella sp. | reverse complement strand
CGGCGGCCGGGCCGTTCCCTTCTTGCGCCCGGCGGGATGGCCGCCCGGAGCGGCCGCGCCGGAGACGGACGGCTCTCTTCCCAGACTCGCCCTCCCGCGCCCGGCCCGTCGCGGGGACGGCATCGTTTCCCGACGACTTTGCCGCAAGCCGTGCCCCTGCCGGCGGTTCCGGCCTGTTTTTTGCCGCGCACGCGCACAAGCATCCCTTTATTTTCGTAACTTTGCGCCCGACAAAGAAGAAACGCATACATGAAAGCAGTCTATACCATCCTGTTGCTCGCCAGCAGCAACGTTTTCATGACGCTGGCCTGGTACGGCCATTTGAAGCTCCAGCAAACGGGCGTGTCGTCCCATTGGCCGCTCATCGGGGTCATCCTTTTCTCGTGGACGATAGCCTTCGTGGAATACTGTTGCCAAGTGCCGGCCAACCGCATAGGCTTCGAAGGCAACGGCGGCCCTTTCAGCCTGATGCAGCTTAAGGTGATTCAGGAAGTCATCTCGCTCGTCGTCTTTACGGTCGTCGCCACCGTGCTGTTCCAAGGGCAGGCCCTGCACTGGAACCATCTGGCCGCTTTCCTCTGCCTCGTGCTGGCCGTCTATTTCGTGTTCCTCTGACCGCGGTTTCCCCGTAAAGGCATGCGACCCACCGAAGCGCAACTCTTGGAACGCCGCATCTGGCGGCATTTCAGCAAGGGGCTGACCCGCTACGGCCTGCTGGACGACGGCGACCACGTCCTGCTCGGCCTGTCCGGCGGCAAGGACTCGCTCGCCCTGCTCGACTTCATGTCGCGCCGCGCGCGCATCCACCGCCCGAAGCTCACGCTCACGGCCCTTCACGTGCGCATGGCCGGCATCGGCTACGAAAGCGACACGGCCTATCTGGAGGACTTCGCCGCCGCGCGCGGCGTGTCCCTCGTCGTGCGCGAGGCTTCGTCCGGCCCGGATGCCGGCACGCGCAAAAGCCCCTGCTTCCTCTGTTCGTGGAACCGCCGCAAGGCGTTCTTCGCCGCGGCGCGGGAACTGGGTTGCCGCAAGGTCGCGCTGGGGCACCATCAGGACGACATGCTGCACACGCTGTTGCTCAACCTTTCCTTCCAAGGCCGGTTCGGCACGATGCCCGCGCGGTTGCGGATGCGCAAGTTCCCCCTTACGGTCATCCGCCCGCTGTGCATGGTGCGTGAGAGCGACCTCGCGGCCTGGGCCGAACTGCAGGGCTACCGCAAACAAAAGAAGCCCTGCCCCTACGAGGCCGCTTCCCGCCGTTCGGACGTCAGGCAAATATTCGGACAGTTGGAACGGCTCAACCCCGAAGCCCGCTACTCCCTGTGGAACGCCATGGAGCAGGAAGGGAAACTCGTGGAATAAGATTCTGGAAGGCAATGCGATAGATGGCCGTTCCCGGACTGCCGGGGACGGCCGTTCCGTCCTGCGCCGAACGATTCCCCGGTTTCAAGCGATCGGTTCCGGTCCAAGGCGAACGCCTGCATGGCTTCACGGGAAGACGGCACAAAGAGGGTGGAAGACATGATTTGCGGCGAAATGGCCTTGGAGACGGCCTACGAGGGCAACCGTTTCTACGACCTGATGCGTTTTGCGTTCCGTCGCGGGGAAGATTTCCCGGCCTCGCGCGTGGCGCGCCGCGACGATCCGGACATGCCGGACCAGGCTCTTTATGACGAACTGAAAGACAGGGAAACCGGTACCTGCCGATGGCGGAGGACTGAGGATGGCATGGACGGGAGCGGCGGGCGCGGGACAGCGGTCGTGCCGCGGCATCCATGCCCGTTTCCCGCGTGAAAGGCATGGAATGGGAAGAAATGACGTAAGTCTTGTCGGGAATCGCCCTGTCCTTTTCGGATAAGGCAGTCTGACTTTGCGGTTGCGGAACCAAGCGGCCGATTGTCATGGAAACGTTCACGGAAAGTCGGTTCCCGGAATGTCATGCGCGTTACCGGGGGAAAGTGAGAGGCTATGTCTTGTCCATGGTCCCCGACCGGGAAGACGCGGAAGATTCGACCCGGGACGTGTTCGAGCATATATGGAGATGCAGGGAAAGGATACGCAAGGCGACGCTTCACGGCCTTGTCCGCACGGTCGCGCGGAACACGGTGGCGGATCATCTGCGCCGCCATTGCGTGAGAAATGGCCGGACGGACATGCGCGGATGCCGCGAGGAGCAGTACGGACGCAACGCGGCAGAGGAAGATTGTCATCACAGGGAGCTCCTCGCCACGCATGGGAAGATGGCGGAACGCCTGTCCGGGAAACGGCACCAGGCGTATCTCCTGCATTTCTACGAGGGAATGCCGCATGCGTCCATCGCCGGCAGGCTCGGCGTGCCCGAACGCACCGTGGGAGGACATCTGCTGGGTGCGTCCGGGGCGGTGCGCGCGGGAGTGGAAAGGGTGTACGGGTACAAGGCGGAATGAAGGATGCCGGACGCTCCGCGTTTGACAATTTGTACGCCATTTCCCCTTTCCGGCATGCAAAAGGAAAGGGAAAAGGACTTTTCCCCGATGGACGGAATCGTGTCGGAAGGCTGAAACAGGCTCGGACACGGCCGTTCATGGATACATTCTTTCAGGTTTCAAGGCCGTTTTTCACGTTCTTTCACCAAAAAGGCGGTTTTTTTGAAGCAGAACGGAAGGGCAACCGGCTGAGAAAACACTTTTTTTCTCGGCATGACGGCCGGAAGACGTGCGCTTGTCGGCGGGAAGAGCGCCTCGGAACAGCGGCGCGGCCTGCCGCGGACGCTGTCTTTTCCTCTATTCGGGGAGGAAAAGCCGGCGGATTCCGATTGTCTTTTTGCAAGGCGGAACGCCTGCGGGCTTGCGCCGTTCTTTCCGGCCTGCGCCGGGAATCGTCCTGCGGCTTTCATTATGACAGCGGAATCCGTTCCCTGCTTTCGTCTTGCCGTTTCCCGGCGGTGCGAGAATCGCGTATTTGCGGCGGGCTTCCGGGCGGGGCACGGAGAGGCGGGTCACGCGCCGCCGGATTTGACTTTTTGACATTCTGCGCTCGGCGGATCGCCCGTCCCGGCGGGAAGCCTCGGCCTCTCCTCCCGCCGGATCTTCACAGGCGCAGGATTTGCCCCTCGTCCAAGAAGTCCAGGAACTCCCGGTAGGCCGTGCATTGCCGGAGCAACGCCTCGTTCCCGGTCATGAAGAATTGCTTGCGTGCCCGGGTGAGGGCCACGTTGAGCTTGCGGTCTATTTCCCGCCCGTCTGCCACGACCGGCTCGGACAGGACGGGGAGCTGGCACGGGCGGCTGACGGTGGCGCTGAATATGACGACGTCGCGTTGGCTGCCCTGATAACGTTCCACCGTATCGATGGTGATGCCGTCCGCCCCGGGGATGTCCCGCTCGGCCAAGGTCTTGCGTATCATGGCGATTTGCGCGCGAAAGGGGACGATGATCCCGATCTGCCGGCAGGGGCTGAAAGGTATGCCCGAGCGGCCGTGCAGCAGGCAAAGGGTGTGTACTATGCGCGCCGCGACTTCGGCTTCCCGCCTGTTGCTTTTCGCGCAATATCCCGTTCCGTCGGCCTGTATGGAAACAAACGCCATGCGCGTGCCGGCCACGAAGGCTGTCCACCGGTCGTCGTCCGGGCGGGCGCCGAACGCCAGCGGCTCTTGCTGGTGGGGCAGGGGGACGACGTCGAGCCCCCCGTCATAGTATTTGCTGTTGACGAACCCGCTGATGGACGGGTGCATGCGTCCTTGGCGGTGGAGCATCCCCACAGCGTCTTCCGTGCCCTGCAGGACGGACAGCCGGTGCAGGCGTTCAAACAGGGAATCGCGGCAGTCGGTCAGCCCGACGGCTTGCAAGCTGTCCTCGGTCGCCCGCGACATTTCCCGGGGCTGGCTCACCACTGCGGGCAGTTGCTTGTGGTCGCCGATGAGGATGAACTTCCCGATGGCCATCCGTGCGGGGCCATGGCCTCCCCGGCCTGCCGCAGCGGTGGCGCACAGCAGGGGGAGCATCTGGGGCTCGAGCACTTGCGAGGCTTCGTCGACGATAGCCACGTCGAAGGCTTTCAGGCTGAACAAATCCGTCTGGCCGCACAAGCTGCTGATGGTCCCGGCAAACACCCTGACGGGCGCCAGCCTCCCGCAGATTTCCTTACGTGAGGCCGCGTCCCCTATGACGTGCTTCATGAGCCGCCGGCGGAAGTCCGGGGCGCAGCTCAGTTCCTGCCCGATGCGGACATATTCGGGTGCAGGGGTGATGGCGGACAGCGTAAGGCAGATTTCGTCCACGGCCCGGTTGGTGTGCGCCATGAGCAGGATGGTCTTTTGCGGGTTGTCCGACAAGAACTCTTCCACCATGGATTTCAGGGCCACCGAGGTCTTTCCTGTCCCCGGCGGCCCGACGAGCAGGAAGTAATCCTTGGCCTGTTTGGCCTTCAGGACTACACGGTCTATTTCCTCGTTCAGGTAATGCCGGTTAAGCCTCGCGGAGGGGTCGGCGGCCGGCGGGCGTATGCCCAGCAGCAGCTCTTTCCGTTCACGCGGGGCGGTGAGCAGGCTGTACAGTCCCGAATAGGCTTGGTTGAACGGGGAGTCCGTGTAGCCCGGCTCCACGGCATAGAGGACGCCGGGGCGGAACACGCCGGCGTTCCGCTGTTTGTAGGAGAGTCTCAGCAGCATGCGTCCGGGCTGGATTTCCTCTATGGTGCAACGGAAGAACCGCTTGTTCGTCACGTCGTCTCCTTCGTGGTTCCGCTCGTAGAGCATCACCATGTCGCCCTGCCGGAAATTCGGGAGGAAGTCGTCGCCGTATGCCGGGAGCCGCAAGTCCAGGCGCACGACGGCCCCCTCCTCATCGGGTACGGGACGCAGTTCCAGCCCGGTCAGTATGTTCCCGTTCCGTTGTTTGGCCAGCGTGTCGCGACACCATGTCTCGGAGAACCCGCCCGGCGAGTCCGCCCGGTCGTCCCCGACCTTGGCGCGGAACTGTTCGCGGGCGGTGAACGTCAGGAACCGATGGAAATAATCCGCTTCCACTCCTTTCATGCCATGGAGCGGCGCGAGCATCTCCGTCATGCGGGGACGCAGGTAACGGGTGTAGAAGCGGTCGCCGCGCCCGTCCGCATTGAGCCGTTCCTCCGTCAGCTCTTCCATTAGCGCGCGGGAGTCCCCTGCCCTCAGGCGGTGTTCTATGTGCAGGATGGCATTCCGCAGAGCCATGACGCGGCGGACATGGGCGCGCGGCACGTCGATGGCATAAAGCGCGGGGTAGCGTGAATAGAAGAGGAAGGACTGCACCTGCTCGTGGCCGCGTCCCATGTTATAATACAGGATTTCCTTGTACAGGGCCATTTGCAGGCGGTGTTCGTCTTTCGGGCCGCGGCAAGGGTATTCGTCCGCCTTCCCGCTTTTCAGCTCCACCAGCTTGTCGGCATTCCGGGTGAGCAAGTCCATGCGTCCTTGCAGCCCGAGGGCTTCGCAAAGGAAAGACGGCTCAAGTTCCACTTCCGTCTGCCGGAAGTCGATGCCTGCGGCGCCGAAGCCGTCGCGCACGGCTTGCCGGATATGGCGGAATTGCGTTTCGCACTGTCTGAAGAAATCGAGGCCGATGTCAGGGAGGGTAGACCAGGCGATGGGGGAGAGCCGGAAAGAATTCCGCATGGAACGCAGGTAGAGTTCCTTTTCCGCCGCCCCGTCCGCGTTCCCGTTTACGCAGTCGTCCAGGAACTGGTTGGCCGCGTTCCCCAGCTGTATGGCCGCGGAACGCGCCGGAGGGGCGAACTTGTTCAGCAGGTAGGTGTAAGGCGAATACCCGTACGGCTTGATGCAGGCGCACAAGGCTGTGATGTCGATCAGGAAATCCGGGTCGAGGACCAGCATCTCGGGTCTCAGGACACGGGGATTGTCCCGGGCCGTCTTGCCTGCCGTCCTTTCGGCCTCGACCGATAAGAGGTTGAGCTGCGCCCCTTCGTACAGTTGTTCTTTCAAGTCGGCGAACGTGCGGTCGGTTTCGTCGGCATATTCCACTTTCAACAGTTGTTCTGCGGGATTCGCGTTGTCTTTTCCATAAATGAAACGCTCGTCCCACCGGTGTACCGTCATCCGGACACGTTTGTGCGGCGGCGCTTTCCCGGCAGGTACGGGGGCGGGACGCCAATGGCGGGGCAGGCGTTTTTGCACGTCTTCCGGGACTTTGGCCTTGTAGAAAACGGCCAATCCTTCGCAGACGGCTTTCAAGTCGCAGGCTTCATCCTCTCCGCGGGGCAGGGGAACCCCCTCCTGTATCCGTCCGGCCCGCGCACGGAACACTTCCAACGGGTGCGACGGGTGGCCGGTTTCCTTGCAGAGCCAGTGCAGGCGTGCGGCCATGTGGGTGAAATCCGCCGGACTGTGGCGGGTACGGTCTTTCAGCGCACGAAGCAACAGCGCGTCAAGGGCACGGTAGCGCGCGGCACGCTCCATGCCCGGCCGCATGATGTCCCTGATTTCATCGAATATGTCTTGAATGTCTTCCGTCATGGGGCTACGGCGTTTCCCGTCTGGATCTGGCTTCCAGCTCTTCTGCGCTCAGCACCTTGCTCTTGAATCCCCCGCGCGGGTCCTCGCGTGAACGGGCGGGCGCGGCGCGGTAGCGTTGCCAACGTTCACGGATGGAGTTCACGTAGCCATAGGTCTCTTCCCCGCGCAGGTACCCGTAACGCACTACGGGGTCGTTGTAATACCGCGGATGGCTCAGGCGGAGGATGAAAGGAGCCACGTCGTTCCACAGATGCGGGCTTTTGCCGTGTTTGCGTGCCAAGGCCATGGCGTCGCGCACGTGTCCCGCACCTCCGTTGTAGGCCGCCAGGATGAAGTTCATGCGTTCCGCCCTGCCGGGGATGTCGCTGAATTTGCGCTCGAGTTCGCGGAGGTACCGGGCTGCCGCGCCGATGTTCTTTTCGGGCTGGTTCATTTGGCCGGCGGGCAAGCCGAGATGTGCGGCTGTCTCGGGCATGATTTGCATCAGCCCGCGTGCTCCTGCCCACGATACGGCCTCGGGGTCGAAGCCGGACTCCTGATAGCATTGCGCGGCCATGAGCCTCCAATCCCACCCGATGGCTTGGCTGTGACGGATGAAATGAGCGTCGTATGGCGAGATTATGCCCTTGGCGCGGTTCTGGAAGGGGGCACGGACACGGCGTTTCACGCTTCCGCCGGGAGAAAGGCGCGACTGTTCCCTTTTTTGCAGGAACGCCCGCGTCTCGGGTCTGTACCATCCGTCCAAGGCTTCGGCAAGGAGGGGAGCGTCCTTTCGTACCACCCATCCGGCTTTGGTCGCGCCCGTGCTGTCTGATGAACACGACCGGACTCCTGAGAACCGCAGTCCCGTGTCTGCCACTTGGCTCTCCGGCATTTCCAATGCGATGAGGTCTGCTTCCCCTTTTTCCAGCCGTCGGAAGAGTTCCGCGGTGTCGCGCACGGCTTCCATGCGGAGCTTGGCCCCGATGGACACGGCAAAGTGCTCGGCCAATTCGAATTGCAGCCCGAAACCTTTCCCCTTATATTCATAATAGGTGTCGGGGCCGGACAACGTGACGGCTATCAGTTCTCCGGCTTCCTGTATCTGGCCCAAATCGTAGGCTGCCTCCTCGCGCCCCTCTTCCGTTACACCCAAGGGGGATTTTTCCCCCTCCTCCTTTCCTCCGCAGGATACGGCCTCGGCGGCAAGGACGGTCAGGAGGAGGGCCGGCATCTTGCGGAGCCTCCACGAACCCGGTCGTCTTCGGCATGACCGGAAGCCGTCTTTCCGCCCGGATTCGCTTGCACGGGCTTTCATCGGGCTTGCCCCGTTTGTTCCAAATGGAGATGGAGATGGTGGAGGATGTAAGTCCGCATGATTTCGATGGCTTTCTCGTTCTTTCCGCCCTGGGGGATGATAAGGTCGGCGTAGCGTTTGGTCGGCTCGATGAATTCCAAATGCATGGGCTTGAGTACCGCCCGATAGCGGTCCATCACCATTTGTACGGTTCTTCCCCGTTCGATGATGTCCCGTTCGATGACACGGATGAGGCGTTCGTCGGAATCGGCATCCACGAAGATTTTGATGTCCATCAGGTTCCGGAGTTCCTTGTTGGACAAGGCGAGTATGCCTTCTATCAGGATGACCTTTCGGGGCTCCACGTGTATGGTCTCTTTCAACCTGTTGCATTCTATGTAGGAATAAGTCGGCTGTTCGATGGCTTTCCCCGCCTTCAGCTCTTTCACCTGGCGGATCAAGAGCTTCCAGTCGAAAGCGCAAGGATGGTCATAGTTGATCCTGCGGCGTTCCTCCATGGTCATATCCGTGGCATCGATGTAATATGAATCCTGCGGGATGAGCGCCACTTCGCCTTTCGGGAGGCTCTCAATGATTTTCCGCGCGACCGTGGTCTTCCCGGAGCCCGTGCCTCCGGCTATTCCGATAATATACATGGACATTCCGTTTTTTTTGTATGTTAGTATGCATCCTCGTTCCCGGTAATTTCCGCAGACGTGAGCGGTTTGCGGTCCATGACTCTCCATACGTATGCGATGTAGGCCACGACAAAGGGGAGGAGAAGAGACACGTAAGCCATGGTTCTCAGGGTGAATAGGCTGGAACAGCTGTTTTCTATGGTCAAGGAGCTTTGTAAATCCGCAGTGGATGGGTAGTAAGCCGTATGGTTATAACCGACACACAGGAGCAAGGATAACACGGTCAGTACGGTTCCCGCTCCCGTGAACCAGAAACCGTTGCGGCTGGTCTGGCAGAAGACACCCCGGATGAGTCCGAAAAGCACGCCCGCCACACCTGCAAGGAAGAAGACGAGCAATATCGGTATGTCTGTCAAGTTATGGAAATACTTGTAGGGTTCCATGAAGACGACACCGGTTCCCGGTCGGACGGTGAAACCGTCTTTCAACAACGTATGTGTCATGAAAGCCAGAAAAAACAGCAGGAACGGGATGCCGTTCCACAGCAACAGGTGGCGACAGCACGGAATCAGCCCGGTGTCGCGGATGCTGCGGATGAAGTAAAGGCAACCCAAGACACGGGCCAGGAAACAGACAGCCAGTCCCAACGCGAGATTCCAAGGGTCTGCCAAGGCATCCAGGCCGTGCCATCCGTTGCCCCAATGACTGATGACGGGGACAGCGGCCTCAGTCAGGCTGGATTTGCTGACAAGGAAATCAGACCCGTTAAAAAATGTAGCCACGGCCGCCCCGAGCAGAATCGGGCCAAAGACCCCGTTGAGTACCAAAAAAGATTGGTAAGCCCGTTTGCCCAGCAGGTTCCCTAATTTCGATTGGAATTCATAGGAGACGGCTTGCAGCACGAAGCTGAAAAGTATGAGCATCCACAGCCAATACGCCCCGCCGAAGCTTGTGCTGTAAAACAGGGGGAAAGAGGCGAAGAAAGCTCCTCCGAAGGTGACGAGCGTGGTAAATGTAAGCTCCCATTTCCTGCCTGTCGCGTTCACCAGTAAAGCACGTTCCGTCTCGTTCTTTCCCAGGCGGAACAACAATGAGTTGCCTCCTTGCACGAATAACAGAAAGACCAACAATGCCCCCAGCAGGGATATGACGAACCACCAATAATGCTGTAGGAAAATATAGGTTGATTCCATGGTTTTGATATTTGACAGTGACTAATCTTTTTTACCGGGCACATTCAAGAGCCAGGCCCTTTTTGGATGGCTTTTGCCATGATTCTTATCTCGGCAATGAATAAGACAGTAAAAATGGTCAGAAAGATGAAGAACGTCGTTTGTACCGTCCCTGCGGACAGGTCGGATATAGCGGCGTTGACCGGCAACAAATCTTGGATAGTCCAAGGTTGCCGCCCTACTTCGGATACAGCCCAGCCGGCCTGGCTGGCCACGAAAGCGAAAGGAATGCTCCATAGGGCGATACGGTGCAGCCATCTTTGCCCGCACAGCTTGCCTTTCCATGACAAGAAAAGGATAAAAGCGAAAAGGGCAATGAAGTACATCCCAAAGCCCACCATAATTCGGAAAGTCCAGAACGAAAGTCCTACATTCGGCACGAGGTCGTCGGGACTTCGAATGTAACCGTAGCCGAAGTACGGCATGTTTTCTTCCAACGTGCGGCGGGACGCGCCCATCTTATCTTGGTCGCCGTCCTTTTGGGCTTGCCGGAAATCCGACAAGGCGGCGATTGCCATTCTGCCTTTCGCCATCTTCTCTGTGGCAGACAGGGCTTTGGACCCGTCGTTGGTCGTATGCCCTCCGGCCAGGATGTCGTGGATCCCCGGTACGTAACCATCGGGATCCCGTGTGGCAAGGAAAGAGAGCATGGCCGGGATTTTCCATTCGCCGACCACTGTTAACGGCTGTCTTGTCCCGCCGTCGTAAAGCGCTTCCATTGCCGCCAGTTTCATCGGTTGGTATCGTGCGACTTGGTAGGCGGATTTATCTCCGCTGTATATTGTCAGCAGTGAGGCCGCCAAGCCTGTGCATGCCGCGATTTTCATGCAGGCCAAGGCGAACTCCTCCTCACGCCGTTTCAATAGGAACCAAGCACTTACCCCGATGACAAACACAGCCCCCACGATCCAACTGCTAAGCACCGTATGCAAGAATTTCATTACGGCTACAGGCGAAAAGGCTACGGCCAGAAAATCGACCATCTCATTTCGTACCGTTTCGGGGTTGAATACCATTCCCACGGGATATTGCATCCATGAATTGGCCACCAGAATCCACCAGGCGGACAAGGTGGCTCCCAGCCCGGTGAGCCAAGTCGAAGCCAGATGGAATTTCTTGCCCACTTTGTCCCACCCGAAAAACATTACAGCCACAAAAGTGGCTTCCATGAAGAAGGCCACGATGCCTTCAATGGCGAGCGGTGCCCCGAAGATGTCGCCAACGAACCAGGAATAGTTGCTCCAGTTCGTGCCGAATTGGAATTCGAGTATCAATCCGGTAGCTACTCCGACAGCAAAGTTGATTCCGAACAGCTTCATCCAGAACCGGGCCGCCCTTTTCCAGAAATCATGACCGGAAATGACGTATCGCGTCTCCATGATTCCCATGATGACAGACAATCCCAGCGTGAGCGGAACGAACAGCCAGTGGTACATTGCCGTCAGGGCGAATTGTGCCCTTGACCAGTCTATCATTGTTCCCATATTGTCTAACATAATCTTCGTTTTTTACTTCAAATTTAAGGACAGGTGGCTCTTTCTATCAGTTCGTTCCCTACGTAATCTTCCTTTTCTTCGGTCGATTTGCCTTTGAGGAAAGGCGGGAAGAAAAAGAGTTTCAGGATGAAGAACATGATGAAAAGTTTGATTAGAATCACGGCCCACAACGTGCGTCCCAGCGTCATGCTACGGAAACCGTCGCGGTAAAATCTCCAAATCCCGATGATTCCTTGCCTAATCATAGTGAATGCATAAGTGTGATAAGGCAAAGGTAAGCAAAAAACAGCTGGAAACGGATGCCGTGGACGGATTTTTTCGCCAACTTGGATGAAAATAACATAAATGACATGGAAAGGCATTGCATTTATCTGGGAATCTTTGAGAATCAAGAGTCAGACATTCAAACATCAGTGGCTTGTGGCGAAACGGGGAAAAGGTCGGAGACATCCAGGCCGCACCACACGGATTGAAGACCAATCGGCCGAGGACTGTACGGCAGGCGTTCCCGCAGAAGATGCCGCACGGCAGGTGACGACGGCGCGGCCGACATTCTCATCCAGTACGAACGCCACGCCGGAACAGATGGCCATAACTCCGGTAGAACATGAAGCCATTGAGGCGGCCATGACGGCGGCAGAGGACTGTACGCCGAAAGTATTAGAAACGCCGCCGATGCCAAGGGGCAGACGTAGTTGCTGATGCCGAAATTGAATCAGGCCGCCATAGTCCGGACGATGAACGTATTGCCTACCGATACCTCCATGAGGATAGGCGGGACTTGGACGAGCGCGGGCATCCCGGCACGTACGAAACCGGCGGTCGTTAGGGGAATTGCGGCGGAAGACTGTGTCATGTCTGTGGCCGGGTGTTCCGAAGAGTAAGGACGTGAAACGGTTGGTGGTCAGTGAATCGGGGAATACGCCTGAGTCGGTTTACGGCCAGTTGCCGCAGGTTCTCTCCCAAGAGTCTTGCGCCGTGCATCATCAGGCAAAGGCGACCTGAAATCCTTAAAAATGCTAAAACCACAGCAAGCAGTCGAAATATAAGTGAACGACATTGTGTTTTCTCATTCCCATTGCCTATTTTTAGGGTGTTCATTCAGATTCTCGAAAAGCTTTATGGCACAAGAAGTCAAGATACGTTGCAAAAACAACAAAAGAACTCTTCAGCTCCCTATCGGAAGCACACTTTGGGATGCTTACCGTGCGTTAAACCTGCAAATGCCTTATGGGGCGGTCAGCGCGAAAGTCAATAACAAGGTGGAGGGACTCCACTACCGTTTTTACAATGACAAGGATGTGGAATTCCTTGATGTCACTTCGTCTTCAGGAATGCGTACTTACACCCGCTCGCTTTTTTTCGTATTGGTGAAAGCCGTGAAAGACTTGTTCCCGGGGTGTATGTTGCGCATCGAGGCACCAGTGTCGAGAGGATACTATTGCGACTTGCGCATAGGACGACCGATAGAAGAGGATGACGTGACGGCCATTCGGCGGCGGATGCGTGAAATCGTGGATGCCGACATACCTTTCCACCGCAAGCAATGTCCCACGGAGGACGCGATAGAAATGTTCCGCCGTCAGGGGATGACAAGCAAGGTGCGATTGCTGGAGAGTTACGGTGCCATTTACACGCATTATTACCAGTTGGATCAGACAGTGGATTATTTTTACGGTTCGCTGCTGGTGTCGACGGGAGGGTTGAAGGTCTTTGACGTGATGAAACATTACGATGGCCTGTTTTTGCGCATCCCGTCCAGGAAGAATCCGGAAAAGCTGGAGGAAATGGTGCAACAGGAGAAGATGCTTGAAATCTTCCGCGAGCACCATCGCTGGCAGGAAATCGTGGGACTGGTCACCGTGGGCGATTTCAACAAAGCCTGCCAGAAGGGGCAGACCACGGAACTGATTAACGTGACCGAGGCGTTGCAGGAAAAGAAAATCGTGCGCATCGCCGACGAAATACAGTCGCGGCGGAACGTGAAACTGGTATTGATAGCCGGCCCCTCGTCAAGCGGGAAGACTACATTCAGCAAGCGCTTGTCCATCCAGCTGATGGCCAACGGGATAAGACCTTACCCCATATCGCTGGACGATTACTTCCTCGACAGGGAGCATACGCCTCGGGACGAGAATGGAGATTATGATTTCGAAGCGCTCCACGCCTTGGACCTCCCGTTCTTCAACAGCCAGCTGCAGGCTTTGCTTGCGGGAGAGGAAGTGGAGCTCCCCCGTTTCGATTTCAAGTCGGGGAAGCGCGTGAAGAGCGGGAAAAGGCTCCGGCTGGAAGACAACATGATTCTGGTCCTGGAAGGCATACACGGCTTGAACCCCGAACTGACCGCACGGATTGAGGAACGGCACAAATACCGCATTTACGTGTCGGCCATGACCACCATCCTGTTGGATGCGCACAATTACATTCCGACCACTGACAACCGCTTGTTGCGGCGTATCATTCGCGATTACAAGTACCGGGGCTATTCGGCCTTGGATACCATCCGCCGCTGGCCCAGCGTCCGCGCGGGTGAGGACAAGTGGATTTTCCCTTATCAAGAGGAGGCCGACGCCATGTTCAACAGTGCCTTGTTGTTCGAGCTGGCGGTCATCCGCAACCAGGCCCTGCCGTTACTGGAAAGGGTGCCTGAAAATGCGCCGGAGTATTCCGAAGCCTACCGCCTGCGCAAGTTCCTGCGCTATTTCGCGCCTATGGCAGACGATGAAATCCCGCCGACTTCGCTCCTGCGCGAGTTCGTGGGGGGAAGCTCTTTCCATTATTGAGGATAGTTCAGGCGGCTTCGGTTTGACATGGTTCCGGATGAAAGGACAGGATTTTTAAAGGTAAACGGAGTTGATTCGCAAGAAGATAGAATCAGTAAAAAGCATACTTGGCGGAGCCGGCTCCGTGCGCGGGCGGAAGCGTGCGGGGGTACGCGAGGTTCACGACATCAAGGAATTTGACGATGCGGGCGGTTTCTTGGAATATATGGCGGAACATGCGGGTTCCTGCCCCTCATGCGTTCATGCCATACTAAGAAACGGGACGGCGGCTCCTTCAGGTTCTGCCGCCTTTTACGTCAAGGAGGAAGGACATCGGATTGTCGGCGATCCGATGTCCTTCCTCTGTTCTATGTAGCCCGCACAGCGTTCGGGACGCTTCCCGTGGTCACGGCTTCCCCGACCGCCATGTGCCTGTTCTCGGCAAACCCCGGCGCAAAGCCGGACGACTTCCTTGGAGCGCATGGAACACGCGCGACAAAGACCTGCCGCCGCGCCGCGCCGTCCATTTCCGCGCCCGCCCGCCCGGAAGACTTGCGGGCTGGGATGGAAGACAGCCTCCTCCCCAAAAGTCATTCCTTGTAGATGAGCCGACACGGGGACTCGAACCCCGGACCCTTTCATTACGAATGAAATGCTCTACCAACTGAGCCATGTCGGCTTCTGATTCCGCGTGCAAAGGTAGGACATATTTTCAAAAGACAGAAATAAAACCGTTTTTTTTTCAGGGTAGGACGAAAAAAACTATCTTTGCTTTCATTAACGCTTACGTCGAATGAAGAAATTGCCGTGGTTAATCCTTTTTATGGCTTGTGCGGCCGGGCTTATGGCCGTCCGGCGGCCGGACAGGGACCTTATGGTAGAGCAGATGGCTTTGGTGAATGAACGCTTCATGGCCCGGCATCCTGTGGCGGGTGATTCCATACGGATAAAAGGAGTCCGTCCGTCCAATATTTGGACGCGCAGCGTGTATATGGAGGGGCTGTTGGCCTTGAACGAAGTCGCTCCGCAACCTCGGTATGTGGAATATGCCATGGACTGGGCCGCGGCGAATCTGTGGGGATTCCGGGGAGGCTCCTATACACGCAACGCCGACAACCAATGTTGCGCGCAGGTCTATATTGATTTGTATCGCCTGCATGGCGATGCCCGGGTCTTGGGGAATACGGAACGCATGCTCAAGAACGTGGTGAACAGTACGGAACGGGGGGATTGGTCGTGGGTGGACGCCTTGCAAATGGCCATGCCCGTCTATGCAAAAATGGGAGCGGTCAAGCAGGACATCCGTTATTTCCGCACGATGAAAGAACTGTATGGCCACACGCGCGACTGCGCCGGGCAGACGGGGCTGTTCAATACGATAGACGGCTTGTGGTGGCGCGATGCCGATTTTGTCCCGCCTTATAAGGAGCCGAACGGGAAGAATTGCTATTGGAGCCGTGGAAACGGCTGGGCCATGGCGGCGCTGGCGCGCACGATAGACGAGATGGGACGGGCGGAGGACTTGTTCGCAGGAAAGGAAAGGCAGGAAATCGCCGGCATCAAGCATCTGCTGACGGAAGACTTCCTTGCCATGGCTTTTTCGGTGAGGGAATGCCAGCGAAGCGACGGCTTCTGGAATTGCAGCCTGGCCGACGAGTTCCATTACGGAGGCCCGGAAACGACAGGAACCGCGCTGTTCCTGTATGGCATGGCATGGGGAATGCGCAGCGGGGTCTTGTCGGAAGAGGTCTTCGGAGAGCCTGCGTCGAAGGCATGGAATGCGTTGATGCACGGCGCGGCACATCCGGACGGATTCTTAGGATACGTGCAAGGGACTGGCAAGGAGCCGAAAGACGGCCAGCCGGTCGGATACGACAGCAAGCCGGATTTCGATGATTTTGCCGTCGGTTGTTATCTGCTGGCCGGCTCCGAGATGGTAAAGTTCCTGTCTCAATGACATAATCGTTTCATTAACCTGATTTTCATGAACAAGCATCACGTTTGGGCGTCGGCTTCCGCCATGCTCGCCTTGACTTGCGGCGGAAGCCTGTCCGCACAGGAACATTTGGATTTGGCGGGGCAGTGGGAGTTCCAAATCGACAGGGCTGATGAAGGGACGGCCGACAAGTGGTACGACCGGACTCTGGAAGACAGTATCCTGTTGCCCGGCAGTATGCCGCAGCGTTTGAAGGGAGACAGGCCGTCGGTAGATACGCAGTGGACGGGGACACTCTACGACAGCTCCTTTTTCCATAACCCTTACATGGAGAAATACCGTAGGGAGGGGAACTTCAAGTTGCCGTTCTTCCTGACGCCCGACCGCCATTACGTGGGGACGGCCTGGTACCGAAGGACGGTGGAAGTGCCGGATAGTTGGGAAAAACGCCGCGTCGTATTGTATCTTGAACGTCCGCACATCGAGACGGAATTGTGGGTCAACGGAAAGAAAGTCGGGGGCTGCAACAGCTTGTGCGTGCCTCATTGTTATGACGTGACGGATTATGTCAGAAGCGGGGAGAACGCGCTGGCGTTGCGCGTCAGCAACCGCATCGACGGGGTTTGCGTGGGAGCGGACTCGCACAGCGTGACCGACCAGACGCAAGGCAACTGGAACGGCGTGGTGGGACGCATGGAATTGCGGGGCACGCCTCTCCTGTACGCCGAAGACATACAGGTCTATCCGGACATACGCGACAGGACGGCCACCGTAAGGATGCGCTTGAGGCAACGTCGCGGCAAAGGGCGTCCCGAAGCCGTGGTCAGGTTGTCGGCCAAGAGCTTCAACGCCGGCGCTGCGCACGAGGTGCCGGCCGTGCGCCGCCGGGTGAGACTGGAAGGAGGGCAGGCGGAAGTGGAGGCCGTGCTGGACATGGGCGAGGAAATGCAGTTGTGGGACGAGTTCAGTCCCGCGTTGTATGAGTTGACGGCGGAAGTCTCTTCCGAGTACGGGACGGACAAGCAGACCCGCACTTTCGGGATGCGTGAGTTCAAGGCAGACGGGAAGATGTTTTACGTGAACGGCCGGCTCACCCAGTTGCGCGGCACGGTGGAGAACTGCGATTTCCCGTTGACGGGGTATCCCCCGATGGACGAGGCTTCGTGGGAAAGGGTGTTCCGCATTTGCCGGCGCTACGGGCTGAACCACATGCGTTTCCATTCTTTCTGCCCGCCCGAAGCCGCCTTCGCGGCGGCCGACCGTGTGGGATTCTACCTGCAGCCTGAGGGGCCGAGTTGGCCGAACCACGGGGTGAAGCTGGGGTCCGGAATGTACATCGACCGTTATCTGATGGAAGAAACGCGGCGCATGAACAAGGCATACGGCAATCATGCTTCCTTTTGCATGATGGCCTGCGGCAACGAGCCGGCCGGCAATTGGGTGCCTTGGGCGGGTGGCTTCGTGGACTATTGGAAGAAGACGGACAGCCGTCATGTCTACACCGGCGCGTCGGTCGGGGGCGGATGGGCTTGGCAGCCTAAGAACATGTACCATGTGAAGGCAGGCGCGCGCGGGCTGGACGAATGGCGACGCCGTGCGCCGGAGAGCACGTTCGACTTCCGCGCGAGAATCGACACGGTGAGCGTGCCTTTTGTCTCCCACGAGACCGGGCAATGGTGCGCGTTCCCCGATTTCGATGAAATCAGCAAGTACACGGGAGTGAACAAGGCCGGGAACTTCGAGATTTTCCGCGACTTGCTGAACGACAACCACATGGGCGGAATGGCGCACAAGTTCATGATGGCTTCCGGCAAGTTGCAGGCTCTGTGTTACAAGCATGAGATTGAACGGATTCTGCGTACACCTGACTACGCGGGCTTCCAGCTGTTGGCCCTGAACGACTACTCAGGGCAGGGCACGGCTCTGGTGGGCGTGACGGATGTCTTTTTTGACGGGAAGGAATATTGCTCGCCAGAAGATTTCCGGGAGTTCTGTTCGCCCACGGTGCTGTTGGCGCGCATTCCTAAGTTCACCTATTGGGACCGGGACGTTTTTACGGCGGAGGTCGAGGCGGCCCATTACGGCAAGGCGGCGATTCGCGGCGCGGAAGTGTCCTATCGTGTCGGCGACAAGTACGGGAGGACGTATGCGGAAGGGCTCTTGTACCGCGGCGACGTGGCCTTGGGCAACAACATAGCCCTGGGCGGCGTGGCGGTTCCCCTGGAAAAGTCGGATGCGCCGCGGCAAATGGTGTTCGAGGTGACGCTGAGGGGGACGTATGACCTCGGCGGCCGCAAGGAAGAGGTGCGCGGCAGGAACCATTGGGACTTCTGGGTGTACCCCCGGGCGACGGCGGACGACCTGTCCCGCATGGATGCCGGCGACGTGTACGTCACGGACACGCTGGACGGGCAGGCCGAAGAGGTGTTGAGGGCAGGAGGCAAGGTGCTGGTGACGGCGGCCGGAAAGGTTTCGTACGGGAAGGACATCGTGCAACAGTTCACTCCCGTGTTCTGGAACACGAGCTGGTTCAAGATGCGTCCGCCGCACACCACGGGGCTTTACATCGAAAGCCATCATCCGCTCTTCCGGAACTTCCCCACGGATTATCACAGCGACATGCAATGGTGGGACTTGGTGAACCGCCGACAGGTCATGCAGTTCACGGGATTTCCTGCCGATTTCCAGCCGATCGTGCAGAGCATCGACACGTGGTTCCTGAGCCGCAAGATAGGCATGCTGTTCGAAGCCAACGTGGCGGGCGGACGGCTGATGATGACCACCATGCCGCTGGATGCGGGCGGACAAGCGCCCGCCGTCGCCCAAATGCGCAAAGCCGTCCTGTCCTACATGCAGTCCGACGACTTCCGCCCGCGATACACGGTGGACTTGCAGTGCGTCAAAGACCTTTTCACCAAGGAAGCCCCGAGGGTGGACATGTACACCCTCGGTTCGCCCGACGAGTTGAAACCGAAAACTCACGCCGGGAAATGATGCGGTCGCGACTTGTCATGGCAGGACTGTGGGCATGCGGCACGGGCGTCCCCATGTCGCACGCTGCCGATGGCGGCTGCCTGTTGCGGCTGACTTCGGACGAGCGCGTGCCGGTGCAACGCCTGTCGGAGGAGGGCGGTGCGCCGTCCGCCGTGCCGCCGGTCGTACACCGGCTGTCTCCCGAAGACCGCTACACGCCGGAGAGGGGGTACGGCTATGACCTGCTCGCCTCGCCGGAAGAAGGCGGAAGCCGCCCTTTCTTCGTCTCCGTGCAAGTGCCCGACGGGAACTATCGCGTCACGGTGCTCCTGGGCAACCGCAAGGAAGCGGGCGTTACCACGGTGCGGGCGGAGTCGCGCCGCTTGTTCGTGGAGAGCGTGCCGACGAGGAAAGGGGAGTTCCGCACGTTCTCTTTCACGGTCAACAAGCGGACACCGAAAATATCCGACACGGAAACGGTGAAAATCAAGCCGCGCGAACGCTCCAAGCTGGACTGGGACGACAAGCTGACTATCGAGGTCAACGGCGAGCGACCGCAGTGTGCGGCCATCCGGATTGAGCCTGACCGCCGTGTCCCGACCCTGTTCCTTGCCGGGAACTCTACCGTGACGGACCAGGACGAAGAGCCGTGGGCCAGTTGGGGGCAGATGATTCCCCGTTTCTTCGATGCGGAAGTATGCTTTGCCAATTATGCGGAGAGCGGCGAGTGCGCCGACACTTTCATCCGTGCCGGACGGCTGGAGAAAGCCTTGTCGCAAATGAAGCCGGGAGACTACATGTTCATGGAGTTCGGGCACAACGACCAGAAACAGAAGGGGCCGGGCAGAGGCGCTTTCTATTCCTTCGCCACGAGCCTGAAGACGTTCATCGACGAAGTCCGCCGGCGTGGCGGGCACCCGGTGTTAGTGACCCCGACCTGCCGCCGCGCTTTCAAGGACGGGAAGATACGGCCCACGCACGACGACTATCCCGAAGCCGTGCGTTGGGTGGCCGGAAGGGAGCGGGTCCCCCTGATAGACTTGCAGGAAATGACGCGCGTGCTGTTCGAAGCCTTGGGCGAGGAAGGAAGCAAAAGGGCTTTCGTGCATTATCCGGCGGGCACTTACCCCGGGCAGGCCGGGGCTTTGGCCGACGACACCCATTTCAATCCTTACGGGGCATACCAGATAGCGCGGTGCGTCGTCGAGGGGATGAAGCAAGCCCGTCTGCCTTTCGTGCGGCACCTTCGCGGGGACGTGCGGCCTTTCCGGCCTTCCGTGCCGGACAGCCCGGACGCGTTCCGTTGGGACGGAAGCCCCTTCGTGGGGGTGCAGAAACCCGACGGCGACTGACCCGTCCTCCGGATGCGCGGTTGTTGATTTCTTTTATCTTCTGCCTATGGTTGGTTCCCAGCGAGTTAAGTCGTGGGAAACAATGTCAAGAGAATGAAGGACGAATCTGCGCCGAACGGAAAAACGTTCTCTTGAGATTGATTTTCCGTTCGGCGCAGATTCTTTTTCGTATATGTATTTCTCACGGAAACGCGCGGAAACATCCTGTTCCCTGTCCTGCGGAAGGATTTCTCGCGATTCGCCGAGACGCCGGGAAGGTTCGGCGGCGGCTCCCGCGCCGGCTTCCCCCGCGGCGGAGGCGGCTTCCGCCTTTCCGGGGACGGCCGCGGTCACGGCGACGCCCCTCGTGCCCGCAGTCCCTGCGCCCGCCGCTTCCTTCGTCCTTGCGGCGCCCGGCACGCGCGTTCCTTGCGCGCGCGTGCCTGTCCCGCCTTTCCGCCCCAGGCCGGAGCCTTGCCCCCGTGCTGACGAAGACAGGGGACAAGCAGGAAAGGCACGGCCCTACGGAAGCCGCTGTGCCTCATGGGCGACGAAGTCCCTGAAACGTTCCAGCCCTTCTGCCAGTATGGCACGGGGGCAGGCGATGTTCCAGCGCATGAAGCCCTCGCCTTCCTTGCCGTACATGGCTCCGGCGTTGAGCCGGAGCCGGGCTTCCCGGGTCAGGCGGCGTTCCAGTTCGGCGGAAGGCGTCGCCAGCGCGCGGCAGTCCATCCATGCCAGGTAAGTGCCTTCCAGCCTGCATATCGGAAAGTCCGGGAGGTTTTCCGCGCAGAACCTTTCCATGTACACGTAATTCCCCCGCAGGTATTCCAGCAGGCGGTCGAGCCATTCCTCGCCCTCGCGGTATGCGGCGATGGTGGCGATTACCCCGAAAGGGTTCACGTCGCACACCTCGTTGACGTTGACGGCCTTGTCGATCCGGCGGCGCGTCTCTTCGTCCGGAGCCACGATGTTGGCGATTTGCAGTCCCGCGATGTTGAACGCCTTGCTGGGGGAGATGCAGGCGACGGTATGCCCCGCGGACGTTCCCGGCAGGGAGGCGAAAGGGGTGTAGGCGTGTCCCGGAAAGGTCAGCTCGCAGTGTATCTCGTCGGACACCACCGTCACGCCGTGGCGGCGGCAGATAGAGCCGACCCGCATCAGCTCCTCCCTTGTCCACACCCGCCCGGCGGGATTATGGGGATTGCAGAGCAACATCACTTTCACTCGCTCGTCGGAGGCTCTCCGTTCCAAGTCCTCGAAGTCGATGCGGTAAGTGCGGTCCCCGTAGACGAGCGGGCTGCATGCCGCCTCGCAACCGTTGTTGCGGATGGAGGAGAAGAAGCAGTTGTAGACCGGCGTTTGCACCAGCACCTTGTCGCCCGGGACGGTCAGGGCCTTGACTATGGCGGACACGGCAGGCACTACTCCGGGGGTGCAGATGATCCACTCTTTCTTGATGGCCCATCCGTGCCTGCGTCCGAACCAGGCGCAGACGGCTTCATAGTACTCGTCGGGCACCCGCGTGTAACCGAAGATGCCGTGTTCCACACGGCCGGCCAAAGAAGCCGTGACGGCGGGAGCCGTGCGGAAGTCCATGTCCGCCACCCATAAGGGAAGTACGCCGCTGTCCGGCTCGCTGTCCCATTTGTAGGAATTCGTGTGGCGGCGGGGGATAATCTCGTCGAAGTCGTATTTCATTCTCGGTCGCTATGGCAGGTTCGTCCGTCTCGGAGTATGAGTTCACAGTCGGCAGGCGCCTTGATGTTCCCGTCGAGGACGACGTCGCCGAAGCTGTCGGCGACGATGCGTCCGGAAGAGGGATTCTTCACCCCGCCTATCCCTCCCTTGATGGAAGCCCGCACGCTGCTGTATTCGAAGGCTCGGTCGCACTCCGGGCCGAAGGAGCAGTCCTCAAGCAGCAGGTCGCGGGCGTAGCAAAGCGGTTGCACGCCCGTGATGCGGCAGTTCACCAGACGCAGGTTGCGCGAGTGCCATCCTAAGTATTCGCCGTTCAGCTCGGAGTCGTAGACGGTGACGTTCTCCACTTCCCAGAACGCGTCCTTCGTGGTGATCTTGGCGTGGCGGATCTCGGCGTCCTTCACGTACTGGAAGACGTATTTGCTGTCACTTTCCAGCCCGTCTATGCGGATGTCGTGGCTGAACATGAACGGGTACCTGCCTCCGCGGAGCTTCAAGTCTTTTATCTTCAACCCGCCGCACCTCCAGAAGACTTCGTCGGCGTCGTTGATTTCCACGTCCTCGATTTCTATGTCCGTCATTTCGCGGAACATTTTGGGAGCGTCGACGCGCGTGCCGGTCATCTTCAAGTGGTCGGAATACCACAGGGCGGAACGTCCTCCCACGTCGAAGAAGCAGCGGTCGATGACGAATCCGTGCACGTGCCAGAAGGGATAGTTGCCTTCGAAACGGCAGTTCGTGGCGACGATGTTGCCGCATTCCTTGAGGGCCGACTCCCCTGCACGGACGGTCACGTGGTCCAGATGCAGGTCGCGCGAGCCGAACAAGGGCCGTTCGCCGCCGAATTCCATGTCTTTTATCAGTTGCATCGTATCATTGTTTTTAAGTTTGCGACTTTGGAAGTCGTATATGCCTTTCTTGCGTTTCTTGTGCCTGCCGCGCATGTGCAAAGTTACACCGGTCCCGCGGATTGCGGGGTAAACGGATTACGGTTGTTACGACCCGAATTACGGAAACCGCGCAGGGTCCGCCGGAGGGACGCTCCCTCATATTTTCATCCATCGTTTCCCCCTCAACCGTATCAGGAACATGGTCCCGCGGAAGCACAACTCCGCGCACATGGCCACCCACACGCCCTTCAAGCCCATGGCGGGGGCGAGCCACGCCGCCAAGGAAATCCTTACGCCCCAGATGCTGAACAGGTTCATCAGCGACGGGACGAGGGTGTTGGCCGCCCCGACGAACACGCTGTAGGATATGATGGCCGCCGCGAACATCGGCTCGGCGAAGGCTTCTATGCGAAGTGCCATCACGCCCAGCCTGCGGATTTCTTCCACGGGAGTCATCGCGCCGATAATCTGCGGGGCAAAGATGTACATCACGACACCCATTATCCCCATGACGGCCATGCCCATGAGCACGGTGATGTGTGCGAAACGGCGGGTGAGCCGCAGCCGCCCGGCGCCGAGGCTTTGCCCCACGAGCGTGGTCGCGGCTTCGGCTATCCCGTAACCGGGCATGTAGCAGAGGCTTTCGGCCGTGATGGCGAACGAGTTGGCGGCTATGGCGGGGATGCCGAGCGGCGCCACGATGACGGTGGTCATGATTTGCGCCAGGCAAATGACGGTGTGTTCCAATCCCATGGGGAGGCTGATGCGGACGGAGTTCCGGATGATGTGCGACGCGGGAGGGGACGGGCTTTTGCGCCATTCCCTTATCTTCAATCCGGGCGAACGGGTGAAGAGGTACCAGGCGGTCATGGCGGCGCCCGCGCTCTCGGCGAGGCACGTGCCGAGGGCGGCTCCCCTTACGCCCAGCCCCGCGCCGGGAACGGTCAGGGCCAGTCCTCCCACGGACAACGGGCGCGTCGGGAAGATGAGGAGGAAGTTGAACACTACGTCGAGGACGCACATCAGCACGCCGGCGACGCTGGGAACGCGCATGTTCCCGCTGCAACGCAGTATGCTGCCGGTCAGGAACTCCATCTGCAGCATGGGGAGGAAGAGCAAAAGGATCATGAAGTATAGGGAGGCGTCGGCACGGATGGCCTCGTCCCCTCCCAGCCACCGGGGCAGGGCTCCGCTCGCGGAGACCCCGATTGCGGCCAGCAACACGCTGAACGCGAGCGTGGAGGGTATGGAGCGGCGCAGTATGGAACGCGCGCTGCCCCAGTCGTCCGCCCCTATCCGGTGGGCCACCTGCACGGAGAATCCTGTGGAAGCGGCTCCGCACAGGCCGCCGAAGAGCCATGTGGTGGTGGAGACCAGCCCTATGGCGGCCGAGGCGTCCGCGCCGAGGCTTCCCACCATGGCGGCGTCGATGTATTGCATGACTATGGACGAGAGCTGGGTCACTATGGCGGGCACGCTCAGCGCCACCGTGAGGCGGATCTGCCGGGCGGTCGTCATCGGCCGGCCTTCGCGGATAAGGGCGAGCAGGGTATCTGTCGTTTTCTTCTTCTTTTCTTCCATGTGTGTCTTTTGCCTGCCTTGCAGGCGGCTTCGGCTTGCTTCTGCGGCCGTGCGGAATCCGGGAAAGGCCGGGGCCCGGGAGCAGGCAGACTGCGGCCGCCATGCCCCGATCGCGGAAGTTTTCCCGGCATGTCGCGTTTTCCGCCTCAAGATTAGGGCAAAATTACTATATTTCCTCTATATTTGTTTCCAAGAACGAAAAACAATGCGCTTCGACATGGAAGAATTCATCAAGCTCGACACGGTGGCTTTGTTCGATAGGCTCTATGGCGTGGAAACCTTGCACCCGTTGGTCTCGGTCGTCGACGCCTCGGAAATCAAACAGGACTTTCCGGCGAACGTTACAATCAACTACGGGCTTTATGCCCTTTATCTGAAGGAGGCCAAGTGCGGCGATCTGCGCTACGGCCGGCAGTCGTATGATTACCAGGAGGGGACGGTGACGAGTTTCGCGCCGGGTCAAGTGGTGGAGATCCGGCGCGGGGCGAATGCCCGTCCGCAATGGAAGGGGCTGGTGTTTCATCCCGACCTGATACGCGGCACTTCGCTGGGACAGGACATCAAACGGTATTCCTTCTTTTCGTATGCTTCGAACGAGGCCCTTCACCTGTCCGACGAGGAAAAGGGCATCTACCGGGACTGCCTGGGTAGAATCAGGACGGAGCTGGCCCGTCCGGCGGACAGGCATAGCCGCCGCCTCATCGTCCGCAACATCGAGCTCCTGCTGGATTATTGCATGCGTTTCTACGAACGGCAGTTCGTTACGAGGAGCAAGGCGAACAATGACATCCTGGCGAGGTTCGAAGACCAGCTCGACGCCTATTTCCAAGGGGGGCATCCGCAGTCGGAGGGGTTGCCCACCGTGAAGTATTTTGCAGACCGGATGAACCTGTCGTCCAATTATTTCGGCGACCTTGTCAAGAAAGAGACGGGGCGCACGGCGCAGGAGTACATCCAGAGCAAGCTGATAGAGGTGGCCAAACAGGAGATTCTCGGTTCGCGCCGGAGCGTGAGCGAGATAGCTTACCGCCTCGGTTTCCAGTATCCGCAGCATTTCACGCGGGTCTTCAAGAAAGGCGTCGGATGCACGCCGACCGTGTACCGGGATTCGAAAGCCTGACAAGGGCAGGAGGGGAGGTGCGGAGATGCATATCGTCCATTCCGCGACGGAATGGACGATATGCCCTCTCATTTCAGGTTTTCCCCGTAGAACCGTTCGATTTTGTCGAACGGAATGGCTTCCGGGTTGTCGTAAAGATCCACGTGGGTGGCTCCGGGGATGACCAGCAGTTCCTTGTTCTTGCCCTTCAGTCTCTTGAAAGCGTCCTCGCTGAAATAGCGGGAATGGGCCTTTTCCCCGTGGACGAGCAGCACGGCGCTCCGTATCTCGTCGCAGTACGCGAGTATGGGCATGTTGACGAACGACAGGTCCGAGGTCTTGTTCCAGCCCCCGTTCGAGTTGAGCGAACGCCCGTGGTAGCCGCGCGGTGTCTTGTAATAGGCGTGATAGTCTTTCACGAACTGCGGCGCGTCCCCCGGCAACGGGTCGACGACTCCGCCCGCGAGGGCATACGTCCCGTCCTTGTAGTCTTCCGTTCGCTGGGCGTTGAGTCGCCGGCGTAACTCGTAGCGCGCGTCGGCGTCCATGGCGTCGAAATACCCGTTGGCCTTCACCCGGCTCATGTCGTACATGGTAGAGGCGACGGTGGCTTTGATCCTGGTGTCGATGGCCGCCGCGTTAAGGGCGAAACCGCCGAAGCCGCAGATGCCGAGGATGCCGATGCGGTTTTCGTCTACTTCGTCGCGCGTGGAGAGGTAGTCCACCGCCGCGCAAAAGTCTTCCGTGTTGATGTCGGGCGAGGCCACGTAACGGGGCTCGCCGCCGCTTTCCCCCGTGTAGGAGGGGTCGAAGGCGATGGCCAGGAACCCGCGTTCGGCCAAGGTCTGGGCGTACAACCCGGAAGCCTGCTCTTTCACGGCCCCGAACGGGCCGCTTACGGCAATGGCGGGGACCTTGCCTTCCGCGTCCCGCGGCACATACAGGTCGGCGGCGAGGGTTATGCCGTAGCGGTTGTGGAATGTAACTTTCGAGTGGTTCACTTTCCCGCTCTTAGGGAACGTCTTGTCCCATTCTTCCGTCAGATTCAATCTCTTCTCCATAAAGCTGTCTTTTTTAATGGTTTGACTTCCGCCGCAAGGCTTCCCGGCGCGCAAAGGCATACGGCCGCCGTCGCGGGCATGATTTTCCAAGTTTGTCCCATGTCGTCCATGGTTCGGTCGCATGGCGGCAAAGATAGGGACTTATGTCCTTTCCCCGGGTAGACGGATTACGGATTTTGCAACCCTAATTACTGATTGGGCGGCAAAGGCGGGGCGCCGCGGCGTTCTCCCCCGGTGGCGGCGCGGGGAGCTTCCGGGCGATGCCGAGGCGTGGCGTCTGCGGCGTGTTCCCCGAAGTGCCGCCCGTTGCCGAGCCGGCATGACTTTCCCCCGCCTTCCGGGAGATGCCCGCGACCGCCGTTCCAGTCGTTTGCGTCCGGTTCGCGGAAAGCGTCACGGCCTTCGTCCGTGTTTCGGCCCCGTTGCCCGGAGTGACGGCCGCTCCCTGCGGCGCGCGTTCGGCATTCGCGCCTCACCGGGGCCGTCGCCTCTCCCCGCCGCGCGCCCGCCCTCGAGGCAAAGTCGGCGCGACGGGGCCGAACGCGCAAGTCCCCTGAAAACCATTCTGCATCGCGCGACGCGGACGCGCGCTTCCGGCAAGCCGGCGACGGTTCGCCGGGGCCGGGGAACGGCGGACGGGCCTGCGGCAGGGGAGGGGGCAGGCGCACTACTTTCTTTTTGTCGCCTCCGTGAGGGGATTCCCGTACAAAAAGACAGCGTTTTCGCTTTGTCTGACAAACCGGAAAGCAGGCAAAGCGCAGCGTACAGGGCGGTTCCTTGCATGTTTATGCGGAATATATGCCGTTTTCTTGCATATTTCCCGCATATATGCAATCCGATTGCAAGGGAACGGCGGACCGTTCGGCTGAAAGCGGAAAACGATTCTCCGCACATCGGCTCGCGTTCCTCTTCCAGATGCCGTGAAAACGCCTTTCCCCGGCGGAAATTCCGGCCTGCAAGCCGCGCGCCGGACTTATCCGGCCGCTTTTCCCGTTCAAGAATCCGGTGACAGAATGTAAGCCGGACACGCCTTCGAGCTTGCGCTCCGGGCCGCCTCGTGCGGCAGGAAGGGCGCGGGCGGACGGCGGCGTGCGGGAAATCCCGCGCGGGGGCTGTCGTTTTGTCGTTCCCGAAGGGCCGCATGGCCGCGTTATTCCGGCCCGGGGCTTTGGCAGGGCGCGGATACGCGATTCTCGGAGGCCCGGGAATGACATAATGTCAAAAGTGTCAGAATGTCAAAGGCGGGACGGGGCCGGGCTTTAATGTTTTTAAGCATAATATAACGTCTTTCGACAGGTGTTTCGCAGGACCCGTTCGTATATTAGTGTTGTATTCACGTCAAACTGACAGTATGGACAGGATGTTCTTTGGCGCGCTGGGAGCCTTCTTCGTTTCTTTTCCCATGCAAGCGAAAATACTCGTGTATCCGAAGATCGAGGACGAGGCGGTCGCGGACGACGGCCGTTACGAGGTGTACGTCAGGGAGGCCGGGACGGGAAACGCGTGGCGGGAGCTGCAGGTCTTTTCCGTGGAAGTGGACATGGACACGCGGAGCCGGGCGGCCATGGCGCAGTTCGACGCGGACGAGCCCGTGGAGGTGAAGGTCGTGTCGCCGGGGCGGATGGCCGGCGACGTGAAGATACGGCCGCTCTCGCGAGGCATATCGTACCACAAGGTCGGCGGGAACGCCCTGACGTTCCGTCTGGACCGCCCGGCAAAGTTGAGCGTGGAGTTCGGGGGCGACCGCAAGGGCAACCTCCATCTGTTTGCCAACGCGGTGGAGACGGAAACGTACGACGGGACGGAGGGCGAAGGCGTCGTGGTCTGGGACGGCGGCCCGAAGGACATCTTCCGTAAGGATTGCCGCCTGATTTACTTCGGCCCCGGCGTGCATAAGCCCAAGGATCTGCCCAACGGCGAGATAGACGTGCCGAGCGGTTGCACGGTTTACTTGGCCCCGGGAGCTTTGGTGAAGGCCGAACTCAGGGTGGACAGGGCGAAGAATGTGCGGATCGTGGGGCGCGGGATGCTGTTCCAGCCCTTGCGGGGCGTGGAAATCACCCGCTCGAGCAACGTGCACGTGGAAGGCATCACGGTGCTCAACCCCCAGCATTACACCATATTGGGCGGCGAGAGCCGGAAGGTGACGGTCAGGAACGTGAAGAGCTTTTCGTCGCGGGGCTGGTGCGATGGCATCGACCTGATGTGCTGCCGCGACTGGCTGGTGGACGACGTGTTCCTCCGCACGAGCGACGACTGCCTGGCGTTCTACAACCACCGCTGGTGGTTTTGGGGAGGGACGGGCGACCTGACGGTGCAAAACTCCGTCTTGTGGGCTGATGTGGCGCATGCCATTAACGTGGGAGGCCACGGCGACGACCGTTCCCCGAAGGGGGAGACGCTTCGAGGCGTGAGGTTCCGCGACATAGACGTGTTGAACGTGGATGAAGACGACGACGACTACCGCGGGGTGATGGCCGTGTGCGCGGGCGACAAGAACCGGGTGGAGGACGTGTCGTTCGAGGACATCCGGGTGGAGGACTGCGAAGAGGCGCGGCTGATAGACGTCCGGGTCGTCTTCAACGGGAAATACAACCGCAAGCCCGGCGGCCCGGTCCGCGGCATCGTGTTCCGTAACATCCGCTATCAAGGGGAAGGGGGAAGAATGTACCCTGTGCGGATAAAAGGGTACGACGCGGACAACGACGTGCGCGGCGTGCTGTTGGAGAACGTCATGGTGGACGGGAAGATGCTGACGGGCACGGAGGGGATGGAGCTGAACGGGTTCGTTTCCGGCGTGGAAGTGAGGCAGGGCGCTCGTCTCCCGTCTTGTCCGTGAAGCGCGGGCAGGCGCTTCCCCGCCTGCGGGAAGGGCCTTTTTCGGCGTAAAAGGCGAAATAAATTGCAAGTGTCCGCTTTTATTCGTAACTTCGCCCCTGATAAGGTCTGGAAGAGAACGATTGTCATGGAACAGTTGAGGCACGAGTGCGGTATCGCCATGATACGCCTGCTGAAGCCCCTGGAGCATTACCAGGAAAAGCATGGTACTTGGATGTTCGGCTTGAACAAGCTTTACCTGTTGATGGAGAAGCAGCGCAACCGCGGGCAGGAAGGCGCCGGGCTGGCTTGCGTGAAGTTAGAGGCGAGCCCCGGAGAAGAGTACATGTTCCGTGAGCGGGCCGTGGGCGCGGATGCCATTGCCGAGGTCTTTTCTTCCGTGCAGTCCCGGTTCGGGGACTTAAGCGCGGAGCAGCTTGCGGATGCCGCGCATGCCAAACGCCAGCTTCCTTTCGCCGGTGAGATTTACATGGGCCACCTTCGGTACTCGACGACGGGGAAGGGTGGCCTTTCTTTTGTCCATCCGTTCCTGAGACGCAACAACTGGCGGGCGAAGAACCTTGCGTTGTGCGGCAATTTCAACCTGACGAACGTGGACGAGGTCTTCGCCGACATCACGGCCAAAGGGCAGCATCCCCGGATTTACGCCGACACCTATATAATGCTTGAGCAAGTGGGGCACAGGCTCGACCGCGAGAGCGAACGCCTTTACGCCGAAGCCAAAGGGCTGGGGCTGTCCGGCACGGGCATCACGCGCTATATCGAGGAGCGCATCGACGTGAACAACGTGTTGCGCGCGGCGGCTCCCTTGTGGGACGGCGGTTACGTGGTGTGCGGGCTGACGGGCAGCGGCGAGATGTTCGCCCTGCGCGACCCGTGGGGCATCCGACCGGCCTTTTGGTACAAGGACGATGAAGTCCTTGTCGTGGCCTCCGAGCGTCCGGTCATACAGACGGTCTTCGCGTTGGAGACGGAGCAGATACGCGAACTCTTGCCGGGGCAGGCGGTCAGCGTGCATAAGGACGGGGAGACGCGCTTGGAACAAATCCTGCCGCCCAAGGAGGTGAGAGCCTGCTCGTTCGAGCGAATCTATTTCAGCCGCGGAAGCGACCGCGACATTTACGTGGAGCGCAAGGCGCTGGGCAGGCAGCTGCGCGACGCCATCCTGAAAGCCGTCGGCGGGGATCTGGCGCATACGGTGTTCTCTTTCATCCCGAACACGGCGGAAGTGGCCTTCTACGGCATGCTGGACGCTTTCAAGGCGTACCTGAACCAGACCAAGATGGCTCGGATAGAGGCGTTGGGACGCAAGCCCACGCATGAGGAACTGGAACGCATCCTGAACCAATACATCCGCAGCGAAAAGGTGGCCATCAAGGACATCAAGCTGCGCACGTTCATTGCGGAAGGCGACAGCCGGAACGACTTGGCCGCGCATGTGTACGACGTCACTTACGGGAGCGTGAACGCCTACGAGGACAATCTGGTGGTCATCGACGACAGCATCGTGCGCGGGACTACGCTGAAGGAAAGCATCATCCGCATCCTCGGCCGCCTGCATCCGAAGAAAATCGTGCTGGTGTCTTCTTCCCCGCAGGTGCGCTACCCCGATTATTACGGCATCGACATGTCCAACATGGAAGATTTCATCGCTTTCCGCGCAGCCGTGGAACTGTTGAAAGAACGGGGCATGGCGCAGGTGGCAGACGAGGTCTATGAACGGTGTGAAATGCAGATGGGGCTGCCCAAGGAAGAGATGACGAACTGCGTGAAGGCCATCTACGCCCCTTTCACGGACGAAGACATTTCACGCAAGATGGCGGATATGTTGCGCCCGGCAGGAGTCGCCACTCCCGTTGAAATCGTGTTCCAGACGCTGGAGGGGCTCCATGAGGCCTGCCCGGGGCATTCGGGCGACTGGTATTTCAGCGGCGACTACCCGACGCCGGGCGGCGTGAAGCTGGCGAACCGGGCGTTCATCAGTTATTATGAGAATGTGTTCAAGGCAAACGAATAAGACGACAAAGACCGTATTCCCGCAATGAGAGACGTGACACTTATCCTCGACGATGGAAGCCGCTTCCGCGGCAAGTCGTTCGGTCATGAAAAGCCGGTGGCCGGCGAAGTGGTCTTCAACACGGCCATGACGGGGTATCCGGAGAGCCTGACCGACCCGTCTTATGCCGGGCAGCTGATGACGCTGACCTATCCTTTGGTCGGGAACTACGGCGTGCCGGCTTTTACCATGGAAGGGAATGGCCTGGCCACTTTCATGGAGAGCGACCGTATTCATGCCTCGGCCATTATCGTGAGCGACTACAGCCAGGCCCACGACCATTGGAATGCGAAAGAAAGTCTGGCGGACTGGCTGAAACGGGAACAGGTGCCGGGCATCACGGGAGTG
>CAYPMY010000004.1:0-39402 GCA_964412085.1 uncultured Paraprevotella sp. | reverse complement strand
CTGGCCTGAAGACAAGAAAACTTGCAGACTTGTCAAAGACTGTTATAAATCAATTTGTTGAATATCTGTAAATAAAATATTTTTTTTGAGGGACGACTAAATACGAGCAAATATGCTGAATGCGTAGGAGCTACAAGTGCGTACAGAGTCAACTGTCAAGTACAAAATTAGAGGAAATGTTTTAAGAACTCGCATTTCGGTGTTGAGAAATTGAGATTTTCCCTTGGCCTTGCGTTTATCTTGGCCTGTACTTTTTTCAAGAAGGAATTGTCAGGGTTGCTGAAGTCCGTGCCTTTCGGCACGTATTGCCTTATGAGTTTGTCGGTGTCCTCGATGGTGCCTTTCTGCCACGAAGAGCAGGGATCGGCAAAATAAACGGTGGTTCCCTTCATTGCTTCCGTGATTTTCCCGTGCACGGAGGACTTGTTGCCGTTGTCCGTCGTCATGGTCTTCACCCCGTCTCCCCTGTACGGCGACAACAGCCTGATCGCGGTTTTCACCGCGTGTGCGGCTTCCTTGCCGTACTCAAGTTTCTCCGTGAAAATGAAGTCGGTCAACCGTTCCGTGAGGGTGGGTATCGCGCCCTTGCCGTTCCTGCCCGCTATCGTGTCCATTTTCCGATCGCTGAAGCGTCCGCCGTCCACCTCCTCAGGCCTGCCGTGGATGTTCGTGCAACCGGGGAAGTTCCCCGTCTTGGCCGTGCAGTTCGGCCTGTCGTGCTTCATGCCGTTGCGGCAATGACCTGCCAGTTCCCCGCTCTCGTCCGCTCGCACGTACCGGCATGTCAGTCCGTGCGACATGAGCCTGCCTTCCCTCTTCATGTACCCTGTGACCTGCCTTGGCGACCGATCGTCCCGCCTCACATGCTCCAGCACCTCCCGCACGACCGGACTGTCCTTGCGACTGTTCCCTGTGGTGCGCTCGCGCCGCGCCATGGCCATTCCGCGGGTCTTGTTCCACGGGTGTTTCCCGTTTCCGATCCTGTTGCGCTCGAGCTCGCGGGAGAGGGTTGACCGACTTACGCCCACAGACAGGGCAATTCCTTTTCCCACCGTATTCTTTTGCAACAGCACAAAAATTTGCGACCTTTGTTCCGAAGTTGCTTGATGGTAGTGCATGGAAACGCAAATTAGTAATTTCAGAGGGAGTCCCCCCCCTTTTGTATTGCCAGTTGCTTTTAGCGGGGAGGGCTTGGATTTTTGCACTTCGATTTTGAATCTAAGAATTTATCCAATACAGAGAAGTTGGGATAAATTGGTGGGATTATTGCGGCCAAATCCTCATTAACAGTTGTCCAACTTATTTTGAGAAGTTGTTGACTTTAATCCAGCAAATCAATCGGGAGAAGCGAAGTAGCAAAAATTACGTGCTTTTCTTAGGCTCAACAGGAGTCGAAACCAACCAAACGCCTTATTTAAGCCTGATCCAATTCCAGCTCGACAACGGCGAATTGGTTTTGTCAGTTTACCAGAGAAGCAACAATGCGAACTTAGAACTTCCAGCAGTTATTTACCATTTATATCTGATAGTGCGACAAATTGAAGTGCCTTTGAAGTCGATGACACTAAACCTCGGAAACGTTCACATTTACGCCAACAACGAAGCAAAAACGCGTGTATTGGCCGGAAACGAAACTGTAAGGTTTGACTGAACGTCTGAGCAGACAAGTCAAGAAATAACGAAAAACGCCAATTAGGAGTCCAAACAAAGCGGCTTTCAATTGGGGTTTAATTTGTGTTTAAGGACTTCAAGCAGCCAGAAAGGCAGAGAAAAAGGAAGCGAAAAAGAAGTTTTACTCGTTTCGTTTTTGCGATTATATGCGCATAAAAAAGGTTATGCCAACATTTTTGACATAACCTCCGCTATTCGGTGCCGGACAGTGGCGCGGTTTACAATGCCGCCAGTTCTATGAATTTGTCTACGGCTACACTCAATCCGTCGGCATTCTTGCCGCCGGCTGTAGCAAAATGGGGCTGTCCGCCGCCGCCGCCCTGAATGAGCTTGGCTGCTTCGCGGATGATTTTGCCCACGTCCATGCAGTGCGTCTTCACCATATCGTCTGAAGCCGCGGCCGTCAGCATGGGCTTGCCTTCGTGCAGGCTGCCGATGATGACCAATGCGTCCTCCGCACCTTTCCGAAGTTGGAAAGCCATGTCTTTCACGAGGTCGGCAGGCATGGGTAGGATGCCACGGTATAGCGTCACGCCGTTTATGATGGAGGCCTGCGAGGCGATGCGTACCTTGGCCTGTGCGGCCTTTTCTTTCATGCTTTCTTCAATCTGCTTCTTCAGGGTTGCGTTTTCCTCAATGGATTTGAGGATGGCAGCTTTCACGTCCGGTGCGTTATTGAACATAGTCCTCAACTCTTTAGCCAGGTCTTGCAGGGTATAAAGCATATCTTCCACTTTTTTGCCCGTGATGGCCTCGATACGACGGATGCCGGCGGCTACCGAACTCTCGCCCAGAATCTTCATCATGCCGATACGACCGGTGGATTTGGCATGGCAACCGCCGCAGAACTCCACGCTGTCGCCGAATTGTACGACGCGTACCCGGTCGCCGTATTTCTCACCGAAGAGCGCGATAGCCCCCATTTCCTTGGCCTTTTCTAACGGCATGTCGCGATGGTCTTGTAGGGGCAGGTCTTCGCGGATTTTGGCATTGACGATACGTTCTACTTCACGCAGTTGCTCGTCTGACACTTTCTGGAAGTGGGAGAAGTCGAAGCGCAAGTATTCCGGTGTGACCAATGAACCTTTCTGTTCCACATGCTTTCCCAACACCGTGCGCAGGGCCTGGTCGAGCAAGTGCGTACAAGTGTGGTTGGCCTCGCTGGCAGCACGCAAGCCGGTGTCTACGCAAGCCATGAAGTCGGCTTCGGGGTGTCCGGGCAAAGTCTTGGCAATATGTACTGGGAGGTTGTTCTCCCGTTTGGTGTCTATGATTTCTATGGTCTCGTGTTCCGAACGAAGCACGCCGCGGTCGCCCACCTGTCCGCCCATTTCGGCATAGAACGGTGTGCAGTCGAGTACGATTTGGTAGGATGTCTGTTTCTTTTGCGTCACCTTGCGGTAGCGGAGGATGTGGCATTCATGTTCCGTGTAGTCCCAGCCTTTGAACTCGGTTTTTCCTTCCCTCACTACGACCCAGTCGCCTGTTTCCACGGCGGAGGCGTTGCGTGCGCGTTCTTTCTGCTTCTGCATTTCCGCATGGAACGTCTCTTCGTCCACGGTCATGCCGTTTTCGCGGCAGATAAGTTCCGTCAGGTCGAGAGGGAAGCCATAGGTGTCGAACAGCGTGAAGGCTTCCACGCCGTCTATGACGGTCTCGCCGGCGGCATGAGTCTCGGCCATCACGCGGTCGAGCAGGCGGATACCGGTTGCCAAGGTGCGCAAGAAAGAGTCTTCTTCCTCTTTCATCACTTTGGAGATGAGAACCTTTTGTGCTTCTATTTCCGGGTAGGATTTCCCCATTTCCTGTACGAGTACGGGCAGGAGCTTGTACATGAAAGCTTCTTTCTGTCCCAAAAACGTGTAGGCATAGCGTACGGCGCGGCGCAGGATACGGCGGATGACGTAACCGGCTTTGGCGTTGCCTGGCAGCTGGCCGTCGGCAATGGAGAAGGCTATGGCGCGCAGATGGTCGGCTACTACGCGCATGGCTATGTCCTTCTTCGGGTCTTCACCGTATCGGCAATCCGACAAGTCGCCGATTACCTTAATGATGGGCTGGAACACGTCGGTGTCGTAATTGGAACGTTTGCCTTGCATGACGGCGCACAGGCGTTCGAATCCCATTCCCGTGTCGATGACTTTCGCCGGCAGAGGTTCCAGAGTCTGGTCGGCCTTACGGTCGTATTGCATGAACACGAGGTTCCATATCTCGATGACCGACGGGTTGTCCTTGTTCACCAGTTCGCGGCCGGGTACTTCCGCCTTTTCTTCTTCCGGACGCAGGTCGATATGGATTTCGGAACACGGGCCGCAGGGACCCGTGGCACCCATTTCCCAAAAATTGTCGTGCTTGCCGCCGTTGATGATGTGGTCTGCAGGGAGGAACTTCTCCCAATAGGAGGCCGCTTCGTTGTCGCGTTCAAGCCCTTCTTCTGGTGAGCCTTCGAAGACGGTGGCGTACAGGCTGGACTTGTCGATTCCCAACACGTCTACCAAATATTCCCATGCCCATTCGATGGCTTCTTTCTTGAAGTAGTCGCCAAAGCTCCAGTTGCCGAGCATTTCGAACATGGTATGGTGGTAAGTGTCATGGCCCACTTCTTCCAAATCGTTGTGTTTGCCACTGACACGGAGGCATTTCTGTGAATCGGTGCAACGTCTGCTCGTGGCGGGACGGTTGCCCAGGATGATGTCCTTGAACTGGTTCATGCCCGCATTGGTAAACATCAGCGTCGGGTCGTCTTTGATGACCATCGGCGCAGACGGGACAATGAGGTGTCCCTTGGATTCGAAGAATCTGACGTATGAGTCGCGGATTTCGTTTGCAGTCATTTGATTTTTATTTATGCGTTACTATTCCCAAAAAAGTTTTGCAAAGATAGACGGTTTTGCCTACTTTTGCAAGTAAATGTCTGGAAACGACTGATAAAAGGATTGAATTATGGCCCTGAATCCGAATAAGGAGTTGAAACTTTATTATTCCATTGGGGAAGTGGCGGAAATGCTGGGGGTGTCCGAGACTTTGCTTCGCTACTGGGAGAAGGAATTCCCCACGATAGCCCCTAAGAAATCGGGACGGAACATCCGGCAGTATTCGCAGGAGGACATCGAACAAGTACGCCTGGTTCACCATTTGGTCAAGGTGAAAGGGATGAAGCTGGCCGCCGCCCGTAAGGCTTTGCGGAACAGCAAGGGGGAAGAGGAACGGAATTTGGAAATTGTCAGCCGTTTGCAGGCGGTCTGCAAAGAACTGGTGCAAATAATAAAGGAATTGGACAGTCTGGCCTGATTCCTTTCTGTGGTGTGCGGCCGGGAATGCCTCAGTCGATTCGGGTCACTTCTTCTATGCCGGCCATGTCTTTCAGCTTGTCGCTAATGGTTTTGACATCTTCGACATCGTGTACTCCCAGTTGTATTTCGCAATCGAATATGCCATCCTTTGTCGTGACGGTCAATTTATGGATATTGACGTTAAGCTGGTTGGACAATACGCCGGTCATTCCATGCAGGATGCCGATATTGTCGATGCCGCTGACTTTGACGGTGGCGGGGAAGTACAGCGTTTTATGTACGTCCCACGCAGCTGCGAGAATATGATTGCCGTCGCTGGTTTTGAGTTTTGCGGCCACGGGGCATTGGCACTTGTGAATGTAAATATGTCCGTTGCTGTCAAGGTATCCCAGTATGTCGTCGCCCGGAATGGGATGACAGCATTCCGCAATGATGAAATTCTGGATGTTTTCTTCGTTCAGGACGACTGTTCCTTTCCAGTCTGTAGGAATCGGTCGTTCCTGAGCCGGTTCCTCATTCGTCTTTGAAGAAGGAGACTTCTTCTTTAGGAATGGGATGAAATGTGTCCAACTGCTGCTTTTGTTCCCTGGGTTCTCGTGAAGCACATTCAAGTCGGCCGCACCCAACACGATGTTTTTGCTGCCTATGGCCTGGAAGAGTTTTTCGCGGAACTTGACGTGGTGCAAGTCGCATAGCTTGTCCACGTTCATGCTGTTGGGCTCGACCTCTGCCTTTTCGAAGAATTCGTTGAGAATCTCTTCTCCCTGTTTCTGTTGCTCGCGTTCTTCACGGCGCAGGATGGCCTGGATTTTACCTTTCGCCTTGGCGGTAGTGGCAAAGTCGATCCACTCTTTCTGTACCCGTTGGGTCTTCGATGTCAGGATTTCCACTTGGTCGCCGCTTTGCAACTTGTGGCTGAGCGGTACCAATTTGTGGTTCACCTTGGCACCGATGCAATGGCTGCCGAGGAACGTGTGGATGCTGAATGCGAAATCGAGTGCCGTACAGTCGGCAGGCATCGTCTTGAACTCCCCCTTGGGCGTGACCACGAAGATTTCCGAAGCGTAGAGGTTCAACTTGATGGCATCGAGGAAGTCCAAGGCGTTGGGCTGTGGGTCGTCAAGGATTTCTTTGATGGTGTGGAGCCATTTTTCCAGTTCGTCTTCGCTGTCCGCCGTCGTTTTGCTACCTTCTTTATATTTCCAATGGGCGGCAAACCCTTGCTCTGCCATCTCGTCCATCCTCGTGGAGCGGATTTGCACTTCTATCCACTGGCCCGTCTTGCTCATGAGCGTGACGTGCAAGGCTTGGTAGCCGTTGGCTTTCGGATGAGTCAGCCAGTCGCGCAACCGTTCGGGATGAGGCTTGTATATACGGCTGGCACACACGTAGATGCGGAAGCACTCGCTGATTTCGTCTTCTGCCCTCTGCGGTTCGAAGATAATTCTTACGGCCAGGATGTCGTAGACTTCTTCGAACTCGATATGCTTGTTTTGCATCTTGCACCAGATGGAATAAGGCGTTTTGATGCGTGCCTTGATGGTGTAAGTGAGTCCCATCTTGTCCAATGCATCGCGGATGGGACGCGTGAAATCTTCAAAGAGGGTTTCACGATGGGCGCGGGTCTGCGCCAGTTTGTCGATAATCTGCTGGTACTCCTTGGGATGTTCGTACCGGAAGCTCAGGTCTTCCAGTTCTTCCTTAATCTTGTTCAGGCCGAGGCGGTTGGCCAGCGGCGCATAAATGTAAAGGGTTTCCCCGGCTATCTTGTATTGTTTGTTGGAGGGCTGGGAACCTAACGTGCGCATGTTATGCAGCCGGTCGGAAATCTTGATGAGGATTACCCTGATGTCATCGCTCATGGTCAGCAGCAGCTTCTTGAAAGACTCGGCCTGGGCGGATGCCTTGTCGCCGAAGATGCCTCCCGATATTTTCGTAAGCCCGTCTACGATCTGGGCGATTTTAGGCCCGAAAATGTTGGAGATGTCTTCCACGGTGTAATCGGTGTCTTCCACCACGTCGTGGAGCAAGGCGGCACAGATGGAAGTAGACCCCAGGCCGATTTCGCTGCATACGATTTGGGCTACGGCCAGCGGATGCATGATGTAAGGTTCGCCGGAAAGGCGGCGTACTCCCTTGTGGGCTTGTTTGGCAAAGTTGAAAGCCTTGGTGATGATTCCCACCTTTTTACGGTGGCGCGACGCCAAATAAGTATTTGTCAGATGCTGGAAGGCATCATTTACCATTTTCTCTTCGTCAGGTTGTCTTTTTGCAGAATCTTCCATGGTCACCTCCTCCTGTCTTTCGCGGCTGTTTTTATCTGACCTTCAGTCTTTTCCCGGCCCGTATGCTTGTGCCTTTTATTCCATTGAGGCGTTTGAGTCTGGATACTGTCGTCCCGTAACGTTTCGCGATTGCCGAGAGGGTCTCTCCCGAACGTATGGTGTGGGTTCTCGATTTGCCGCGGCTGCCCCTCTTGCCGCGTGAGGGTGCCGCGGATGTTCTTTTTGTGGATTGGCTTACGGCCACTTCGCTGCGGTTGGTAAACAGTTCGTCCGACTTGTAAGTGTAAACGGAATCCCCGGCCGCGATGAACGCGCTGATGCCGTGGGTGGGCAGGCGGAGAATGCAGCTTTTCTTGGCGCCAGGGATAAGTCCCGTCCGATACTGCGGGTTAAGGGCTTTGATTTCTTCCGCCTTGACGTTGCACACGGCCACGATTTGGTCGAAATGCACGTCGTGGTCAACGATGATGGTGTCCGTGCTGGGAGGCAACGTGGTGGTCATCGGGCATATATTGTGTTCGCAATAATAGTTCATGACGTAATTGGCGGCGATGAAGGCTGGCACGTAACCTCTTGTCTCCTGCGGGAGGTAAGGATAGATTTGCCAATAATCCCTGCTTCCCCCCGCGCGCCGGATGGCTTTGTTTATGTTGGCCGGCCCGCAGTTGTAGGCAGCGATGACCAATGTCCAGTCGCCGAAGATCCGGTAAAGGTCTTGCAGGTAATGCGCGGCGGCGTATGAGGACTTAATGGGGTCGCGGCGTTCGTCTATCAGACTATTGACATCGAGTCCGTACACTTTACCTGTAGGAATCATGAATTGCCACAACCCGGCCGCACCGGCCCGGGAAGTGGCTCCGGGGTTGAAGGCGGACTCGATGGCCGGAAGGTATTTCAGTTCCAGCGGAAGCTGGTAACTTTCCAATGCTTCCTCGAATATGGGCACGTAGAAGTTGCTGGCAGCCAGCATATAAGATACGGAGCGTCTCAGCCGTGTGCAATATTGGTCGATGAATTTCCGTACCACTTCGTTATAAGGCATTTCTATGACGTTGGGCAGGCGGTTGAGGCGCGAGATGTATTCTTCCTTGCCGTATCGCGGATTCTCGTCGGAACTCTCGCACTTCTCGTCCGGTCCCAGATAGTTCTTGGCGTTCCATTCTTGCAGCAGGCCGTCTATCTCGTAGGTCATGCCTTCCGGAAGGCCGATTACTTCGTCTTTTCCCGTCTGGTCGTTGTGTACGGTGATGTCGTTTTGTGCTTTCATCCCGGCGGCTGATAAAGCCGCTATACAGAATAATCCGATTCTCTTCATCATGGTCTTAAAAGTTTAAGTTGCATTGGATTCCCACGGAAGCCTCTCGGCTTCGCCTGCCGGAATCGAAGACTGCCGGTTCGATTCGCAAGCCCAGGTCCTTGGAAATGTCGAAAGACGAGAGTTCTGCGTCCACGTATGCGTCCACTACCGACAGCAGATACACGGCTATCATGGCAAATATGCTCATGTCCCGGTACTTGCGGTAATAGTTCTTCTTGTTCTTGAATATCTCTTTGTACTGGTCTTCCCGCCCTGCGATGCTGTAATTCAGCGGGAGCATATTCTCGTAGCTCTTGGTGTCGGGGTCGTCATCCATGATGTCCAGGTAGGCTTGTGAATAGTCCCCGTACATCTGGTTGTTCCACGTCAGGGCGTAGAGGCAGCCCAGGAAGCCGCCGTAGACGATAGGAATCTTCCACAGTTTGCGGTTGTAAATCTGTCCAGCTCCCGGGATGATCAGGGACAGCCATAGCGCACGCTGGGGGTTGGGGATGAAACGCTTTTCCATGAAAGAGGACGTGTGGCGGAGCAATGAGTCGCTTTCCATGCCGATGGCAGTGGAGTCCAATGCGGTCGCGGTGGTGTCCGCCGGCGTTCCGGCGGGCGGCAGAATGCCGCCGTGCGTGGGGGACGTCCCGGTGGTGGCGGGCCGGATGCTGTCTACGTCCGCGACGGCCGACGTGTCGGCAGGCGAGGGAACAGCCGTTGGCACGGAGTCGTGCACGGCAGGTATGCTGTCTGCCGCCGGAGACGTTTGTCCCCAAACCGAAAGCATCCCGCCGTGCATGGACAAGATGCCGGGCAGGATGAGGGAATGACGACATAGGAGTTTAATACATTTCAACTTTTCAGACGGTCAAACAGTTCGATGATACGTTCCAATTCTTCTTCGTTCGCAAACGGGATGCTGATCTTGCCCTTGCCTTTGTCCGAACAAGTAAGTTGTACTTTGGCTTGGAAGAATTTGGAAAGGCTTTGCTTCAACGCGTTGTATTCTTCGGAGAGACGCGCCCCCCTCGGCGTGATCTTTTTGCCCCCGCTCTTTACGCTTTCGCCCTCCGTGAGAGCCTTGACCATTTTTTCCACTTTCCGGACGGAAAGGTTCTCCCGGACGATTTGCTGGAACAATTTGATTTGCAGCGTGGGGTTGTCCAAGGCCAGTAAGGCGCGCGCGTGCCCCATGTCGATTCCTTTGTCCTGCAAGGCCATCTGAATGGGAGCAGGCAAACGGAGCAGGCGCAGGTAGTTCGTGACGGTGGGACGGTTCTTGCCGATGCGCTTGCTCAGTTCCTCTTGCGTCAGGTCGTACTGTTCGATGAGGTGCTGGTAGGCCAGTGCTATCTCCACCGGATTCAGGTCTTCGCGCTGGATGTTCTCTATCAAGGCCATCTCCATGACGTTCTCGTCGTCCGCCGTGCGTATGTATGCCGGGATGGAGCGCAGGCCGGCCTGCCTGGAAGCCCTCCAGCGCCGTTCCCCGGCGATGATTTGGAACGTGCCGTCTTCCATCTTGCGGAGCGTGATGGGTTGCACGACGCCGATTCCCGCGATGGAGTCGGCCAGCTCGCGCAGGCTTTCAGGGTCAAAGTCCCTTCTCGGCTGGTTGGGATTCGGAGTGATTTTGTCCAGCTCGATTTCGTTGATAGTGGAGGACCCGTCCGTATGGATTTCCCTGGCGGGAATCAGGGCGTCCAGTCCTCGCCCTAAGGCAGGGTATTTCTTGCGTGCGGTCATTCTTCTTTCCTGTTATTCGTCTTTTTCGATGATTTCTTTCGCCAAAGCCAGATGGTTCTTGGCGCCCGTGGAGTCCGTGTCGTAAAGGATGACCGGGATACCGTGGCTCGGGGCTTCGCTGAGTTTGACGTTCCGTTGGATGACAGTCCTGAACACCAGTTCCTGGAAATGTTTCTTCACCTCGTCGTAAATCTGGTTGGCCAGACGCAGGCGGCTGTCGTACATGGTCAGCAAGAAGCCCTCGATTTCCAGGGAGGGGTTGAGCTTGGACTTGATGATCTTGATCGTGTTGAGAAGCTTGCTGATGCCTTCCAGCGCGAAATATTCGCATTGCACGGGGATGATTACGGCATCGGCCGCCGTCAACGCGTTTACGGTGATGAGCCCTAATGAGGGGGAACAATCTATCAGTATG
The DNA here is from genome assembly GCA_964412085.1 of uncultured Paraprevotella sp. Taxonomy (GTDB): domain Bacteria; phylum Bacteroidota; class Bacteroidia; order Bacteroidales; family Bacteroidaceae; genus Paraprevotella. The sequence goes on along the minus strand of CAYPMY010000004.1, from coordinate 28,686 downwards.
TAGTCGTATTCGTCCTTCATGGGGGAAAGGATGCCTTTCAGCACTTTCTCCCGGTTGGGAAGGTTCAGCATTTCTATTTCCGCACCGACCAGATCGATGTGGGAGGGGATGATGTCCAGTCCCTCTATGTCCGTGGTGTAAATGGCGTCGCGCGGATCCGCGTGCTCGATGATACATTCATAGACGGAACAGTCTATTTCCGAGACGTCCACTCCCAAACCGGAAGACGCATTGGCCTGAGGATCCGCGTCGACAAGCAGGACTTTCTTTTCCAATGTCGCTAAGGAGGCGGCCAGATTCATCGAAGTCGTGGTCTTCCCGACCCCTCCCTTCTGGTTTGCTAATGCAATAATCTTTCCCATATCCTAATGTTTGGTTTGCACAAAGGCGACGTGTCCCCCGCCGCCGCGCCTTGGCGGATGCGGGCGGAGAAACGTGAAATCGTTGAAAGCTCGGCCATATCGTTGATAACTGCGATGGACATCATGCCGCAAAGATAACGTTTTTCGGCGAAAGCTCTGAGCTTTTAAACCTTTTTTCGTACTTTTGCAGGAACAAATATGTGTGAAAATGAACGACATTAGGCCGCTTGTCCTGCTCTCGAACGACGATGGGATACAGGCGAAGGGATTGAACGAATTGATGGATATGCTGTCGCCTTTGGGAGACATCCTTGTGATGGCGCCGGACAGCGCCCGTTCCGGCTCCGCCTGCGCGATTACGGAACATGACCCCTTGCGGTACCGCGTCGTGGCCGTGCGCCCGGGCATGAAAGTCTGCGCCTGTGACGGGACGCCGGCCGACTGCGTGAAGCTGGCGCTTGAAGCGGAAGCCGCCCGCAGGCCGGACGTGGTGGTGGGCGGCATCAACCACGGGGACAACTCGTCTGTCAACGCGCATTATTCGGGGACTATGGGCGTGGTGATGGAGGGCTGCATGAAAGGAATCCCGTCCGTAGGGTTCTCCTTGTGCGACACTCGTGCGGATGCGGATTTCTCGCCTGCCGCCCCGTATGTGCGCGCCATTCTGGAGCGCGTGCTGAGGACGGGATTGCCCGCGGGGGTGTGCCTGAACGTGAACTTTCCCAAGCCCTCGGCGCGGGGCTACCGCGGGACGAGGATTTGCCGGATGGCGCGGGGGATGTGGACGAAGGAACTGCATGCGGCCGAGCATCCGCGGGGCGGAAGATATTTCTGGCTTACCGGCGAGTACGTCGACAAGGAGCCGGAGCGCGCGGACACGGATGCATGGGCCCTGGCGCACGGCTATGTGGCGGTGACCCCCGTCACGGTGGACGTGACGGCCTATCAGGCCATGGACGGGCTCAAAGACTTGGAAGCCTTATGAGATATTACCTGATCGCCGGCGAGGCCAGCGGGGACTTGCATGCGTCTCGCCTGATGAAGGAGCTGAAGGATCGGGATGCCGGGGCGGATTTCCGCTTCTTCGGGGGAGACCTGATGAAGTCGCAGGGCGGGACCTTGGTGCGGCATTATAAGGAGCTGGCCTACATGGGCTTCGTTCCCGTGTTGCTCCACCTGCGCACGATACTGCATGACATGAGGGCATGCAAACGGGACGTGCTGGCGTGGAACCCCGACGTGCTGGTTCTGGTGGATTATCCCGGTTTCAACCTGTCCGTGGCGCGATTCGTGCATGCGCGTGGCTCCATGCCGGTATATTACTATGTCCCGCCCAAGGTCTGGGCATGGCGGGAGTATCGTGTCAAGGACATCAGGCGCGACGTGGACGAGCTTTTCTCCATCTTCCCGTTCGAGGTGGATTTCTTCGAGGGGAAGCACCGTTGCCCCGTCCATTATGTGGGCAACCCCACGTTGGACGAAGTGGAGGCTTACAAGCGGGAGAACGGAAAAGACTTCGGACGTTTCGCGGAGGACAACGGGCTGGGGGGCAAGCCCGTCCTGGCCTTGCTGGCCGGGAGCCGCGAACAGGAAATCAAGGGCAACCTGCCCATGATGGCCGAAGCCGCCTCAGCCTATGCGGGCCGGTATGAGCTGGTGCTGGCGGCGGCTCCTGACATCGACCCCGGGCTTTACGGGAAAGTGTTGCGGGACGGCCGCGTGAAAATCCTGTACGGCCAGACCTACCGCGTGTTGCGCCACGCCTGCGCCGCCTTGGTCACGTCCGGGACGGCCACGTTGGAAGCGGCCCTTTTCCGGGTCCCGCAGGTGGTGTGCTACCATACGGCTTGCGGGAAGCTGGTCTCTTTCTTGCGGCGGCATGTCCTGAAAGTCCGTTATGTCTCGCTGGTCAACCTGGTAGCCGGGCGCGAGGTGGTCAAGGAGCTGGTGGCCGACGGCATGAGCGTGGGGAGCATGCGGGAGGAGCTGGCCCGGATTCTGCCCGGCGGGGACGGGCGTGACGCCATGTTGCGGGGCTACGAGGAAGTGGCCGCCAAGCTGGGGGATACCGGCGCGCCCGCGAAGGCGGCAAGCCTCATGCTCCGTCTGCTGGGGCATGGCGCGGGGCGGGAAGGCGTTCCCGGCGGGCATCGCCGGGGCGGCCGCGGATGAGCCGCAGGGCTCGTCCGGGACAGGCCGCCTTGCCGGGGCGAGGGGGACTCCGTGTTCCTTCCCTTTCGTCCCCTGCGGAATCCCGCAGAGGCCGGGGCATCTCCGTCCTTGACAATATGCCGGCGGTTTCCTCCCTTTCACGGACAAAATGAAAGGGAAAAGCCCGTCCCGCGTGTCGCGTACTGCCGCCGAAAGACGCAGGTTAGAAGAGGACGGGGCCGTTCCCGTGAACGTTTTTTCAGCATTCGGGCAGTTTTTTCACATTCGTTAGGCAAGGACGCGCTTTTTTCTGCTGAGAGAAATTTTCATTTCTGCCGGGAAAACACTTTTTTCCTGCGCTTGTTGCGGTTCCATCGTCCGTATGTCGCCGGATTTTCCTCCCGGAAACGGCGGGACGGACTGCGGGGAACGCGCTTTTTCCCTCTGCCTGATGGGGAAACGGCCGCCGTGCCGGGGTGTCGTTTTGCAAGGCGGAACGCCCTCCGCGCTTGCGTCTTCTGCTTCCGCTGGCGCGGGAACCCGCCGTCCGGCGTGCCTTTTGAAAGCGGGAACCCCTTTCCTGCTGACATTCCGTCTTCCGGGAAAGGCGCGGGAATCGCGTATTTCCCGCGCTGTCCCGCCCGGCGTGCGAATACGCGATTCTCGCGGGGACGGAATTGACATTCTGACAAAATGTCAACCGGCGGGGGCGGCGCCTCCGCCAGTCGCTTCCCCCGGGTGTCCGGACGGCTTGTGGGAGCCGCGGTCTCCCCCGGCGCTCGCGATGGAACGGCAAGAGGGCGCGCCCCGGCGCTCGCGCCGGGTGCGTCCGTCGGGGGCGGATTTCCCTTTTCCCCTTACGCCAACAAGGAAAGTGTATGGAGGTAGATGACAGAAGCCGGGATGGCCAGCAGCGAACTGTCGAAACGGTCGAGCATCCCCCCGTGCCCCGGCAGGATTTTCCCGCTGTCTTTGATTTGCAACTGCCGTTTCAGCAGGCTTTCCACGAGGTCGCCCCACGTGCCGGATACTACCACCGTGAGCGCCAGTCCCAGCCATTCCCATCTGCCGAGCGACGGCTCGAAGCAAGCGAGGACCTGGGAAGCGGCCACGGCCGCCAGTCCCCCTCCGAGGGAACCCTCCCACGACTTGTTCGGGGAGATGCGAGGGAACAGCTTGTGCCGGCCGGAAAGCGAGCCGAGGCAGTAAGCCCCGGAGTCGCTGGCCCAGAGCAGCACGAACACGGACAGCGGCAGCATTCCCGTGTAGGCCGTTCCGAGGCTGTAGGACGCTTCGGGGCGGTAAGCCAGGGCGTTGAGCGACGCAAGCGGCAAGGCCACGTACATCTGGCTCATCATGGAATAGGCCCAGTTGTTCAGCGCGTGCCCGCTTTTCAGGTAAAGCTCGCTGACCAGCAGGTACGTCACCGACAGCAGGTACGGGATGAATATGCCGGAGGGAACAAGGTTGCCGCAGAATCCCGACACGGCCAGGAACAGGTAAACGCCGGCCACCGTGCAAATCACGGCGTTGGTACGCACGTCGGCCCGCTGGTTCACCACTTGGCAAAACTCCCATACGCTCAGTCCCGTTATCGCGGCGAAGAGCAGGGTGAACGTGGCGTTGTTCCATAGGATGCCGCCCGCCACTACCGCCACGAAGGCGATGCCGGTGGCGGCACGGAGACATAAATCCTTTATCCCGCCGGTCATTTCTCTTCGGGGGCTTGTGCGTCTTGCGGCATCCCGGCCCCGCGGGCGCCTGCTTGTGCCGCGGCTCCTGCGGGATGTCCGGGCGGCGTCCCCGCCGGTCGCTCCTCCCGGGGCGCAAGCGGTCCCCTCTTTTCCCCGTCAGGCTCTTGGGCCGCCTCTTCTCCCGGGCGTTCCTCGTTCATGCCGAGCAACTCTTCCGTGCGGCTGGTCCACGGACGTTTGCCGAAAATCTTCTCCACGTCTTCGGCGAAAATCACTTCGCGCTCCACCAACACTTTTGCCAATTCCGCGTGGCCGGCCTGGTGCTCGCGCAACAAGGATTTGGCCCGTTCGTATTGTTCGGCAATCATGTGCTTCACTTCCTCGTCGATCAGTTGCGCGGTCTGGTCGGAATAAGGCTTCGTGAAGCTGTATTCGTCGTTGTTGTAATAACAGAGGTTCGGCAACCGTTCGCTCATGCCCAGGTAGGCGATCATGCTGTAAGTCTGTTTGGTCACCCGTTCCAGGTCGTTCAGCGCGCCGGAAGAGATGTGCCCCGTGAATAATTCCTCGGCGGCCCGCCCGCCCAACGTGGCGCATATCTCGTCGAGCATCTGCTCCTTGGTCGTGATCTGCCGCTCTTCGGGCAAGTACCAGGCGGCTCCCAATGCGCGCCCGCGCGGGACGATGGTCACCTTGATCAGCGGATTGGCGTATTGCAGGAACCAGGAAATGGTGGCATGCCCAGCTTCGTGCAAGGCTATGGTGCGCTTCTCCTCCGCAGTCATGACCTTGGTCTGTTTCTCCAGTCCCCCGATGATGCGGTCCACGGCGCTCAGGAAATCTTCCTTGCCTACGGCCTTCTTGTCGTGCCGCGCCGCGATCAGGGCGGCTTCGTTGCATACGTTGGCGATGTCGGCGCCGGAGAAGCCGGGCGTTTGGCGGGCCAGCAAGTCGATGTCGACCGTGCTGTCCGTCTTCACCGGACGGAGATGGACCTTGAACACGGCTTTCCGTTCGTTCAGGTCCGGCAGATCCACGTGTATCTGGCGGTCGAAGCGCCCGGCGCGCAGCAATGCCTTGTCCAAGATGTCCACCCGGTTGGTCGCCGCCATGATGATGACGCCGCTGTTGGTGCCGAAGCCGTCCATCTCGGTCAGCAACTGGTTCAATGTGTTTTCCCGTTCGTCGTTGCCTCCCATGGCCGGGTTCTTGCCGCGCGCCCGCCCCACGGCGTCGATTTCGTCGATGAAGATGATGCACGGGGCCTTCTCCTTGGCCTGGCGGAACAGGTCGCGCACACGGCTGGCTCCCACGCCTACGAACATTTCCACGAAATCGGAACCGGAAAGGGAGAAGAACGGGACGTTGGCCTCTCCGGCCACGGCCTTGGCCAGCAGGGTCTTGCCCGTCCCCGGAGGGCCTACCAGCAAGGCGCCTTTGGGTATCTTGCCTCCGAGGTCGGTGAACTTCTTCGGATTCTTGAGGAACTCCACGATTTCCTCCACTTCCATCTTGGCGCCGGCCTGCCCGGCCACGTCCTTGAAGGTCACTCTCGTGGCTTCTCCTTTCTCCACCAGCCTGGCCTTGCTTTTGCCGACGCTGAACACGCTTCCTCCCGTAGGGCTTCCTCCGCCCATCCGCCTCATGATGAACACCCAGATGGCGATAATGCAAAGCAAGGGGAGGAAGTTCCAGAAGATGTTGCTCATGAAGTCGTTGCTCTGTGTGAAGCTTAAGTTCCCCTTGAAATTGCCGGTAGCCTTGGCCTCGTCCACGAGTTCCATCAGCTTTTCGTTGGAGGCGTATTCCACGGTGACCGTGGGGACTCCCCCTGTTTCCTTGAAATCGTCCGTGCCGAACACGTCCCTCACGTGTCCCCGCGCCACGTGCATCTCCAGCACCCCCTTGTCTTTCTGCGCGACGATCTTGGAGGCGTAGCCGCTTTTCACGTACCGTTCGAACTGCGTGTAGTCCACCGTCTTGGAGGAGCTTCCGCCCGTGCCCGTGATGAAGAGATACACCAATACCACGACGATGATGCCGTATATCCAGTTCATGTTGAACCGCGGCATTTTATTCTTGTTCTCTTTTTCGTTCATAATGTTCAAGGTGAGTTTAGTCGATGTCGGGAAGACGGGTCAGCCGCGCGTCTGCCCATAAATGCTCGATGTCGTAAAAGTCGTGCGCCTGCGGCAGGAATACATGTACGATGATGTCCGCATAATCCATTGCCACCCACTCGGCGTTCCTCAGCCCGGCCACGGCCAGCGGTCTGGCTTGCGCCTTAATCCGCGCGGCCCTCCTGACGGATTCCGCTATCGCCTGCACCTGCGAGGGCGAATTTCCTTGGCAGATGATGAAATATTGGCAGACGGTGTCGCCTATGTCCGTCAGGTCGGCCACGACGATGCTCCTTCCTTTTTTTTCCTGTATGCCTTCCGTGATGGCATTTATCAGTTGTCGAGTTTCGTCCATGCGTTGATTCATACGTGGTTTGTCGGGCAAAGATAGTACATAATTATGTTATCGTTCCAATTTTTAGGTTCAAAACCCTTTGCTTTTTACCTTTTTTAGGTAATACGGTCCGGTTCGCGCGCGGCGGCGCGCACGGAGGCAAAGGGAGGCCGTCGTGGATGAGGATTTTCGCGGACGCGACCGTTCCCGTGCGAAAAAAGGGAATAAAAATTTGCGGGTTCAAAGATAAGTCGCTAAATTTGCGCCCGCAAGAAGGACAATGGGCTATGGTGTAACGGTAACACAACAGATTCTGGTCCTGTTTTTCCAGGTTCGAATCCTGGTAGCCCAACTTGGACGGTGTCGGCGATGCCCGTGCGGCGCGCCGTCTTTTTTCTTTCTCACGGTCGGTATTCCCGGAAAGGCTTCCGCCTTTTCAGCGTGCGCGTCCGCCGGCCGTCGCGGTGCGCCGCAGGCTGGAAAATGGATGCCGGCGGTGTCCCCGCTTCCCTCCTGACGGAAGGCCGAGCGACGGGTGTCCCATTCTTCGGTTGCCGTGTGTGCCGGTACCGCGCCGGCAGGCCTTGCCCGCAATGTCCCGCCGTTCCTGTCGGAATGTCCGCTGTCATGGCGAGCGGTCGCCTGCCTGCGGGGAATGGCGTGCCTTATATGTTAAAATTGAGTTAAATCGGGGGGGGGGGAGTGCAACTATGAATTTAAATGCATACTTTTGCGATGTGGATTGACAATCCGTGCCGGTCGGGCAAAACGGGTCTGCCCGATCTTACGGTGTATGAATCATGGGACCCGCCGAAAGTCAGAGCAGATGAAAACATCTTACCTTATCATCATTGGGGCAATCTTTGTCGCGTACCTTGTCTTCGTGCTTTTCATGCGTGCCAGAATCCAAAAACGGACGGCCGGGGTGGTTGAAGGCCGTTCCGCAGAGGAGGCCATGAACGACTATCTCAGCCAGACCATCAAGGGTTACAACCCGGCAGACTTCAGTCTTGCCTATGGCTGGGTGATGGCCCGGTACGACATCGAAAGGATTTTCGCCTATAACGACAGGCAGATACTCGTAGTGCCAATCAAGATGCTTCACGGGGAGCCGGTGATGCCGCAGAATCAAGAGATAGTGAATATCGACCTTGCCGACGTCGACCATCTGTGGCTGCACAGAAGAGGAGGCAATTCGGGAGTGCGCGTGTACTTCGACAACGAGAGGCACACCGAAAACTTCTACGATTGCAACGTGTCCAAGAAAGACATCTGCGGACAGGACAATCTCCCATCCTTCATGCGCTTCATCGATTCCATGGAGAGCTGGGCAAAGCGGAACGGCATCAAGATTGAGGACTGAACGACGACCGCGCCATGGACCGCAGGCCAACGACAACCTTTCTCGCCGCAATCGCGTCGGTGGGAATAGCTTCGGCTCAACTTAACATAGTAAGTCCGGGCGACGGCATTGTGGAATACACTGCTGACAACGCCTTGCCTTACGACAGTCTCACTCCGTTTCACCAAACTTACAAGGTATATCCCCGGCTGCCCGGGCAAGTGCTGTTCTTCCAGGGCGAGGTGAACGACCCGCACGGCTACGCCGATGCGTTCTACACCGGTAATCCGCTGAAAGGCGACGCAACGATATACCGTAAACGCGAGGAGGGCAATTTCAACAGCACCGTGTCCGAAGCCGTCGTGGGAAAGTACTTTGATGTCGTCAAGGTGTTCGTGAAGCAGAACAGCCGGTATTGCCTGCTGTTGCGTGAACGGCAATCCGGCGATATGATTTATTACAAGCCCGGAATTATCACGGCCGCCCACTTCGTGTGCGTAGGCAACTACGAGAAAATGAAGCAGCTCCATCTTGGCCGCACTTTCTATTCGCTTGGCAAGAGGGCGGATCTGGTCGGCGGCGGCACCGAGTGCCTCGAAGCGAGACTGCCGTTCAAAGCCGTCGACATCGCCGTGGAATTGCGCGGCTACGGAGCGTATCTTATACTTGAAGGCACCGACGGCAAGTGCTACAAGGCATCGCCATACGGCAACGTCGTGGAAGGCTTCGTGAAGAAAGAGCGCCTCGACAGTCTGATAGCCCGCTTCGGCAAGGACGACGGCGAAAAGATAGCCTTTGAAACAGTGGAACCGGGCATGACGGTGGAAATGCTCAAAGAGTCGTTTGGCGAGCCGTTTAAAGTGACGCAGACGACATTCAAGGGGAAAGCCGCCGAGTTGTGGCGATACCCCGAAGGCTACAGCATCGTGGTGCAACGGGACAGAATCGCCGAAGTTTGGCAATACCGATATTGACAATCCTAAAACCCAACCGATATGAAACTTTTTGTGAATCCCATGAAAGATTGGGAAAACAACATGACGGAAGCCGACCTCGACAAGATGGAGGCTCAGGGCTGCGACGTCACAGCCTATCGTGAAAAACTTGCCGCCCGCCGTGCAAAGGAAGCCGAAGAGGAGAAGCAACTCAGAGAGAAGTGGCGGAACCCCACTCGCCTCGGCCGTTTAGATGCGTTTGTCCCCACACCACGCGACACCGAGACCGAGTTCTTCAAGAGAACCGCCGGGAAAGCTCCCTGGTTCGGCAAATCAAAGTGGCTTAAGAAGTTCACTGAGGGAAGCATCATTTATGTCGGGGTAATCAATGCCCCCAAGGAACTCTACACCGGTGCCAAACACGCCGACGACATCCATCAGATTATCGGCGTTTACGCCCTCGACGACGGCCACGCACGTAATGCCGAGTGGCTCATGAACCTCGTTGGTTCGCTTAAACGGATGTGCGAGGGCAAGGCTCCCATGGCAACCGGGTGCGAGCGCATCAAGGGCATTATTGCCGACGAGAGCGACTGGAAGGAGTTCCAGCTTCCGGCCAACGTGGCTGATGGGGCCAAAGCCTATGTGCGTCGTCTCGTCGTCGAGGACAAGGAGCTGCCCAACGGCTATCTCCCGTCAGACAGTATTGTGCCGCACTTCTATTGGGACGGCACGATTTGCTGCATCGATGGTTCACTGTATAAATAACACTTTCCGACCGTGGTTGCAACGATAATTATAAGCGCAATACTGCTCATAATCATCCTATGGGCGGTATTCACTTCCAACAATCTCGTCGCCAAGCGTAACCGCGTCAGGCAGTGTCGTAGCGGCATCTGCATCGCCATAAAGCAGCGCAACGACATGATACCGAATCTTGTCGCCGCGGTCAAAGCCTACATGGGCCATGAGAACGAGATTCTGACCCGCATCGCCGAGCTTCGTTCCCGTTCGCAGTCGGAATCGGATGCCGGGCTCGTGCGCGACGGGAATGAGATTTCTTCGCTGTTGGCGCGACTCAACATTACCGTTGAGAATTATCCCAATCTCAAAGCCAACGACCAATTCTTGGAACTACAGGCGCGGATTTCGGATATGGAGATCGAGCTCCAGGCTATCCGCAGAACGTGCAACGCGGCGATAACCGCCTATAACAACGCCATCGAGATGTTCCCCTCGTCGGTCGTCGCGTCGTTGTGCCACCACGAGCCGGAAAGGCTCATCGAGATTCCGCAAAGCGAACTGCACGACGTCGACGTTTCCAATCTGTTCCGTAACTGACCAGCGATGCCGCAACCCGATTTTGACACCCTTGGACGCAAGATGTGCATGGACCTTGCGCATATCAATCGCATTCGGAGGTTGGTGCGTGTGCTGACGTGCGTGGTATATACCGCTGTTGTCGCGTGGTTCGCCTTCTGTATCTGCACTCCGTTCATGGGCACGTATATCGGTGACGAATTGAGCGAGAATCTGTGGATATATATGCTCGGCGGTTTCGGAACGTTCTGGATGCTCCACTATGTACTGATGGCATCTCTGACGGCATTGACCGACCGCGAGCACAAAGTAATGCGTCAGATTTTAGCGGAGCTGTTTCCCGACGCCTCCTTCTCGTTTAACGGTGCTCCCACACGTCAGATGCTCGCCGACAGCCGACTGTTTGACATTCTTGGCGCGTCTGAACTCCCCGTAAGCCACAACGGTTACGGTTGCGTGAAGTTCCGGCAGGACGATTCTGAATTGGCGGTTTACGATGTCGGCGTCACCTCCGACAAGGCATCCAAAATCATGTACCAGATACCTGTATTAGGCTTCCTTGCAACAGTCTACCGTTCCATAGTACGCCCGATTTTTGGAACACCCATAGAAAGTTCCATGCACAGCTTCCGTGGAATGTTCGGCTATCATGGCACGTCATTGCACGGCAAGGGTGCCGTGATAATTCTGCCGGATAACCTTGAAGATAAGATAGGTTATCTTGCACATGGCATACAATCGTTCCGGCGAAAGAACGAGGCAAATCTTGTCGTGCTTGAAGATCCGGAATTCGAGAGTTTCTTTGCAGTTTATGCCGATGACGAGGTAGAAGCACGGAAAGTTCTTACGCCGGCAATGATGCGACGGATAACGAAGCTGCGGCTTAATTTCGGAAAAGAATTCATGCTGTCTTTTAATGACGACAAGGTCTATTATGCGTCAGCAACTTCCGATGGCTTTTTACGTCCTGGTCGCAAATCACTTGAAGACGTTCGGTTGCTTGAACAAATCTACAGCGAGATAAACTTCTGCCGTACATTAACAGGTGAGTTGTCTCGGCCGCTTCAAGACATCATAAAATGACATTCAATATTCACAGTAAAGAGGAAATGAATCTTTTTTTTGTTAATATCGACCTGCCTGATGGCCGGTATGCCATCAGGCAAAAAAGCGGTGAAGAACGTGTTGAATGCCGTTCCACGCCTGAGCGTGAACGAGCCTGTTATCGCCGTTATCTCATGCTACTTTCATCATCGCCTGTTGTATTGTAATCCTGTCGTGGTTCTATTCCAGGCTGTTCCGTGCGGATGAAGTTCACAGCTTCCTCCAACCCGGACATGAAATGCTCGAAATCCTCCTGATAGAGGAATATCTTGTGTTTTTCAAAGTTTATGGATGGAGATTCCGTATCGCCCGATATGATTTTTTTGCTTTCCGTGAGGGCTATGAATAATTCACCTTTTCTGTTTTTCTTCACATCCACATAATAAATGCGTTTTCCTGCCTTTACGGATCTGGAGAAGACAATGTCCTTATCCCTTTCTTGGTTTTTCTTGAAATCTTCCATGTTTTGCGGTTTATGAATAACTACTTCAAAATTGAGAATATTTTTTAAAACATCCAAAAAAAACAAGGGAAAGATGGCCTTTTCACCCATAAAATACGTACTTTTGCATTACGATAACGACATTATATGATAAACAGAGAGATTATACGCTTGAAGATCGTTCAGATTACTTATGCTTATTACCAAAATGGGGGGAAGAACATAGATACGGCGGAAAAAGAACTTTTTTTTAGTTTTGCCAAATCGTACGATTTGTATAATTACCTGTTGGCCTTAATGGTAGAAATCAATAGGATAGCAGAACGTGCCGTGGAGACGGCGCAAAGCAGATATAACCGTATTAAGGTGGGCGAACCGCCCAGTACGAAGTTCATCGACAATCGTTTTATCATGCAGTTGGAAGAGAATAAGCAACTGTCGGATTTTCGTGGGAACCAGAAAAAAAGTTGGGCGAACGAAGAGGAGTTCGTGCGTTCGTTGTACAAACAAATCATAGAGACGGATTACTACAAAGAATATATGGCTTCGTCGGTGTCCTCTTATGCACAGGACCGGGAGCTATGGCGCAAGATATATAAGAATGTCATTTGCAATAACGAAGAGTTGGACTCCTTGTTTGAAGACATGAGTCTGTATTGGAACGATGACAAATATATCGTGGATACGTTTGTGCTGAAGACCATCAAGCGTTTTGACGAGGCTAAGGGGGGCGATCAGGAACTCTTACCGGAATTCAAGGATGAAGAAGATCGGGAATTTGCCCATCGTTTGTTCCGTAGCACTTTGTTGAATGCGGAGTATTACCGTAAGCTGATAAGCGACAATACGAAGAACTGGGAATTCAATCGGATTGCCCTTATGGACTTGTTGATTATGCAAATCGCGTTGGCGGAGATTCTGACCTTTCCCAATATCCCGCTGAACGTCTCGTTAAACGAGTATGTAGATATAGCCAAGATTTACAGCACACCGCGTAGCGGGGCATACGTGAATGGATTGTTGGATGCCGTTTCCAAAAAATTAATGGCAGAGAAGAAATTAACGAAAACAACCAACTAAAATAATACGACCATGAAATTATCGACAGTTTTATTGGAGCAGCAACAAGGCGGAGGAATGACCATGATCATCATGATGGTCGCTATCTTTGCCATCATGTATTTCTTTATGATTCGTCCTCAGAATAAGAAACAAAAGGAAATCCAGAAGTTCAGAAACAGCATCGTCCCGGGTACCGACGTGGTAACGGCGGGCGGGATTTATGGGAAAGTGAAAGAAGTGAACGAACTTGATAATACATTGACGGTGGAAATAGCCTCCGGCGTAAAAATCAAAATCGCTAAGAATTCAGTGTATGCCAGTGCACCGGGCGACACGGGCGCAGGTAAATAACCGTAATGGATTCAGTTCGATTCAAGAAATACTATACTACAGTCAAGGACTTCTTGTTAGGCCCTAAGAACAAGGAGTTCTTGATTTTTTCGCTTTTTTTCTTTGTCTCCGCGACTTTCTGGCTGTTGCAATCTTTGAATGAGACATTCGATGTGGAATTAAAAGTGCCTTTAGAATTGGATGATGTGCCGTCTGATGTGGTCATCACATCGGATTTGCCTTCTGGTTTAAATGTCGTGGTAAGGGATAAAGGTACGGTTTTGGTTCGTTATATTTATGGTACGGAACAGGTTCCCGTAAGGGTGGACTATAAGGATTATGACAAGGGAGACGCTTCCGGACGAGTCTCCGTCCCGATTTTGGACATCCAAAAGAAACTGCAGGGGCAATTGTTGTCTTCCACTCGTATAGTGTCTTTAAAACCGGATTCGCTGGAGTTCTTTTTTAATAAAGGTGCTCGCAAGAAAGTCCCGGTCAAGCTGGCCGGAGTCGTGGAAACCTCTCCGGAGTATTACCTGCAACGAGTGGCGTTTACGCCTGATTCAGTGGAGGTCTTGGCTCCTTTGGCCATCTTGGATACTATAACCGAAGCTTTTATCACGCCGGTTTATTTTTCGGATTTGTCCGCCAACGAAAAGAGGAGAAGCTTGCTGAGCCGTGTGAGGGGGGCGAAGTTCATCCCAGACCAGGTGGAGATGAACGTGACGATAGATTTATATACGGAGAAAACGGTGGAAGTGCCCGTATTTGGCGTTAATTTCCCCGGTAGTAAGGACTTGCGCACATTCCCCTCAAAGGTAGAAGTTACTTTTCGTGTGGGGATGAGCCAGTTTAAGGACATTACGGCGGACGATTTTGTATTGGCTGTCACATACGAGGAGCTAATGAACAACCCGAGCTCGAAAATACAGCTTCATCTAAAGTCGATTCCGTCTGGGGTATCGAATGTACGTATAAATCCTTCCGAGGTGGATTATCTGATAGAACAAGTACAGGAAGAAAACGAGTGATATGATTAAGGTCGGTCTTACGGGAGGCATAGGAAGCGGGAAAAGTTATGTGGCCGATTTATTGCGCCGTCGGCATATTCCCGTATATGATACGGACAAGGAGGCAAAGCGCTTGATGACGGAAACCGAGGCAATCCGCAGCAAATTGGTGGATTGGATAGGGTTGAAGTCTTTTATGCCGGACGGGACGTTGAACTGTGGACTGATAGCTTCATATTTATTTGACTCTTCGCTCCATGCAGAGCGTATAAATCGGCTTGTGCATCCGGCGGTACGGGATGATTTCCTGAAATGGGTGGATAAGCAGGACGAACCGTTAGTCGTTATGGAATGTGCCATTCTTTACGAGTCTGGTTTTGACCGTTTGGTGGATGAAGTCTTGTTGGTACGGGCTCCGGAAAGAGTTTGCCTGGAACGTGCCATGAAACGCGACGGGGCTTCCAAAACCCGGGTAAAGGCGCGTATGGAAGCCCAGATGTCGGACGATGAGCGTTGCAAACGGGCGCATTATATTATAAACAATGATGGAAATTCGGATGTGGAGGGAATCTTAAGAGATATGTTGGTGAAGATTGGTAATGGGCGGTTGCGTGGGGATTAAGCCTTTTTGGAAAGAAGATTTTGAAAAAAGCGGGTGAAAGGCTATCTTTGCGTTCGTTTTGAAAAATAAGATATAAACCTGAATATGTTAGAAACGATTTTGGCTATTTCCGGAAAACCCGGTTTGTATAAGTTGGTTTCGCGTGGGAACCGTAGTTTGATTGTAGAAACGCTGGACGGGACGAAGAAACGTATTCCGACCTTTGTTACCGACAAGGTGATTTCCTTGGCGGATATAGCCATGTACACGGACGAGGGCGAAGTGCCTTTGAGAGAAGTCTTGAACAGCCTGAAGAAGAAAGAGGGTGGTCAGCTTTCTGCTTTTGATTATAAAAAGGCTTCGCGTGGGGAACTGGCTTCTTATTTTGCAGAGATATTGCCTAATTATGACCGAGGCCGCGTTTATCCTGCCGATATCAAAAAGTTGGTGAGTTGGTATAATTTGCTGGTCAAGGCCGGTATGACGGATTTTGACGAGGTCTTGGCTCCTACGGAGGGAGAACACATATCCGACCGGGCAGGACAGGAATAAATCTAAAGGTATAGGATACACAAAGAATAAGGGAGGGCATGAATGTGTCCTCCCGCGCGTTTTTTAAGCAGGGAATAATTTTTGCCCGTAAATTTGTGTAATTCCGATTTTCTTCTTTTATTTGCATCCAGTTAATTCTCTTATTAATTATTAAATGTTCGTTGCCTATCGGAATACTCTTACCTAACTGTAAAATAAAGAAGAATGGAGAGTCTTGCAAATTTGACCGATGAAATGTTGGTTAAACTGTATGCCGGAGGTAATAATAGTGCTTTTGATGTCTTGTTGGAGAGATATGAAGAGAAGATTTTTTCTTATATCTTTTTTATTGTACACAATCAAGACGTGGCTGATGATATATTCCAGGAAACGTTTATGAAAGCCGTGGTGACCATCCAGCAGGGACGTTATGTGGAGAACGGCAAGTTTCAGGCTTGGATTACCCGCATTGCCCATAATTTGATTATTGATCATTTCAGGCAGACCCGCAATGAGAATTGCGTGTCTAATGATGAGGTGGAGTATGATTTGTTCAATGACATCAAATTGGCTGAAACTAATGTGGAATCCAAAATGGTACGGGAACAAGTGCTTGATGATGTAAAACTGTTGGTAGAGCATTTGCCCCAAAACCAGAAAGAAGTGGTTTTCATGAGATATTACCAGGAACTGTCCTTTAAGGAAATTGCAGATATGACAGGAGTAAGTATCAATACGGCTTTAGGGCGCATGCGTTATGCTTTGTTGAACTTACGTAAGATGGCTGTGAAAAAGGAGCTTCATTTGTCTGTTTCTTAAAAATAACCATTCTGCAATATACTAAACCGAGCGGTCAGAGCGTTATAATAACAGATTTAAATGACCTGACAGCTTATGGATATAACTATACCTAATGGAATGCAACGACCATCGCGTCGGACTGTTGCTTTTCTGAAGCTATTCGCGCACAATTATAAGGAATTGGAATTTGCAGACGGTGAGTTTGCCAGAATGATTTTGAAGTAAAGGTGGCATGTTTCGCAGTGCGCTTGCTTGTGCGTATAGGATATTTGATATAACTTTGTGCATATACACGTATTTAAAATACATGTGCAATGAAGCATCTTGTGGCTCCTTCCTTGTTGTCTGCCGATTTCGGGAACCTGGAATCGGGAATGGACATGATTAATCGTAGCGAATGCGATTGGTTGCACATCGACATCATGGATGGTGTGTTTGTTCCCAATATATCTTTCGGCTTTCCTGTCTTGAAGCATGTTGCCCGTTTGTGTGAGAAGCCGCTGGATGTGCATCTGATGATTGTGCAACCGGAAAAGTTTCTGAATGAGGTGAAAGCCTTGGGGGCTTATTCCATGAGTGTGCATGTAGAGGCTTGTTCGCATTTGCATCGTGTAGTGCAGCAGATCAAGGGAGCCGGCATGAAAGCCGGGGTGGCATTGAACCCGGCTACTCCCGTTTCGTCCTTGACGGACATCATCGAGGATGTGGACATAGTCCTGTTGATGGCTGTCAATCCGGGATTCGGAGGCCAGACGTTTATTCCCCGCACGTTGGATAAAGTGCGGGATTTGCGCCGCATGGTGGACGAAAGCCGATCGAAAGCCCTGATAGAGGTAGACGGTGGGGTGAACCGTGATACGGGACGGTCGTTGGTCAAGGCCGGTGCGGACGTGTTGGTAGCCGGGAGTGCTGTCTTTCATGCGGCAGATGCCATGGAAGAGATTCGTGTTTTGAAAAAATTGTAGACGCTGGCTGGAGATTGTTCGGAACCTTGGCGGAAGTATCCTTTCGTGAGGCTGGCCGTTCCGCTTCTTCCCGGCTTGTGGCTGGGGCGGCTGTTGTGGCAATATGCGGGAGGCAACGGCCGGGTGGGATTTTCCCTTTCCATAGGAGTGTTGCTAATCGGTGGTTGGTGCTTGTGGGCCGGTATATGTTCATTGCACCGGCACGCTTTGCATGGCGGGCTGAGAAGTTACGTGTCCTTCGGCGTTTCTGTTTGTCTCCTGTTTTCTTTCTTTGGACTGTGGCGTTCCTTTTATGCCTGGGAGAACCTAAGTATGGTTTGGCCGGACGAGGAACGTGAGTATCATGCCATATTGTTGAATACTCCTCAAGTTTCACCCCGTACGGTGGGGGCAGAGGCTATGTTGACGGCCGGAGACGGTTCCGCCGTGAGGCGAACCTGTAAATTGTGGCTGACATTCCCGAGGGATTCCGTGGCAGAAACCTTGCGGACGGGAGATGAACTGGCTTTTAAGGGGTGTATCCGGAAGCCGAAGAACAAAGGTAATCCGGAAGAGTTTGATTATGCGGAGTATTTGGCAGTGAGAGGCATATCGGGCCGTGTATTCATCGAGGGGCGTTGGAAACGAATTCATGGATATGAGGACAAGGGGCAGCGTCTTCCTTTGGGGGCGGATTTGCGCATCAGAGCTCTGTTATGGCGGGATAAAATGTTGGACGTGTATCGTAATGCCGGTTTGCAGGGCGAGACTCTGGACTTGTTTGCGGCCTTGACGTTGGGGGACAAGTCGGGACTGTCGGATGAGTTGAAGGATGTTTATGCGGGAGTCGGTGTCAGTCATGTGCTGGCTTTGTCTGGCATGCATCTTGGCTTTCTGGTAGCGATGTTGAATTTGTTCGTGCTGAATTATTGTAGGAGGCGCTATTTGCGGTTGCCGGGGGCGATGCTTGCTACGATACTGGTTTGGGGATATACCTTTTTGGCCGGCTTGCCTCCTTCACTCGTGAGGGCGGCACTGATGTATTCCTTGATGTTGGCAGGCTCTTTGGCCGGACGTTCGGGATTTTCAGTTAATTCCTTAGCCATGAGTGCGGTGTCGATGTTGTGCATCAATCCCTTATGGCTTTATGACGTGGGCTTTCAATTGTCATTCCTGTCCATGTTCGGCATTCTGACGATATGTCCCCGATTCCGGGAGTTGCCGTTGATGCGGCGGCGTTATGTGAGGTGGATATTTCAAGCCCTGTCGATGTCGTTTGCGGCGCAGCTGTTCACCGTTCCTTTGGTGGCTTATCGTTTCGGTACTTTTTCGTCTTATTCGGCATGGGCGACTTTGGTAATATCTCCTTTAACGGCGCTGTTGATTTACGGGATGCCTCTGATATTATTATCCGGGATTGCCGGCATCGGAACGACAGTCTGTGCATGGTGGGTTTCCCTGTTGGGCACGTTGCAAAACGATTGTCTGCGCGCGATGATGAAGTGGCCGTGTGCCGTGGTTCATACGGATTGGTCACTATGGCTTACGGTGTGGTGCTATGTGGTCTTGTGTGTTTGGGTTGCACCTCCGTTCCGGTCTTATACCCGGCGGGTGCAGTTTGGACTGGCAAGTGTGATATTGACCTTGTGTGCCTTTGCCGCAAACAGACAGTTTTGCAGGATCCGGCCGGGAATCGTGTTTTACAATCACTCTTCCTGTCCGTCTGTTCACGTGATTTATTCATCGGAGCGTTCTTATTTGTTCCCGGCTGAAGAGGATCGCGTGGGGGAACGCATGTCTTACATAGCGGAATCCTTTTGGGAGAAGAAACTTTCGGACGCGCCCGTGGTCGTGACCGGTGATTTCAGGGATGACTACGTTTCTTCTGTGCGTGGCTTGGTGGCGGGCAGGGGCGGCATTTCCTTTTTGATGCTTACGGATGACCGTTGGGACGGGATGAAAGGCATGCGTCGGGCCGAGGTCGGCTATCTCTATGTTTGTCGTGGCTATCATGGCAGTATGCATGAACTCTCTCGGTTGTTCAATCCCCGTTGTGTGGTGCTGGATGCTTCCTTATGGCGGAGCGACAGGAGGCGTTACGTCGAGGAATGCGGTATGCTGGGTTGGAGTTTCTATGATATGGAAGCCAGAGGAGCGTTAAAAGTTGCTTTAAATTGAGGAACGGCGGACTTTTTATAGTATATTTGTGAATCATAAACCGTAATGCGATTTTTATATGCCGGATAATCTCTTGTCCGAAGTTGACGTGGAGAATTTGTGTACGTTGCTGGACAAGGCGCACGATATCATCGTAACTTGTCATGTGTCTCCCGACGGGGATGCAATGGGGGCCGTCCTGGCCTTTTCCCATTTCCTCTGGCGAAAAGGCAAGAACGCCCTGCCCGTGGTGCCGAACGTCTTTCCTGACTTCTTGAAATGGATGCCCGGAGTGGAGCGTGTCCGCATCTATGAGAAACATGAAGACGAAGTGGCTCCCTTGGTGGCGGACGCCGACATGATTGTTTGTTTGGATTTCAACACCCCCGATCGTTTGCGGGGGTTACAGAAGCCCGTGACGGAATCCCGCTCCCCTAAGATCATGATAGACCATCATCTTGACCCCGTAGATTTCTGTGATTGTGCAGTTTCCCGGCAAGAGATGAGTTCGACTTGTGAATTGCTTTATCGCATACTGGTGCAATTGGATGGCTTGGAACCGATGACACATGAAGAAGCGGTGTGCCTTTACACCGGGATGATGACGGATACCGGTTGTTTCTCCTATAATTCCAATCGCGCCGATATTTACTATGTCATAGGCCGCTTGTTGACAAAAGGCATCGACAAGGACAAGATATACCACAATGTGTTTTTCAATTATTCGGCAGAGCGTTTTAGGTTGATGGGGTATATGCTGTATGTCAAACTGGAGTATTTCCCGGAATACCATGCTTCATTGATGACTTTGACAAGAGAGGAACAGAAACGGTTTTCGCACAAGAAAGGCGATACGGAGGGTTTTGTGAATATACCGCTCCAAATCTGCAAGTCCCGGCTTTCCGTGTTCCTGCGCGAAGATACCGAACGCGATGCCGTCCGGGTGTCCCTGCGCTCGGTGGACGACTTCCCCTGCAACCGGATGGCCACGGAGTTCTTCAACGGCGGGGGACATTTGAACGCTTCGGGCGGGGAACTTTCTTGTACGATGGACGAGGCCGTACAGATTGTCCGCAAAGCCTTGAAGGGATACGCGCCATTATTGGCAGATAGGTGAGATGTGATTTATAAAGAACTAAATATGAGAAAGATTGTTTATGCCTTGTTTGCCCTGTCATGCGCAGGAGCGTGGTTGCAGGGTTGCGACGACGGAGAGACCTACGCCGAACAGCGGGAGAAGGAACGCGATGCCATTTCGGCTTTTCTGGAGCGCGATGTCGTGATTCGTCTGGGCGGTGGGGAAGAATTGATTCATGTCGGCAAGATCAATACGATTTCCGAGGGGGAGTTTTATGCCCAAGACAGTACGACCAATCTCGAAAGGAACGAATACGTGGTCTTTGAGAATACCGGCGTATATATGCAGATCATACGTAAGGGGGCGGGTGAAAAGATGAGGAACGGTCAGCAGAAGCGCATCATCTGCCGTTATACGGAGTTTAACATCTTGAGAGACTCCGTGCAGACTACGAACAATTCGGCTTATTGGCAGACGAACCCGGACATCATGGACGTGACGGATACTTACGGCACCTTCACCGCTTCATTCAACACTTCGGTGAATGGGGGCGGGGCGATGTATCAGTATTATGGTTCGAAGGCGGTGCCGGCGGGTTGGCTGGTCCCCTTGGCCTATATCAACATCGGCCGTCAAATCAGTGCGGACGAGGAGATAGCCAAAGTACGTCTCATCGTGCCGCATTCGCAGGGGCATAGCGATGCTTCTTCCAATGTGTACCCCTGCTTCTATGAAATAACTTATCAGGAGATGAGGAATTAGTCAGTCCGGGACGCAAAGCAAATCGCTCATGATGCCGTCGGAAAGAAAGATTCCCCGGCGCGTCAGCTTGAGCAGGCTTCCGGGGGCTTGCCCTTCTTTTTCCCCCGTGATTTCGAGATGCCCGTTCCTCAGATGGACGGCGGCGGCTTTCAGGCAGTAATCTGCCAAAGGCCGGCCGAATTTCCGTTCCAGTTCGTTCAGGTCCAGTCCGTCGGACGTCCGCAAGGAAGTGATGATGCAGTCGTTATATCTTTCGTACAGGCTCAGCTCTTCCAGCACTATCCACGGTGCGCGGTTGAAATCCTCGTAAGAAAGGCATTTCCCTACCTTGCTGATGTAGGAGTCCAAGTCCGGCCTGTTCCATTGCCGGCTGCGCCCGTCGAAAGAATGTGCCGAAGGGCCGCATCCCATATAAGGGATGCCATTCCAGTAACTGGAATTATGTCGGGAACGGAAGCCCGGACGGGCAAAGTTGGAAATCTCATAATGCTCGAAACCTGCATCCTCGAGCCGGTGCATTAAAAGGCCGAACATTTCTATGCTTAGCTCCTCGCCGGCCTCTTCCACTACATGCCGTTCACGCATTTCCCATAGCGGGGTGTCTTCTTCGTAGGTGAGCGCGTATGCCGAGATGTGTTGCACTTTCAAGGAAAGTGCCGCGTCCACGTCAGTTTCCCATTCGCGAAGGGTTTGTGCCGGGAGACAGTAAATCAAGTCGATGCCGAGGTTGTCGAATCCGGCATCCTGGCAGTCGTGCACCGCGCGGATGGCTTGCTCCCCGTTATGCCGCCGGCGGAGTAGGCGCAGCTTGCCGTCGTCGAAAGTCTGCACCCCCATGCTTAGCCGGTTGACGGGCAGAGTGCGCAGTGATTTGATTTTTCGTGGAGTGAGGTCGTCCGGATTGGCTTCGATGGTGACTTCTGCCCTGTCGGACACGTCGTAGGTCTGGTACAGTGCCTCGAAGACGGGTTCAAGCAAGGAAGCGTCGAGCGTGGAAGGAGTCCCGCCCCCCATGTATATCGTTTCGATTGCGGGCATCCGCCCGTCTTGCCGCAGGTAATCCGCCCTTAAACGCAGCTCGTTCGTCAGGGCGTTTATGTAAGCCCCGCCTTTCTCCCCGCACGTCGTGGAATAGAAGTCGCAATATGCACAGCGGCTTGTGCAGAATGGAACATGGATGTAGATTCCGGCCATATATATAATAAGGTGTAAGAACTGTGGTGCAAAGGTAATGAAAGGCGAGGGCAGAGGCAAATGGAGACGGAATTTTTCTGGCCTGGCCGCGCCGTGCCGCGTCCCGTCCTTGTGGAGACGGATGCGGGGCAAGGAGGGGAAAAGAGCCCGACAAGGCGGGGTATGTTTAAAAACACAATTAACAAAATCTCGGAATCGTTGGCCGTGTGAGATTTTATTGCTAAATTTCGCGCCGTTTAGTTGTTACCTTTAAATGTTACGCGATGAAAGTATATCAAACAGACGAGATTAAAAACATAGCCCTGTTGGGGAATGACGGTTCCGGTAAGACGACGCTCACAGAAGCCTTGCTCTATGAGAGCGGGCTGATAAAGCGTCGCGGCAGGATCACGGCGAAAAACACGGTGAGCGACTATTTCCCGGTGGAGCAGGAATACGGTTATTCGGTCTTTTCCACAGTATGCCATGTGGAATGGAACGGTAAGAAGCTGAACATCATAGACTGTCCGGGTTCGGATGATTTCGTGGGCGCGGCGTTGACGGCACTGAACGTGACGGATACGGCCGTGTTGTTGCTGAACGGGCAATACGGCGTGGAAGTCGGGACGCAGAACCATTTCAGATACACGGAAAGGCTGGGGAAGCCCGTGATTTTCCTGGTGAACCAATTGGACGACGAGAAGTGCGATTATGACGCCATATTGGAGCAGCTGGCTTCCGTTTACGGCAACAAGGTCGTTCCGATACAGTATCCGGTAAGGACGGGGCCGGGCTTCAACGCCTTGATTGACGTGCTGCTGATGAAGAAGTATTCGTGGGGGCCTGAGGGCGGAGAGCCGACGGTAGAGGAAATCCCGGAAGACCAGAGAGAGAAGGCCATGGAGATGCACAAGGTGTTGGTCGAGGCGGCCGCCGAGAACGACGAGGCGTTGATGGAGAAGTTCTTCGAGAGCGATACGCTGAGCGAAGACGAGATGCGCGAGGGAATCCGCAAGGGACTGGCCGTGCGGGGGATGTTCCCGGTGTTCTGCGTTTGTGCGGGAAAGGACATGGGCGTGCGGCGCCTGATGGAATTCCTGGGGAATGTCGTGCCTTTCGTCGGCGAGATGCCGACGGTACATAACACAAGGGGAGTGGAAGTGGCTCCCGACGCGGACGGCCCGACTTCGCTTTATTTCTTCAAGACGGGCATAGAGCCTCATATCGGCGAGGTACAGTATTTCAAGGTGATGAGTGGCAAAGTGCATGAAGGCGATGATTTGAACAATGCCGACCGCGGGTCGAAGGAACGCATGTCGCAGCTGTTCGTTTGCGCCGGTGCCAATCGCATCAAGGTAGAGGAGCTGGTGGCCGGGGACATCGGCTGCACGGTGAAGCTGAAGGACGTGAAGACGGGGGACACGCTGAACGACAAGGACAGCGAGAACCGCTTCGACTTCATCAGATACCCCAACTCGAAATATACCCGTGCGATAAGGGCCGTGAACGAGGCGGAAACCGAGAAGATGATGAACGCCTTGAACCGCATGCGCGAGGAAGACCCCACGTGGGTGGTGGAACAAAGCAAGGAACTGCGCCAGATACTGGTGCACGGGCAAGGGGAGTTCCATTTGCGCACCTTGAAGTGGCGCATGGAGAACAACGAGAAGATAGCCGTCAAGTTCGAAGAGCCCCGTGTCCCTTACCGCGAGACCATCACGAAGGCCGCGCGTGCCGACTACCGCCACAAGAAGCAGTCGGGAGGAGCGGGGCAGTTCGGCGAGGTGCACCTGATAGTGGAGCCCTATTACGAGGGCATGCCCGACCCGGAAGTGTATCGTTTCAACGGCCAGGAGTTCCGGGTTAATGCGCGCAGCAAGGAAGAAGTGTCTCTGGAATGGGGCGGCAAGCTCGTCTTCATCAACTCCGTGGTGGGCGGCGCCATCGACACACGTTTCATGCCGGCCATCCTGAAAGGCGTGATGCAGCGCATGGAACAAGGCCCGCTGACGGGCAGTTATGCCCGCGATGTCCGTGTCATCGTGTACGACGGGAAGATGCATCCCGTGGATTCCAACGAGATTTCTTTCTTGCTGGCCGGGCGCAATGCTTTCAGCAAGGCGTTTAAAGAGGCCGGCCCGAAGATCCTCGAGCCTATTTACGACGTGGAGGTCTTTGTCCCCGGCGACAAGATGGGCGACGTGATGAGCGACCTGCAAGGCCGCCGCGGCATGATAGTGGGGATGACCAGCGAGAACGGCTATGAGAAGCTCGTGGCCAAGGTGCCGTTGAAGGAGATGTCTACTTACTGCACCTCTTTAAGTTCCATTACCGGCGGCCGTGCTTCCTTCTCCATGTCGTTCGCCAGTTACGAACTGGTGCCGGCGGACGTGCAGGAGAAACTGATCAAGGACTTTGAGACCGGACAAGACAAGGAGGAATGACAAGCCGGGACACCGGAAGCGTCCCGCTTTCCGGCTTGTCCGCTTGGGCGGACAAGCAAGCTGGAAGGCGGGATTTTTTCTGCGCCGAACGAAAAACCGATCTCAGTAGATTGGAAAATCGTTCGGCGCAGAAAAAAAAGCGTGTTTCTTGGACGCGTGGGAGGCATCGTCCGGGGGACGCCTGCTGACGTCTTCCGGCAGGCGGGGGGACGGCTTGTCCTTTAAGACAAGACAAGCCCCGATTGATCGTATGAGTCGTTTCGTGCCGCCTTGCCGTTAATAATGTTAAAATCAACGGAGAAATAATCTTTTATGTGCTTGATGCCCGTTTCCGATATGTATATTTGCCGGCATGAGGAAACCTACAATCTGGATAGTAAGCGTGATCATAGGGGTCTCGTTCTCGGGGCTTCTTTTGCTGCAGATGCGCTACATCGATCAGATGGTGAGGATGCGGAAGGGACAGTTCGACGAGTCCGTGGTCCGCAGCCTGAACCAGGCGTCCCGCAACTTGGAGCAGAACGAGACGTTCCGTTATCTGGAGAACTTCGCGCGGGGCAGTCTGAGCCCGGCGCCGGATTCTTTGCCCGGGATTCGTGCGGGGGCGGCGGCCGCTGCCGCGGGCGGCGGGGCGGGAGCCGCGCACGGAGGGGAGAAGATATATTCCGATTTCGAATGGCATACGATAGTGAAGCACCCGTCCACCATGCCGAAAGTCCTGCGCGTCGGGCGCGACAACTCGATAGACGAGGCCGCCAGGACTTTCCAGGATTACGTGAAGAATGCGTACGTGTATCACAAGGGCTTGCTCGACGAGGTGATATACACAATCTTGTACAAGGCGAGCGAGAAGCCTCTGGAAGAACGGGTCAACTTCAAGCTGCTGGACCAGGACATCCGCGACGCGCTTGAGAACAACGGGATTGGCATTCCTTATCATTTCACGGTGTCTACCGGCGACGGGCGGGAGGTGTACCGTTGCCCGGACTACGAGGAGAAAGGGGAAGACTATTCTTATTCCCAAGTGCTGTTCCGCAATGACCCCGCGGGCAAGATCGGCGTCGTGAGGATCCATTTCCCGGACATGAACTCCTACCTGCTGGAAACGGCGCGGATGATGATTCCGGCGCTGGCCTTTACCATCATTCTGTTTGTCACGTTCGTCTTCACGATATATGTGATATTCCGCCAGAAAAAGGTGACGGAGATGAAAAACGACTTCATCAACAACATGACGCATGAGTTCAAGACCCCGATCTCGTCCATTTCGTTGGCGGCCCAGATGCTGAGCGACAGGTCGGTAAGGAAGAGCGAGGCGATGTACGAGAACCTTTCGCGGGTCATCGACGACGAGACCAAGCGTTTGCGCTTCCAGGTGGAAAAGGTGCTACAGATGTCGCTGTACGACAGGGACAACATAGCTTTCAAGCAGAAGGAGCTGGACGCGCATCGGCTGTTGGCGGGAGTCATCAAGACGTTCACGCTGAAAGTGTCCCGGAACGGGGGGAGCATATCGTCCGACTTCAAGGCCGGGCAGGCGGGGATTTATGTGGACGAGATGCACTTCACGAACGTGATATTCAACTTGATGGACAATGCGGTCAAATACAAGCGCGACGGCGAGGAGCTGCGCCTGACTCTCCGTACATGGAATGCGGGGGACAAGATAAACATTTCGATAGAAGACAACGGCATAGGCATACAGAAAGACGACCTGAAGAGGATCTTCGACAAGTTTTACCGCGTGCATACCGGCAACAAGCATGACGTCAAAGGCTTCGGCCTGGGCCTGGCCTACGTCAAGAAAATCGTGGAGCTGCAGAACGGCGTGATACATGCAGAAAGCGAATACGGCCATGGGACGAGATTTATAATCACATTACCAACAATAAAAAAATAAGGGTTATGGAAGAAAAGTTGCGAATACTGTTATGCGAGGACGATGAGAGCCTGGGCATGTTGCTGAGGGAGTATTTACAGGCGAAGGGCTACGAGGCGGATCTGTTCCCGGACGGGGACGCCGGTTACAAGGCGTTCTTGAAGAACCGTTACGAGATGTGTGTGCTGGACGTCATGATGCCTAAGAAGGACGGCTACCAGCTGGCGCAGGAAATCCGGCAAGTCAATGCCGAGATACCCATCATATTCCTGACGGCCAAAAACCTGAAGGAGGATATTTTCGCCGGATTCAAGATAGGGGCGGACGACTATATCACCAAGCCTTTCTCGATGGAAGAACTGATATTCCGTATGGAGGCCATCTTGCGCCGTGTGAGAGGCAAGAAGGTGAAGGAGACGAACATGTATAAGCTGGGCCGTTTCACTTTCGACACGCAACGGCAGATCCTGGCCATCGGCGACAAGCAGACCAAGCTGACGACCAAGGAGTGCGAGCTGCTTTCATTGCTTTGCGCGCACGCCAACGATGTGTTGCAGCGCGAACTGGCCTTGAAGACGATCTGGATCGACGACAATTACTTCAATGCACGGAGCATGGACGTGTATATCACGAAGCTGCGCAAGCATCTGAAAGACGATCCTTCCATTGAAATCAACAACGTCCACGGGAAAGGCTACCGTCTGATTGTCCCCACGCCGGAGGAGGAGTAGGACAGGGGTGAAGACAAGAGGCTCCGGATTCCCTTGAGGATGTCCGGAGCCTCTTCCTTGCCCTTAGTCTTGTATCTTCTTGTTCATGACGATATGGACGACGATGCCGGCGACAATGACCAGTAAGGCTATGGCGTCGGGCCAATTGATATCAACCCAGTGGCACACGTAACTCAAGACCAGCACCGCAGTTCCCAGGACGATTAAGAGAATACCCAGATTCTTCAAAAAGTTGTTCATCGTATCTTTCTTTTTATGTGTTTCTCCATTCAGCCTACAAATTAAAGCATAATTATCCGAATTCCGAAACTTTTCATGGGGAAAAGACGGAAAAAGGAGCATTTTAATCCTTTATGTTCAGGAACACTCTTCTTAAAACATCCTGGCTTATGCTTAATTCTTCCACGCTAAGGCCGCGCAGCGCCTCTTTCAGGGTCTTGTTGGCGACGAACCTCGATTTGTCTTCCAAGTCCCGCCCTGTCTTGGTCAGATGGATAAGGTTTACCCTCCGGTCTGTTTTCCCCGATATCCTGACGACGAGGTTCAGGCGTTCCATGTTGTCGATCAGCCGTGTCATGCTTGGCTTGTCCTTGGAAGTCGCGTTGCACAATTCTTGTTGCGTGACCCCGTCTTTTTCCCACAGGTAGAGCAGCACCGTCCATTGCTCCGGGGTGATGTCCACATTATACTGCCGGAAGTTGCGGCAGAGCCTGCGGTTGATTGCAGCCGACACTTTCCCGTTCAGGATGGCAAAGATTAATTTTATATCGAAACTGAATTGTTCGCTCATGCCTTTCGAATCGTTCGCCCATACAAAGGTATGATATTTATTACAGATTGCGGCCGCGCGATCTTCTTAAATTTCTTTAAAGCCTCGGGCGGTTGCCTCCCCGCCCGTTTTTTCCGGACAGGCCCGAGGCCGTCGCGACGGGCGGCGGAAGCAAGTCCCGTGCGCGCGGAGACACGGCGAGGGTCCCGAAAGGAGCCCCGCCTGTCATTTCCCTCGATTCTGCACTTGCCGGTCGCCCCTGCCCATTCGTGCGCGGGGCCGCGAACAAGTTCTTCCATGTGTTCATCGCCCTTGTTGCCGGAGGCCATGGCCTGGCGCGCCGCTCTCCGGCTTCGGGGCGCAGACCTGGTACAAGCCGTAGGAAATCTTCTTCATCAGTCCGTCTTCCACGAACTGGTCATAAAAATAAACCCTCTTGTCATCACATTCGAACGCGTACATGGGGGCAGGGCTTGTTGCCAGGCATGTCGTCACGCATTCTTCCAGCAACCTCTTGCGCGAGTCGTAGTCCTTCGTCGCGTCATCAAAAAGGTTGTCGGGCATGTTCGTTGTCGCCACCATGATTTCCCTTTCGCCTCCGGGACTTCGG
>CAYPMY010000003.1:36865-41167 GCA_964412085.1 uncultured Paraprevotella sp. | reverse complement strand
CCTTTCTTCCTGATTTACGACCGTGAAGGCAGGCTGTTCAAGTACGGTGCGCCGGGTCCGAGCGACCCGGCCGCCAAGCCGTTGCTCGAAGCGTTGGAATAGAACGCCCGCCCCGTACAGCCGCGTTTGCCCCGTAGGGGCGGGTCGAGACATTGCAGTCAAGTTCCAGAAAGAGAATCATGCGTCCGGCACGGAACTTACGTGCCAATGCGGCTCTGATGCCAGAATCCTTTTTCGTCTTTGGGTTAAGTGGAAAAGACGCATTCGGACGGCGTTGCATCTTTAAAAGGTTGATTTGAGCATCGTCCGTAGCGCGGAAATTCGATGTCCTTTCTTCGGCAATCATCGCCTATGTTCCTGCGTGGCCGCCTGCAAGGAATGACCGTGCCACGCATGTTAAATTCATGTTAAATCAAGGGGCGGGGTAATGCCACTGTGATTAAAATACATATTTTTGCGACGTAAATGACAAATCCGTACCGGTCGGGGCAGAGTGGGTCTGCCCGATTTTTCAGGTGCGTGAGTTTTAACCCACCATGACTTAATTTCAATTTTGAACGGACTTCTTTAAAAGAAAGAATCATGAAGAACAATTTTACCCGCTTCCTGATGGCCGGAGCTTTGGCCTGCGGGAGTTCCTGCGCGTTGCATGCACAGACCGATGTCACGGACGCTTACGTGAAGAACCCGGGTTTCGAAAGCGGTTTCACGGGCTGGGACAATTCCGGAATGCAAACCCAAACGAATGCCGCTTTTTCCAAAAAGGACGGCAATGCTTATGTCGAAAAATGGGTCGGAGTGGGGGACAGAGTGGCCGATGCCCATGTCAGCCAAACGCTGACCCTGAAGAACGGGGTTTACCGATTGACCGTAGCCGCACAAAACATCCAGGAAAACAGTGCGGCCACGCAAAGCGGGACGTATGTCTTTGCAGATGAAGAACAAGTCGCTGTCAGTGCCGCCAACGACTACTCCGTGACCTTCACGGTCATCGAAGGGCAAGCCGCCGTAGGCTTCAAGGCGGAAAACGCCACCGGCAACTGGATTGCCTGCGATAACTTCCGGCTGTATTCTGTCAACAATGATCCGACGGTAATACAAGAAGAGTTGCAACGCCGCATCGGACTGGCACGGGCATTGGCTTCCGAAAAGATGCAAAAGGACGTACTCTCGGAACTCAATGCCGCCATTCAGGCCGCCCAGGAGATGGTATCTTCCGCCGATGAAGATATAGCCGAGGTAGCCGTCCGTCTGCGCAAGGCCGTCACAGACGCCCGGATGTCCGTCGAAGCCTACGGAGAGCTGCAAGCCGCCATCGACAAGGCACTTGAAGTTTACGGCGACGGTACGGGAGTGTACGCCGAAGAACTGAAAGCCGCGATAGGCGAAGCGCAAACTGTTTATGAAAACGGGAATGCCGCAGTTACGGATATTCCGGCCTTGACGCGACGGCTGACGGAGGCCGCGCAGGCTTACCAGTATAAAAATGCATCGCCGGAGCATCCGCTGGCCATGACCTCGCGCATCGTGAATCCCGATTTTGAGGACGGTACGACAGGTTGGGAAAACGACGGGATGCTCACGCAGACCAACACGAATTTCCCGGGCAAGTCCGGCAATACTTATTTAGAGCGTTGGGTGAACATCGGGTCCAGAGTGCCGGATGTTGGTATCCGGCAGACGTTGGAAGGCATCCCCGACGGGAAGTACCGCCTGCGTGCCGCCGTGGGCAATATCCAGCAGGACGGCACGAACAGCACGATGAATGCCGGAGAGAAGCAAACGGGCGTTACCTTGTATGCCGGCATTTATGGCATTCCGGTGGATACGATGAAAGTCTACAAAGACCTCTACTTTACGGTGGTGGACGGGCAAGTCACCATCGGGTTTAAAGCCGAAAACGCCACGGGCAACTGGATTTGCCTCGACAACACTATCCTGTATTATCTCGGCGAGAACGCCATAGAGGATTATGCGGCTTATTTGTCGCGCTATGTCGGTTATGTCCGTGAGGATTTGCAGGTGAAACATGTCCGGTCTGAGGTTCGCCAAACCGTGGAAACTGCCATGGAAGTTGCCGAAAAAGCCTTGACAGCGGAGATTCCGGATGAAAAAGCCATGGCGGAAGCGAAAATCGGTTTGGACGAAGCCTTAGCGGCCATGGAATCTTCGGCGGCCACCTATGATGTCTTGGCCGACGCACTTCGCTATGCTGGACAAGTGAAGGACTGGTATGAAGAAGACGAAGGGAAGAGGGGAAAGATGGAAACAGCCATCAAAGTCGCGCAGGAGGCTTGGGAGAATACGGAACTGACCGAGGAGCAAATCCTGTCGGCTACACAGGCTTTGCAGGATGTCACGCAGGCGGTGGACAAGAAAGTCTATACGGCACAGTGGTCGATGGGGGATGTCAACGACCCGGACAATGCCTATTATATCGGCCGCACGCGCCGGTCGAAGAACTGGATTCTGTTTTGGGAAAAAGGGTACGGTGAGAATCCCGCCACGTTCACATGCGGCAACCATGTGATAGACGTAGACGAGGTGTTGAGGCATGCCGAGATTGCCTTTGATTTCTACTCCGATTCGTTGAAGTTCATCCGCCGGGGCGGATCGAAGACCGATACTTACAGGATGGTAATCCGCCTCCGTTACGAACCTGAAGAATGGGAAGCCACAGGCTCGGGCGTGGACGACCAGATAGGTCTGCTCACCCTTACGCCGTGGGCGGCCCAGTCGCGTAACTGGCAGACGCTTTACCACGAGATAGGCCACTGCTTCCAATACCAAGTGCATTGCGACAACGGCGACCAAAACGGCTGGATGTACGCGCCCGGAGGGGGCAATGGATGTGCGTTTTGGGAGCAGTGCGCACAGTGGTATAAGATCATGCCTTCCGACCAGTTCAATAACGAATGGTTCAACGGATACCTGCAAAACGTGCACAAGCATATCCTGCACGAATCACCGCGTTACAACAACTATTTCATACAGGATTACTGGTGCTACAGGCACGGGATGGACTTCATGGGGAGGCTTTGGAACCAGAGCATCGACCCGGAGGACGCGGTCAAGGCTTATATGCGCCTTACGGGAATCACGGACAGCGAGTTCAATGACGAAATGTACGATTGCGCGGCTCGTTTTGCCACTTGGGACATCCCGGCTCTGGAAGGTTACGGGTCTGCCAAAGTGGACAGCCGCCCCTTGCCTGACATGATTCAGGTGTCCGACAATTATTGGCGCATCAGTGCTTCTGCGGCTCCCGAGAATACGGGGCATAACATCATCCGGCTGAATCTGCCCACAAGGAAAAGGGTCGGCAGGGTTTCCGCTTGTTTCGAGGGACTGAACAATCAGAGTGGCTATCGCGTGAAGAATCCGGAATACGCGGAGTGGCGTTATGGCTTTGTGGCGTTGCTTGAAGATGGAACCCGGATGTATGGCGACATGGGAAAGTCTGCGTATCGTAACCCGAAGGACACGATATACTTCGATTGTCCGGTGGATTGCAAACGGCTTTATTTCGTGGTGAGCGGGGGCTCGAAGAAATATTGGATGCATGTGTGGGACGACAACGACGCGAACGACGAACAGTGGCCGTATCAGGTAAAGTTCGGCAACACGAACCGTTTCGGGTCGGAAAACCTTCGGGACGAGACGGGGATAGGCGAAGTGGCGACGGATGCGCCCGTACCTGCCGTTTCGGTGACCGGGCGCACGTTGCGTGTGGAGCTGTCGCCTGTTGCGGCGGAAGTGTGTGTCGCTACGCTCTCTGGCATCTGTGTAGCGGACATCCCGTGCAATGGGCTGACAGTGGAAACCACCTTATCTCCCGGTTTCTATGTCGTCCGAGTGTTGTCGGCCGATGGGCGCAACTTGGTGACGAAGAAAGTCGTGGCAAGATAAGGACGTAAGGAGAAAACACTTGAACAATGGATATCGGAATGAAGGCAAACAGGACTTATGGGCGTGGTTGCTTTTGGCCGTGCCGTGTTGCGCTTCATCGGGAGCGGTAGCCCGGATAGCACGGGCGTTGTCCCGTCGTCCGGCTTGGTGGGCAATACCGCTTCCGCCATCGGTACCACGAAGATTGAGTTTTCCGATGACTATAGATTCAATACACAAGGTGTCTTGGCAACTTCATCGTAAATATGCCCGGGGTTATGGCCGCGTGTTGCCTCTCCCCTAAGAAACCGTGTACAAATGTGAAAAGGACTATTGACAGTCAGTTTTCGCTATCCTGAATACATCGAACTTGCGTCAAATACTTGTAATCCGGCTATTTGGCGAATGGCCGAG
>CAYPMY010000003.1:32741-36765 GCA_964412085.1 uncultured Paraprevotella sp. | reverse complement strand
GTCTCTCAAGGCGTTCCATTCCAATATTGACGTTGGATCATACGAATCGGCTGACGTAATGTCTTCATGGTATGTATAATCCTTAAATCCAGATATTTGTTTTGATAAGATAAGTTCTTTCCTTTCTTTTGTCTTGTCAATCGACAACACTTTTATAGTAGAAAGTCATTGATTCGCGGAATCATTTTCCCTCTAAAGTATTATCTTTGTCCCATGCAAATGGGATTAGTATGTCCGACATCAATACCCTGCGCGAATTTCAGCGTAAATTGGCAGGCAGTTTGGATTATGCCCGTGTCACTTAATTTCCGTTTGACTGATTCGCGGACTATTTTTGTTTGACTATAAAAAATAAGGAATGAAGAAGAAATTTTTATACGCCGCGTTCGTGATAAGCAGTGCGGTTCCGTCCGTTGCCGGTGACAAGCCGCGGTACAAGGATGCCTCGTTGCCTGTTCGGGAACGGGTAGAGGACTTGTTGCGCCGGATGACCCTTCATGAAAAGGTGTCGCAGTTGCAGGACAACTCCACGGGCGATGCCAATGCTTTCGAAGGCGCGTACGGTGAGGTGAGCCCGGGGTGCGTGCATGAGATGGACAAGCCGGCGGGGGAGGCCGCGTTGTTGTTCGACAGGATGCAGGAGTACCTGCTTGCGAGGAGCCGTCTGGGGATCCCGGCGTTGGTGACGGCGGAAGGCATCAACGGCGTGACCCAGGACGGTTGCACGATATTCCCGCAGGCTATCGCCCAAGGTTCCACGTTCAACCCCGCCTTGGTGGAAGAGATGTCGCGCGCCATCGGCCGCGAGGCGCACGTCGTCGGCATCCGCCAGTTGCAGAGCCCCGTTCTTGACATCGCCCGGGATTTGCGCTGGGGGCGTGTGGAGGAGACGTTCGGCGAGGATCCTTTCTTGATCGGGGAGATGGGGACGGCCTTCGTGCGCGGTTGCCAGTCGGAGGGGGCAGGTGCGATGCCGAAGCACTTCGTGGCGCACGGGACACCCACCGGCGGGTTGAACTGCGCGTCCGTGCCGGGTGGAGAGCGCGAGTTGCGCAATCTTTACGCCTACCCGTTCGCCAAGGTAACCAGGGGGTCCGACCCCGTGTCCGTCATGGGATGTTACAGCTCGTACGACGGCATCCCCGTGTCCCATTCTTCCCGCTTCATGACCGATTCGTTGCGCGGGGAGCCGGGCTTCAAGGGGTTCGTGTATTCCGACCGGGGGCACAGTGGATCGTCTGAGGACGTTCCACTGTGCCGCCGGGAGTTCTGCGGAGGCGGCCCGCAAGGCATTAGCGGCAGGCATCGACCTTGACGCCCAAGACGGCGCTTACCAGACGTTGGAGGATCAGGTGGCCAAGGGGATATTGGACGAGTCATACGTGGATCGCGCTTGCCGTCGCGTGTTGTCGGCCAAGTTCCGCCTTGGCCTGTTCGAAGCCCCGTACGGGAATCCGGACAGCGTGGACGAGGCGGTCCGGAGCAGCGGGCACGTGTCGCCGCTCCGGAAGGGTCGCGGAGGAGAGCATCGTTCTTTTGGGGAACAGTGGCGGCATCCTGCCGCTTGACTTGGGGAAATACAAGTCCACCCAGCCGTGCCGGGGCCGAACGGCGACTACGGCGTGGCGGGCGATTACGGCCGGGGGGCTTTGACCATCGCGAGTGCGTCACGCTTTTCGACGGTTTGAGGCGTGCCGCCGGGGATTCTGTCCGGGCGGGCCAGTGCGACGGTTGCGACTGGTGGAGCCAAGATGGCAGCGGCATCCCCGCCGCAGTGGAACTGGCTCGCAAGAGCGACGTTTCCATCGTTGCCGCGGGGACCCGCAGCGTGTGGCCCGGCAGGGGCGCGAAGGGGAAGAACGTGACTTCCGGCGAGGGCTTCGATCTTTCCTCCCTGGAATTGCCCGGCAAGCAGTCGGAGTTGCCGAGGGCCGTGAAGGCCACGGGGAAGCCGGTCGTGGTGGTGCCCGTCACCGGCAAGCCTCTGGTCATGACGCGGGCCAAGGAGCATGCCGATGCCGTGGTGCTGCAGTTCCACGGCGGCGAGCAGCAGGGGAATGCCATGGCCGATGTCCTGTCGGGCAACGTGAACCCCTCGGGGCGGGGGAACGTGTCGTTCCCCCGCAGCACGGGCAACACGCCCTGCCATTACAACTATTACCCTTCCGACCGCGAGCAGTGGTTCGACCGGGGCGGCAGTCTGGAAGAGCCGGACGGTCATCATGTGTTCGAGAAGCCCGGGGCGTCGTGGAATTCCGGGCACGGCCTGAGTCATACCGACTTCGAGTATGCCGGCGTGCGCCTGAACGACACGGTGTTTTCGAGGGAGGGCGGGCCACTGCGTGTGACGCTGAAAGTGAGGAACACGGGCCGGAGGGATGGGAAGGAGGTGGTCCAGCCGTATGTCCGCGACAAAATCAGTTCGGTGGTCATGCCCGTCCAGCAGCTGAAAGCTTTCAGGAAGGTGGAAGTGCCGGCCGGGGGCGAAGCGGAAGTGCGTCTGGAAGTGCCTGTGGAAGAGCTGGCGTTTCATGACGAGTGCCTGCGCCGCGTGGTGGAGCCGGGGGAGTTCGAGATTCAGGTCGGTCACGCCTCGGACGACATCGTGTACCGTAGGACGGTCGTGGTGGAATGATCCGTTCCCGGCCGGCTACCCGCATCGCGGGAGCCGGCCGGGAACGATTTCCCATTTAGTCGCACCGCAAGTCCCGCGGTTTCCCCCGTCTCTTTCCGGTCGTCTCAAACATGCCTCGTTCCAATCTGTCCGACGGGTATCCTGTCCACGTCCGCATCGCGGCTCCCCCGGCGGACCCGCATCGGACACACAAGGAAGCGGACCGGGCTCCACCGCATCACGGCGAACAAGACAAGCCGGCAGGGACAAGGAACCGACGCCGACATGGCGCCGGGCTTCCCGCCCCGTGCCGACATGGCGGACCGGATCACGGCGCACCATGCCGGCATACAAATATCGGAACGTACTGCGGAACGGCCGCGAACCTGCCATCCTTTCCCTTCAAGCCGACGGGGGCCGCACGACGCGGGAACGCGAACTTCCGCCGCCCGGGGCATGCAGGACATACCGCCAGTTCCCGCCCAGCCCGGGCGGAACAGGCCGCCATGCCCCGCAGCGTTCTTCCCGACATCCGCGCGGCCGATGATTTTTCCTTGCTTCTTCCAAGGTCCCGACGGAGAAGGGGCCGACAGCGTATCCCGCCGCATGACCGGGATTCCGGAAGTCATCGGCGGAACAGGACATACGACAAGCATCGTCCGGACGAACCACCGCGGGTCTTCCGGCCACAGCCCGTTCCGCATCTGCCGTGTTTTCCCATCCGCCTCCGGCATGAACGCGCCCGCAGGCCGTTTCTCCTTCCGCGCCCGTCAAGTCTTCATCCAGTTCCGCCACGCAAACACGGTTGCCCTCGGCCGATCGTACATGACGCGGACAGGCCTTCCCGTCCATGTCAAAAAAAACACAAAGGGGCCTGTCTGCTTCGCGTCGGAAGGGACCGTCCGTCTTCCCGTCCGGGAAAAAGGCCCGCAAGGAGAATCCGACGCGGCGACAGCCGTCCGCCCGCCGGCCGCACGGCACCATACAGTACTTGTCATCGTGACGGAAAACCGGGGGCGCCGGGAAGCCTGCGGCGCAAGCACGAAACCGCCGGGCACGCCCGCAGGCCCCGTGCCATGCATAGAGATCCCCGGACATGGAAACCTTGAATCGCCGGTCGGAATCCGGCCCCGCGCCATACAAACGACATGTGCCGCGGGCATCCGGGAACATGGCGGGGCCGGCCGCAGGCCCCGCCATATCGATGTCGTCTTATCAACGCGGGGCCGACGTGCCCCAAGACAGTGGTGCAAGTCGTCCGCAACGGACAAGGCACGCGCGGAACGCGCCGGCACGGGGTCGCCGCCGAGCCGGCGACGCCCGAGAGTCTTGTCCCCCCGTCCCCTTCGGCAAGTCCCCGCAGGAATCATCGCCATACGGCGGGTTCCCGTGTCCCCGGTTTTCAGGGGA
>CAYPMY010000003.1:0-32641 GCA_964412085.1 uncultured Paraprevotella sp. | reverse complement strand
GGGAACGGGCTTTGATCATGTCCCTTTATCGTTCCTCATCTTACGGCATATATGCCGTAAAACGAGGATACGCGTCATGATATTTTCTCGTAATACAATATGTCCTTGACCTTTACTTCGCCTTCGCCGTCCCCGTACAATCCGACACGCGTGCCGGGAAGCCATCCGCAGTCTGTCACGTTTTTTTCTTCGTTGTCGACGTATGTGTATAATTTGTCCCCACGACGTTCCACTCGTATCTGTACGGCAGAGGAAAACTCCTTCCTCACTCCGATACGGTATATATGACGATGGCGGTCTTCTGCTCCCGCATTGATCATCCGCACGGCTTTCGTGGTTATTTCGGGAAAAGACAAACGTTGCCATGCAGGATGACCGGACGCGGCAGCTTGCCAACCGACCGGTTTCCATGTGTCTCCGTCAAGATAGCTGATATCCTGTGTGCCGGCCATGTCTTCCACGAACCGGCCGTGATCGTCGGCGTCGTGCCTGTACAATGACATGGCACTGAGGGTGGTCGGTACGTCAAAGCGGTATTGCTTTTCAAAAGTGTCGGAGTATTTGATGTCGGGATAGCACAACTCGTCGTGTGCCAAGGCCTGCGCCGCCGTTCGTGTCATGCCCTTACGGCATGTTTCCGTCACGAGCATCCGGGAACCGGCATCGACATACGTGCGGATATAGTTTTTCTCGTCTTTCCATGCCGCATAAACTCCATATCTGGCCGACGAAGCATTACTCTTGAAATGAACGGACAATTCATATCCCGTCGCGGCCTCTCCTTTCAGCACACCGCCCTTTCCGAGGCACAAGCCTTCCGGCGTGACTTCGCGGCCTTCCCATCCCCTGAACCATTTGCCGTACTCATCGAAGCCCGGACAATAGGAAACGTATTCAGGATGATAATCTTCCGGCTTGCCAATCCATTCCGCGCGGCATCCCTCCATAGGGGCAATCACATGGTCTGCCACCAGCACACGGTCTATCCACACCGTAAGCATGTCGCAGTCTTTTTCTATCCGCCATTCATGGGAAACGCCGGTTTGCATGCTTTCGGGCAATACGATGTCATATCCTCCTATTTTTACGCCTTGTCCGCGAAACGGAGACGAGAAACAAAGCTCAAGCAAATAGGCATCGGAATATGCCACACTGTCTATGTCTTTCCCGCAATATGCGGGTTTTGCCGGTGCCGGATGGCAGCCTTTCGTGCATGGGCCGGTTATCCCGTCCACGGCAAGACGCCCGCGGGTAAAATGGACCCGGTCTATGTATTGGTCGCGCTGCCATCCGTTCTTGTTTGCCATATACACCAGCCACCATTCCCAGCCGCCCGGGCCGCGCAGGATGTTGGGTTGCCCCGGAGTAACCAGCACGTCGTCGGCGACGTCGGATCCGAAGTCGTAAAGGGCCATGTTGATGATATCGCGTTTTCCCTCATGGCTTACCGTTATCATGTTTTCCCCCGCATGCAACAGCTTGTAATCGACAGGCAGCAAGTCATAGTTCCGTTCGGCGCCGGCGTTCACCACCGTGCCGTTTACGGAGAACGTCCCTCCCCGTTGCATGAGAAGCAAATACAAGTTCCCTTCCACATTGCGGGAAAGATTGAAACGAATCGTATCCTGTTTCAAGTCTATCTCTTCATAAGTGCCGTTGCCATAACGGAGCAAGTCCGTGTAACGACTGTCGAGGAGTGCCGTGTTGGGTTCCACTACGGGATAACTGTATTTCCCACCCGGATTGAATCCCGTGGGGGACGAAGCCTCGCAAACCCCCAAGCGGTAATTGCCGTATTCCAATGCGGTATGGTTCGCATTGTACATCATGTAATAACGGCCGCGATACTTCATGACCCATGGCCCTTCGGCGACACGGCTGTCCATGGTTTCCCATGTGCCGGGCTGTGAACTGAACTGCCAGACGGCTTCACCTGCAAACGAGAAATCCTTGTCCAACGGGCGCACCCATATAGTATTGCCGTCGGTAAACTTCACCATATAAAGATACTGTGTCCCGTCTTCGTCACGGAATACCATGGGATCTATGCGGTTTTCCATCCATTGGTCATCCCTGACTTCACGATAAGGCCCCTCCACGTTCGGCGATGTCGCATGCGTTATATGTACTATGTGCCGGTCTTTTCCCCACCAGTTGACACTGAACAGGAAATGGAACAACCCGTCGCTAAACGAGATGTCGTCGGCATGAATCTGGTTGTTTTTCGCCCCTGTCCCGTGAGTCCACTGGTTGTCCAAGTCGAATACATGGATACGCTTGTCCCAGTGCACCAAGTCGCTGCTGACAAACAAATCCCCGTTCGTCCCTACGCCCCCGACATAGTATTTCCCCGCATGGCGGATGCAGCCGGCGTCGGCGACGCCGGTCAATACCGGATTCCTGAATGTTTGCCCCATGGACGCTGCCAGTCCCATGGCTGCCATGCAGCACGTGACCGTGCTTCGTTTCATGATTGTCTGTTTCTTCTTCATGATCGTCTGTTTTTTGATAAGAATTCCGTGGGGCTTTCACCCTTATGCTTTTTAAATACTTTCGAGAAATAATTGGGATCCGAGAACCCCGTCCGGTATGCCGCTTCCGACACGCTATATCCTTCCGTCAACAACTTGACGGCCAAAATCATCCGCCTATGCCGCAAGTACTCGCCCGCTGATATGTTCATGAGGTTCTTCATCTTGATATGGAGCAGGCTGCGGCTGACCGCCATTCCTGCCGTCATGTTCGCAATGGAAAAATCAGAATCGCCGATATGCTCGTCTATGAGTTCGTTAATCTTGCGCACGAACTCCCTGTCTATCGGGGTAAGAGGAATGGAATCCACGTCCTCGGTCTTGGCCTTGACGATTTCCGACTGACGCGCCTCGATCAGTTTTATCATGTTGCATACTTGCAATTCCAGCAGTCGTGGATCGAAAGGCTTGGACACGTATGCTTCCGCGCCTACCCTGTAACCTTCCATCACGTCGTCCTGCCCCGTTCTGGCCGTAAGTAATATCATGGGTATGTGGGACGTGCTCACGTCGGACTTCAGATGCTTGCACAACGCGACTCCGTCCATTTCCGGCATCATGATGTCACTGATGACCATCTGCACGGATTCCGTCCGCAGTACTTCGAGAGCAAGTTTCCCGTTTTCTGCCGTCAGCACGTTATAATGCGGGGAAAAATAATCCTGAAGAAAGCCAAGGAGCTCGCGATTGTCTTCAACGACCAACAGTGAATATTTCTTGTCGTCAAGGTTTTCCGGCGTTTTCCTGTCATCCGCCGCATCAGGCGTCAAGGGGGCAAAGTCATAATCTTTCAAAGGCTTGATGGTCTTGTCCTCCTCGACCATGTTTTCTTTACGGAAAGCCCTCGGATCCGTATTCAACCACACCTTGAATTTCGTTCCTTTCCCCATCGAACTCACCACTTCGACGCGACCCTTATGCACGTTGACCAGCCGCTCCACCAATGCGAGGCCGATGCCCCACCCCTGGTTGTCTGTGGTATAACCGCGTTTTGTCTGGTAGAATTTCCCGAATATCTTCCCGATATCTTCGGGCGCGATTCCGATTCCCGTGTCGGCGACCTCGAAATAAAGGCATATATGGCCGTTGCTGTCTGTCGTGATCGAGGATTTCAACGTGATTGTACCGCCCTCGCCCGTGAATTTGAATGCATTGGACAGCAGGTTGCTCAATATATGTTCCACGTATGGGGGCGAGAACCATACTTCTTCCCCGTTGTCTTCCAGCTTCACGTTGAATGACAATCGCTTTTCGGCCGCCATTTCACGGAAAAGCTCGGTCAGGCGTCCCATGAACTCCAAAGGATTGCCTTTCTGGATATAGAACGAGAAGTTGTCCGTCTCCACCTTGTTGAAAGTTATTAATTCGTCTATCAGGTGTTCCAGCTTCCGCGTGTTCCGTATGGCCGTTTCCATGTGTCTGGAGTCCGCCTCTGCCATCATGTCGCGCCGGACGCTCTTCAGTGGTGCCGCAATCAATGAAAGCGGCGTCTTCAGCTCATGGGAAACAGTCGTAAAGAAATCCAACTTGGCACGGTTTATTTCCTCCTGCTTTTCCTTTTCCGCGACGGCCGCTCTCGCATCGCGTCTTTTCTCCCGATAGCGCCTGCATGAGAGCCCGATGCCGTAGATGCCCGCCGCAAGAAACAACGAATACGACAGGTAAGCCCATGCCGTGCGGTAGAACGGGGCGGCTACCACGATGGTGATGGCTTTCTCCCGATTCTTGTCCCCGTTCCCGTCCGGATTGCCCGCACGTATGTGGACGACGTATGTTCCCGGGGACAGGTCGTATCCGGCGAAACGCTGTTCTTGCCCCACGTCACGCCACGCCTTGTCAAGGCCTTCCACCCATACTTGGTAGTTCGTCGTCCGGGAGTACCCGAACGCGATTGTGCCGTATTCTATGGAAAACGACCTTGCTTGGTCGTATGACAGTTTCAGGATTTCCATATTGTCAATCTCGTCAGTCAGCGGGGAACCTTTTGTTGCCGCGTTGACCTCCATGCCGTCTATGGATAGCGATTTCAGCCTCACTTCGGGCGGAAGTGTCCCGGTTCCGTCCGCAGGGGGAAGAAAGGCAATCAGGCCGTTCACCGTGCCCATATACATCCTGCCGTCGCTCGCTTTCAAAACGGAAGAAAAGTTCATCTGGTTCGTCGGCAAGCCGTCCGCCACGGTGAAACGGCGCATGGCTCTTGTGCCACGGTCGTATGAGAAAAGCCCTTGGCTTGTGCCAATCCATATATGCCCGTAGCCGTCCTCGCTTATGCTGCACACGGTGCTACGGTTCAATGCCGGTTCATCGAGTCTGTCCATATTCCCCGTGACCGGGTCGAGTATTTGCACGCCGCTGTTGTTCGTGCCCAGCCAGATCTTGCCGTCCGCCGCAGGGTAGACACAGGATATGTAATTGTCCTCCAACCCCCCTTCGCCTTTCTTCCACTGCCTTGTTTTCCCGTCATGGCCGTCTATGCGGAACAAGCCGTCGCGCACCGTGCCTGCCCAGACGTTGTCTTGCTTGTCCACTGCCAGCGAATAGACGAAAAGGTTGTCGAGCTTGCCTTTCCCCGTTCTGGCAGGCGCGTTCCCGGACGGGCCGTACGACATCAGCCCTTGGGTCGTGGCAATCCATAGCCTGCCGTTGCCCTGCCGCGCAAATCCGAATACGGAAACCTTCCCCAGATACCGTTTGGTAGTCCCCTTATGCAGGTTATATCTGAAAAGGCCATTGCGGAACGTGCCAATCCATATATCGGAAGTCTCTTTATCATGGTATAGGCTATGGACGTTCTTTCCCAAGTCGCTTATGCGGTCGAACGTGGAAAACGTGTCCGTGTTCCTGTCATGGATGTTCAATCCCCCGTCCTCAGTGGCAATCCAGACGATGCCGGGTTCCACCTCGACCATCGTCCGCGCCACCTTGCCTTTGATGTCGACGGCGGCACGGCCTGGCTTATAGTACGTGAAAAGATTGTCCCTCGGCATCATGTCCACCCCGCCGAAACAGGAACCGACCCAGATGTTCCCGTCACGGTCGTTCAAAATCTCATAAACGGCATTGTCGCTCAACGAGTTGCCGTCACACAAATCCTGACGGATTATGTCGATGTTCCCGTCGGGATGGATGACGGTCATGCCACGTTCCGTCCCGAGCCAAATCCTGTTCTCCGTATCCTCGCATATAACCCTCACCGTGCCGTCCGACAAGACTTCTCCGGGAAAGATTTCGGATTGCCCTTTCCCGATGTCGATGCGCATCACCCCTTTCCCGTTACGTCCGACCCAAAGTTTCCCGTCGTGATCCACGTGCATGGGCATTACCCCGTCGAATCCCGCGATGAAATCGGAATAAAATGAAGGATCCATCCTTGAAATCATAGTCAGCGTCGCGTCGTATACGTATATGGACGAATTCGTGCCCACGTAAAGGTTGTCCCGTCCGTCGACGCACAACGACACGATGAAGCCCTCTCGCGGGGATGGCAGAGCGTCGAAACGGTCTTTCTTCTCGTCATACACGCTGAGGAAATCACCCGCGCCGAACACCCTGCCTCCGCTGGATTCCGCCATGGTGGAAACGTAACCGCTCGATTTGCCGTAATCCTTGAAGTCGTCGCTGGCGGGGCGGTAAAGGCATACCCCCGACCCGGTGCAAACCCACAGGCGGCCGCGGCTGTCGACGAAAAGACGCTTTATGAAATCATGTGCCAACGAATTCCCGTTTCCCTCGTCATGGAAATAATGACGGGACGCATGGCCGTCATAACGGACCAGCCCGCCAGGCGTGCCTATCCATATATAACCTTTCCTGTCCTGGGCCATGGCCTCCACCTGCCGGTGGGGCAAGCCTCCGGCTCCCATCGGATGCAGGAAGCGGTATCTCGCGGCAAAGGCCTGCATGTCCGCCCAGAGGAGCAACCCACATATAACTATCCTGTGCATGGCAGCGCGCCGGCAGG
Organism: uncultured Paraprevotella sp.; assembly: GCA_964412085.1. Lineage (GTDB taxonomy): Bacteria > Bacteroidota > Bacteroidia > Bacteroidales > Bacteroidaceae > Paraprevotella. Next base: position 26,149 of record CAYPMY010000003.1, on the reverse strand, counting down.
TATTCACATCCTTATCTTCCTCGTGAAGGTCCCGCCTCCTTTCAGCGACACTTTCACCACGAAGACCCCTTTCGCGCCGGGAGGCAGCCGCACCGCGTTCCGGTCCCCGGCCGTCGCCGCGGGATGCCCGTCGGTTGCATATACCGTCATTTCCGCCACGTCTTCCCGAGGCACGCTTACGCACCCGTCCTTGACCACCATGTCCGCCGCCCGTTTCCCCGCGGCGGGGATGCCGTCTCCCCGGGGGTCCCCGAGCAACGCGAAATCCATCCACGTCCACGAGGCATCCCGCCTGGCGTCGGGCAGCATCTCGTAAACGGTCGTGTCGTCGTCTGTGCCGCGGTCCTGCATCTCCACGTTCACGCGCATCATCCGCCCCAGGGGCGCGGACTCGAAACCGAGGCGCGGCCATGGTATGGCCGTCTCGACGACATAATAATTCCGTTCCCTCCCCACTTTGCAGTTCACCCCGGGCATTTCCTCCCCGGGGGCCCACCGCTTCCCGTCTCCCACCTTCGCCTGCATCGTGCCGTCCAGACGGAAGAAGAAACGGAACATCCCGGCCTCCGGGTGTTCGGAGGAAACGTATCTCGTGTCCATGTAAAGGGTCACGCCGTCGCCGTATGATCCGGGGATCGCCGCCTGGTCTCTGTCGGACACCCTGGAAGTGAAATAGAGGGAGTCGCCGTCGTACGAGAAATCCGCCGTGAAGCGGGTGCCCCGTTCGCGTCCCAAGATGACCTGGTCGGCCATGCCCTTGCAATATCCCTCGCCGCGTGTCTGGACGCCGTCGACCGCGGGAGAACCGTAAGGAGCCCGGATCAGGCGCACGGGATAGCCTTTCATCATCTCCACCCGCCCGCTTATCGGCGCGACGGCCACGACGACGCCCGTGTCTACCACCGCCAGGGAATTCCACAAGGCCTCTTCCCCCTGCCCGGGGCTGAACGGGGCGCAGGCGGCCTTGAAGCCCTTCGCATGCTCGTCGCCCACATAGACGTACATGTTGAAACGTCCGTCGTCGTTGCCGTAGTCCGACTGGTGGGACAGCACGGTTTCACCCCACGGCAACACGCGCAGGCAAGGCGCTCCCCCGCGGAGTCCTTGGTTGACGAAATCGTAATCGCAGGCTTTCCAGCGGTTCGGACTGTCAGCGTCCGTCCAGTAATCGTGCCAGTCGGTGTCCAGCGGGCATACGGAAATCGTAGGCAAGAAACTGCCCTCGAATCCGGGCCAGCCGTTGTCCTCGTAGGCCATGGCTATGTTGCCATCGTTAAGGATTACCGCGGAGGGCATCCCGTCACGCCGTCCCGCCCTGTAGCTGACCTTTTCCGGCTCAGACCAGGTCCGGCCGTTGTCGAAAGAGCGGCAAAGCGAAATCTGCTGGTCGTTGTTAGTCGTGTAAGGATGCTCGTCAGCATAATAAAGATGCACCTCACCCGACGGAAGTTGCAGGAACGAGGGTTCCCAGCATCCGTTGTCGAACTTGTAATCCGCATCGACGACGTATGTCTCGTCCTCCCATGTCGCACCGTTGTCGGTACTGCGTTTCACACGTATGCCGAACTTGCGGTCTTCGGAATAAGGTTCCGATGGACGGGGATTGTAACCTACGAGGATCGTGCCGTCGGACAACTGGATCAGGTCAGGGACGCACTCTGGCAATGCGGCTTTGTTGGAAACGATTTTTGTCTGCGGAGACCATGTGTTGCCCAAGTCCGTACTGAAGGCTATGTCTATGCCGTTGTTCTCGGTCACGGCCATCAGCCGCCCGTCTTTCAGTTGTGTCATGCGCGCGTACCCGCCGTTTTGGAACACTTTCTTTTGGGTGGACGTGTCCCAGAATATGCGCGAGCCCTTGTAAGGTGTCCTGCTCCCTGCCGGGGCAGGGGACAGGAAAAGCGCCGAAGCCATGAGGATGTGGCGGAATATCGTGTCGATGATTATGCCTTTTTCCATTGTATGTCGTGTTTGATGCTGGTGTTATTCGCGTGTTATCTCGAATTCCACGGTTGAAACCGCCGCTACCGCCGCGTTCTCCGCGTTTTCCCTGCGAATCGACAGGTCGTCGTCCAAACTTATCCTTTCGCCGGATTCGACGGCCTTGCCTCCAGACAGGAATACCCCGGTGCCGTCTATCTCGAATTGCACGACGGGGTTGGATGTCCCTTCCGGCAGGGTGAACCTGTAGACTAACCTGTCTTGGTAGAAAGCGTCGCGCACCAGCGTGCCGGTCGCGCCGTCAAGGCTCACCGTGTTGAATTCCGGATAAACCAGGGTATGGAACTTGTAGTCCCGCACACTTCCGAAGTCCGACACGACGCGGATGTCATGTGTCCCCGTCAAATCGTAGTAAGCCCTCGGATCGTGTAGCTCGCCGTCGAAGTAAATCTTGGAAGAGTCCGAGGCTATCTCGAAGCTCAGGCGTTGCCGCGACGCGTTGAGCGTCACTTCGCGCCCGTTGTACACCTGCTTCTTCGGCAGGCACATCACCCAGTCCGTTTCGTTCACGAGCGAGGCGTAATACACGTTAGGCGTGATAGAGGAATACACTTGTTCGAGTTCCGTCACATCGTCCTTCACCGTCACGTTGAATGACGTGGTGTCGGTATGTAGCCCGTTCCCCATATAGGTGTCGTAGGTCGTGGCCAGCACGACGACCAGGAACGTACCCGGCACGGAGTAGGAATAGGTGAACAGTCCCTTGTTCATTACGGTGCCCGTGTTGTTCGAGTCGCGGAGCAGGTAGTCGTGCCCTTCGTCGCCCGTATAGACCACCACCTGGTCTGCCACGCCGTTGAAGCGTATCTCCATGCTTTGGTTGATTTCCAATTCTGTCCGGTTTACCGTCACGACTGACTGCGGGTTGCGTGCCTCTTCGTTCTCGTCCAGACAGGAACAGCAGAACGAGGCCGCCGGCAGGAGCATGAACGGTATCTTGCTGATAAGTCTCATTTGTTACACGTATTATTAGGTTACACGTTGATGTCAATATCCCGGGTTTTGTTCCACCACGCCGTTGGACACGTCTATCTCGGTTTGCGGGATGGGCATCAGTTCGTTTACCCCCTCGCGGAAAAAGGCTCCCCGTCTTGTCACGCGGTAGGAGGCGAACGCATGCAGGTTTTTCGCCGCGTTCCCTTGACGGACGAGGTCGAAATAACGGTCCCACTCGAAGGCAAGCTCCTTGCGTCGCTCTTCCCATATCTGGTCGCGTATGTAGCCGTATCCTCCCGCCACGTACAACTGCGAGGACGAATTGATGGTGTTCACCTGTTGCTTGCATTTGTTGAGCATCTCCAATGCCTTGACCCTGTCTCCGCATTCGTTGAGAGCCTCGGCATACATCAGCACCACGTCGGCATAGCGTAGTACGCGGCGGTTTTTGCCGTTGTCCCCGGCATGCGCCGGCCTGTCTGTACGCGGAGTGTACCATTTCATCGACACGTAATTCCCCTCTCCGCCTTGCCATATCTCACCGTCGAAAGTCTGCCCTTGGTGGTGGATGGTGAAGTCCTTGCGGACATCGGATCCGAATATGTTGTTCAGCAACTGGTCGGTGGCTATCATGCTCACGTTTCCCACGGAAAAGAAATCCAGGCCCGCGCCCTCGTTCGTGTCGCCGTCCGTGCCGTCCCCGCTTTCCTTGAAATTCACCTCGAACACGGAACCCTTGCAAAACTCCCCGGCATTGTAAAACTGGAACATATAAGCCTGTTTGTCCCCGTTGTGCAGAGGATTGCCGTACAAGTCCCGGTATTCCAATGAATATGTGTTTCCGAAACCCTCCAACGGATCCGACGGGCTTTCATGTTCGGAACTGCCCTCAGCGTTTTCTATCTCCTCCACGGGCTTGAACCATAAGCGGCGGCGCAGTGCCTCCCAGTCCTCGCTACCGTCATATTCCAGCATCTTGGCGTATGTCATCGCCCCGCCCTCGACCATATACCTGCCAAGTTCCGCCATTTTCTCCCACTTGTCGGAAGGAACGCCGGGTTTGGCCTCGTACATCAGGACTTTCATCAGCAAGGCCACGGCGGCTCCGCGGGTAACCTTGCCCGCCTCCCCGGTAGGGTCGCCATAATTCACGGGCAACATTATGGCCGCCTCGCGCAAATCCTTCTCTATGTACGCATAGCATTCTTCCTTTGTGGAACGGGGGATCACCAGCTTTTCTACCTTTTCCACTTCCGGACGGATCGGAACGCCGCCGAACGTCTTCACCAGGTTGAAGTAATAATACGCACGCAGGAACTTCGCCTGTCCGTAAATCCAACGAACGTTCGAGTAAGCCGTATATTCGTTCGTTGAAATACCCACGCGGTCAATGTTGGCTATCACCTGGTTGGCGCGATGGATGCCTTCGTAGTTCACTTCCCAGCGTCGCAAAATCCATGTGTTGGACGTGTTGAACCTGAAAGTGACAAGCTGCCCCATCTGCGAGCTGGTTCCTTCGTCCATGCCGAACACGTCGTCTCCCATGGCCTCGCCGAAACGCCACTCCTGGTCATTGTAGGCGTCCGATTGCAATTCGTCGTAAACGGCATCGAGGGCCGACTGCATCTTGTATGGCGTGTCATAGTAGTTCCTGTCAGTCGGATTGCCCTCCGGTTCCTTTTCCAGAAAATCCTCGCAACCGCTTAAGACCGCCGACGCGGCAAGGGCCAATGGAATAGGATATATGAACATTCTCTTTTTCATGTCTCTCTTGTTTTTATTGAATTATATACCGAGTTTCACACCGAAAGTAAACGAGCGGGCTTGAGGATAGTTGCCGTAGTCCACGCCCATGCTCAGGTTGTTGCTTTCCGTGCCCGAAAGCTTGCCCACTTCCGGATCCAAGCCGTCATATCCAGTGACGGTCAACAGGTTATATCCTGTCAGGCTTAAGGCGAGATTGGAAATCCGCATTTTTCTCAGGAGTTTCTCGGGGACATTCCAAGTGAGTTGCAACTGCTTAAGGCGCAGATAGCTCCCGTCTTGTATGAAAAAGTCGCTCGCGCGGAAGTTGCGCGGAGAATCGTTGCCGGACAAGTCCGGCACGCCGGCTCCGAGGTTCTTCGGGAAGAAGCCCCGGTTCGAATCTTCCAGTTGCCCCGACCAGTGCTTGCTTCGGATGTCCGCGTAGACATTGCCTTCGGCCGCATTGTACAGATAATAATCCATCACATTGAATATCTTGTTTCCCGTCTGCCCTTGGAAGAAAAGCGAAAGGTCGAAATCCTTCCAGCCGACGGAAAGGGGGATTCCGAACACGAAATCGGGCAACGGGCTACCCAGATAAGTACGATCCTCTGCAGTTATGCGGTTGTCACCGTTCAAGTCCTTGAAACGGAAATCCCCGGGCCGCGTGGTCTGTTCGAACGGGTTCTTCCCTGTTTCGTATTGTGCGCTACGCTTCACTTCGTCATAACTCTGGAATATCCCGTCGGTCACGTAACCGTAGAAGCTTCCTATCGGCTGCCCCACGGCCGTTTTGGTCACATAGTCCACGATGCTGTTCTCGCTTAAGTACGCGCCGTAAACCGGCTCGTTGCCCGTCCCAAGGCTCGTCACCTTGTTCTTGGTCAGGCTGAAATTGAACCCGACCTCGTATCGCCAGTCGTCGCCTGCGTCATCGCGCCACTTCAAGTCGAACTCCCAGCCGTAATTCTTCACGGATCCGGCGTTCGTCATCGGCGAAGAATCCAGACCGGCTGAGCTGACCGTCGGAACCCGCAGAAGCATGTCCGTGGTCTTACGGTTGAAGTACTCGGCCGTAAACGTCAACCTGTAGTCCAGGAAAGCCAAATCCACGCCGGCATTGTAGCTTTCGCTCTTTTCCCAGACAATGCCGTCATTGCCCAGCACGGTCGCCGTCGCCCCTTCATACACCGAGCCGTTGCCGTATCCGAACGGATAATTATAGCCCGAAGTCAGGTAAGTGTAACGGGACAGTTCGTCTATGCGGTTGTTTCCCAACAATCCCCAACCCACGCGCAACTTGCCGTTAGAGAGCCACTTGGCCGTGGATTTCATGAATTTCTCGCTGGTGAATCTCCATCCTAACGACACGGAGGGGAATACGCCCCACTTGTTGCCCTTTGCGAACTTGGAAGAACCGTCCGCCCGCATGTTGGCCTGCAACAGGTAGGTGTCGTTGTAATTGTAGATGAGACGACCGACGAATCCCACCGCCGTCCATTTGCGGTCCAGTCCGTAGACCTTGTCGCCCGTGTAAGCACTCGAAAGATAATGGAATACGTCCTCGTTGCTCGGAGTTCCCGCACGGTTGCCTTCCTGCCAGCTCAGCGTATAGCCCTCCGCCGTCTGGCCGGCCAACACTGTCACGTCATGGCCTCCGCCCGACCACATGAAAGTAAGCAAGTTGTTAATCTCCCATTTGTCCGTATTCTGCTGTCTCTTGTAAACTTTCGTAAGGGAAGTCGGCATGACAAAATCTTCGTCCAATCCGAACACTTCGGTAAAGTTGTCGTCCACCTGCCGCACCGTATAATATGATGCCTTGAACTGGTATGTGAAGTGTTTCCATATCCTGGCATCGAGCATGGCGTTCATGTCAATACGGTCACGTGTCATGGACTGGTTGTTACAGTCCAATACGGCCATGGGGTTTCCCGCATACCAATACCCCTTGCTATTACGAAGATACTCCATCGGCGTGTAGAACAGAGCCTGTTTCAATATGCTGCCACTTCCCTCGGGGACGATTCCGCGGTCTTCGTTGGTGTAAAGCATGTTCCCTGTCACCGTGAGCCAGTTTGCCAGCTTCGCCTTTACGTTCAAACGGGCATTAAAACGTTTGTAGTCAGAAGTCTCAATGATGCCGTTTTCTTTGAAGTAGCTTAAGCTGGCGAGATACTGCGCCCTGTCCGTGCCGCCCGAAGCCGACACGCCATGCGACATCTTGAATCCGGTGCGGGACACGGCATCCCACCAATTGGGACAAGAGTTCTTGTGCAGCGTATCCAGAATGGCATATTTTGAAGGGTCATAATAATAGCTGCCGTCTTCTTCATTCTTGGACATGAACAGCCTGCCGTCTGTGGAATAGTTCGATGTGCCGTTGATGTAATCCTGCATCAGCGCGTAGTTGTCGGCATCCATGACATCGATGGTCTTCCAGGGCGATGAAACGCCGACATATCCATCGTACGTGATTCGGGTCTTGCCTTCCTTTCCGGTTTTCGTGGTTATGGATACCACGCCGTTCGCCGCGCGGCTTCCATACACCGCGCTCGAAGCGGCATCCTTGAACACCTCAACGTTTTCTATGTCGTTAGGATTCAGGTAATTGATGTTATCCACGATGAACCCGTCCACGACATATAACGGGTCTGCGTCGTTTATCGTACCTGTCCCCCTGATTTTAATCGTAGTGGAACCGCCGGGAGACCCGGAATTCTGTATCACGGTCACACCTGCCGCGCGCCCCTGCATGGCTTGCAAAACCGACGACACGGGAGTCTGGTTCACGTCCTTTCCCGAGATACTCGATATGGATCCGGTCACGTCGCTCTTCTTTTGCACCCCGTAACCTATCACTATCAGTTCATCAAGATCCTTGGCCACGGGTTTCATCAAGACATCTACTCTGTTACGCCCGTTGACCGGCGACGTAACCGTCTCGTATCCCATATATGAAAACACCAAGACCGCGTTTCTCTCCACTTTGAGGGCGTATTTTCCGTCCATGTCCGTAGTGGTGCCGTTGTTCGTCCCTTTCTCCATGACGGTCACGCCGACAAGCGTCTCCGCGCCGTCGGAGACCCGCCCCTCCACCGTCGTCGTCTGGGCATAGCCCTTGATATGGCAAAAAAGCAGCAGGATTAGTAATATATTGAATTTTTTCATGTCGTTACCTTTAATGTGATATTGAAAATCCGGTGCAAACCCCGGCGGAGCCAAGCTCGCTTGCACTCTGCCGGGGCGCAGCCCAAATCGGACGAAGCCGGACAAGGAAGAGGAAATGGGAAAAGACCGCCTTCCTTGTTGCTCCGTAACGGCCTTACTTGACCACGTGCTTGCTGTGCCCGATGATGTATATTCCTTTGGACAACCCCTTTACGGCATCGGCCTTGTCCACATCGCGGCGGAGTTCCACGCCATCCAGGCCGTAAACGCTGACAACGCCCGAATCCGTGTCTTTGTCGACAGCCCCTATGCCGGAAGTTCCCCTGCCGAACGGCGGCAAAGCACCCGCGTCGCTGACTCCGTCCCATCCCGGCTTCGTGTATTCGTCCGTGTACAAGCGGTTGTTCGCGCCGCAGGTATAAATGATTTTCCCCGCCAAGTTCCGAAGCGTATGGACATTGTCACCGTTACTGGTAATGGGAGGAACGACCGTTACGGCTCCGTCCACCTCGTCAAGGCGATACAAGCCCGTGCCAAGCCCCAAATCTATGTCGTTGGCTTCGTTAAACCAATACAACGAGCCTCCGGCCACCGTCGGCTCTTTCACCCAGTTGCATACGATTCCCGGGAACAAGTCCAAGTTTCCCTTTTGGATCCAGCATTTCTCGCCATCGAAACACCACATCTTTCCGCCATGTTGCGCCGGGTCGTTGGCATCCAAGCCGTCGTTTGCGCAAAACATATAAGTATCCTGGAAGACACAGCCCGGATCGGGGTCGGAGTGATGGTCTATGGTCGGGTTGGTAGTCGCAAGGTCGTAAGCCACATAGTCGCCTTTCTTCAGATTCGAGCCGCAGAACTCGCGACCGTATTGCTGGGTAAAGCCGCGGAACCATATGCGTCCTTTATATACTTCCCAGCTCTCGCCGAAGATGTTGCCGTTGTTGCCGAGACCGTTTTCCCCGACACCTGGGTTGGAATCGTAGACTTCGTAAGTGCCTTCCTCCGTGCCGTCGGAACACCAAAGTTCGTTGCCGGATTCTATCGACCATGCCTTGAAAAAGACTTTCTCGTCATTGAAATTTTCCATACCGTCAATGGCGGAATCCCTGGTATAGCCGTCTCCCATCTCCGCGTTAGGCTCGGTGTTGATGTCTTTTACCAGATACGTGCCCTCCGCAGTCCCGTCGGTTACCCACAGTTCGGTGCCCGTATGCCCGTCTATGTCGTCGGCCTTGAAGAACAGCCTGTGCCCCACACGCACGAAAGGAGAATGTTGGTTCGTGTTCTCCTTCCCCGGATTGTCCACCTTCACTTCTTTCACTCGTTTCGTGCCTTCTTCCGTTCCGTCTGTCACCCAAAGCCAGTATTGCTGGCCGTTGTCCGGATCGTACTCCGCGCTTTCGTCGTCAATGGCCGCGAATACGGCCTGGGTCTCGTTTATCTGATAAATCGCCTGCGGATTGCCGTCCCCGAAGTTGTACGTCACGGCTATGAGTTTTGTTCCGTCCTCTGTCCCGTCGCTCACATAAAGCTGGCGATTCGTCCCGTCATCGGACACAGCTGAAAAAAGGACTTTGTCGTTCAGGGCCGCCAGATGGCTCGGAGCGGAACTCGTGCTGCCGGGGAATATGTCCTTCACCATTTTCGTTCCCTCCGGCGTGCCGTCCGTCATCCACAGTTCTTCACCGTGTTCGGCATCCGTGGCGGCGAAGTATGCCTTGTAACCCTTTTCCGCGGTTCCGGCCACGACAAGGTTTTTCTCCTTCACAGTCCGCCTCTCGGGGTTGATGTTCACCGTCACTCCTTCTGGCAATAATTCCACTACGCGGTCTTCTTGTGCCATGACACCGCCTGTCGCGGACAAGACGGCTGAAGCGAATAAAAAGTTCAATTTTTTCATGATAAAATCAATTTTTAATTAAAGAATGATTTGTTGTTTGTGTATTCCATGACTCACGTGCCGTAAGGGTCGGGTGAACCCGGCCTGCCCGACCGGCACGGTCTTGCCGGTTCTCTTCGTGAGAAAGCCGGGTTTATTCTTCACCTTTTTCCTTTAGCATGACCTCCATTTCTTTTTTGGCCTGCTCACGCGACTTGCTGAAAATTCCCCGGATGCGCTCCATGTCGAATTTCTGCTCACGGTCGTAAGTGAAAATGCCGTTCTTTTCCAATTCCACATCCACTATCTGCGTATAACAAAACCCGGTGATGCCATCTACGCTCAGGACGGCGTTCACCTGTCCCTCCAGACGTCGGTAATATTCCTCCAACGACTGCGGGTCTTTTCCGTACCCCCAAAAAGATGTTTCGGGTGCGACCTCCTCGTGTTTCATCTTTTTCACCCAACGTATCCCGCCGAACTCGTCAATCATGTAAGGCTCGCCTTGATGCGGATCGCTCTTGTCGGCCCACTGGGTATAAGCCTTGCCTTCGTCTATGGGCTTCAGCTGTCTGTAAAGTTCTACCGGGTCCTGCACGTATATGTGTTCGGTATAGATGTCATCGAATCCGGCATGGTATCCCCCGCTGGTCGTGGCTACGGGACGCGTGCGGTCAAGGCGTTTGGTCATAAAATACAAGTCGTGGGTGAGACGACGGCGGCGCCCGTCCACTTCGTCCATCCAGACTTCATTCAACGGGGACCATACGACCAAAGAGGTTACATTATAGTCTCGTTCAACACATTCGCCCCATTCGGCAATCATGTTGCGCGCCGCAATCTCGTTGGTCCAGTCCATCGCCCAGCTCGGTGATTCCCCCCATGTAAGGTAGCCGAGCTTGTCCGCCCAATAAAAATAACGTTGCTCGAATACTTTCTGGTGAAGGCGTGCGCCGTTAAAGCCTGCGGCTTTCCCCAGTTCGATATCATGGCGCAGGGCTTCGTCCGTGGGAGCCGTCCACAGCCCGTCGGGATAATAGCCTTGGTCAAGTACCAGCCTTTGGTAGTAAGGCTTGTTGTTCAGATAAAAGTCTCTTCCCCGTATCTCGGCCTTACGCATGCCGACATAACTGCCGACACGATCTGTGATTTCACCTTCCTTGTCTCTTACCACATATTCTATATCATAAAGGAAGGGACTTTCTGGAGACCACAATTTCACGTTCTTCACCTTTATTGGAAGGAAAGTGTTGTTGCCGGCCTTTACCGTCACCGAAGCGACCGTCTTTTGTCCATCCTTCAGATTCACTGTGAAAGTGGAAGCACCATCGGTCTCAAAGAACTTCGGCTCGAAAACAAATTGCCCGTTATCGAGATCCGGAGTGATTTTCACGTCTTTAAGTCCTCCGTTTGACACGGGTTCCATCCATACTGTAGACCAGATGCCCGTAACGCGGGTGTAAAGACATTCATACGAAGAATACCGGCGCGACTGCTTGCCTCCTGGCTGCAAACGCGAACGCACGTCGTCACGGACGGCAACAATCAGATTGGCACTCCTGCCCGGCTTGACAAACCTCGTTACGTCCACCTGGAAAGATGCCGCCCCTCCGTAATGGGTAAAAACCTCTTTGCCGTCAATGTAAATGGTCGATCTGTAATCCACTCCCCCAAAATGCAGGATTATGTGTTTCCCGTCCCAATTCCGGGGAACATCTATGGTACGATGATACCACATGGCTTCAATAAAGTCCTTATGCCCGACACCTGAAAGGGAACTTTCGGGGCAGAAAGGCACCGTGATATGCTCGGAAAACCCTGTGGATTCGTATAAACGCCTTTCCTCTCCGCTCTTACCGAAATCGAACTGATATGTCCAGTCACCGTTTAAATTCAGCCACTCGGCCCTTTCGAACTGAGGTCTGGGGTATTCAGGCCGAGGCAACGCGCGCACACTCGTCATAAAGCCAAAAAGCAAAACGGCGATAACAAGATACTTCTTTGTTTTCATAATATATTTGACTGCGTTTTGATTTCAACGCTCAAATATACCCGTATAGAATGGAAGACACAAGGAATTTTGTCTCTTTGTTCTGTATTTATGTGTATAAAACATTGATTGACCCGCTTTGAACACGAAAATACAGAAAGCAAGCCCAAAACCTATTCATAATGCGGGTTCAGGATGAGAAAGTACATGAAAAAAATGGTAATCTCGCAAATGTTCTGGGATTTTATAATTGTGAATCGAAAACTTACAAGAGCATAAGCGATGATTACCGAAAGCAAAGTTACTGAGATTTTTTTGTGCCATGGACGAATTTGTGGAGAATTTGCACGTCGGACTGCAAAAAAATCTTAAACCGTAGAGTACGACAGCAAAAGCAAAGTTAAGCGATATTCTGGGAAAATCGTGTAGGAGGAGTGTCGAAGTTGGGCTTTCCGCGTGGTCTTCGGTTGCCTTGTCGGGCGTAAGGCCTTGTCTGCGTGCCTCTGCCTTTGTCCGGGCGTTGCATCGTACATACTCGCCATTTGTATTGCGGTTGCGTTGCAGTCCGCAGGTCACTGTTGACGGATGGATGTCAATTTCTCGGGCGGTGCGTTGAGCAACGCCGTACCGTTGAACGCATCGATACTTGTACTTGCCAGAGAGGCGGTGAGATTGATGTCGACGATTTTGGTGTACTCCCGAAAGGCGTAATCCCCGGAACCAAGACCTTCTTGCACCAAAATGTTTTTGGATTTCTTGTCAGGTGCGGGAGGTCGTTGTATTGTCTGCGTGAAATGAGGCCTGGATTTTGCTTGATGCCCTTGCCGATGCTGTCAAGCAGGTTGTCTTCGCTGTCGATTCCCGTGGCTTCGGCCGCAATGCTTAGAGGAATCACCTCAAAGTCAGAAAAACGAGGGCGATGTCCCGGTCGCGATATGCTACCGCGCAGGTCGGTTGGATTTTTGTACACAATCGTTTTCCGGGAAGTATTTCAAGCGATACGTAATCTTGTTTCTGGAAGAATATCGTGAAAGTTCCTTTTATCATCAGGGAGAGCCCGTTTTTTGACAATCTGTAAAAAGGGTAAGGAAATCTGTAATCCGTATATCGGAGTATTGGAGATTATGTTCTATTTTTGCAGGTATAAAGAAATGAATCAACGAACAAAAAACATTGGGTATGAAAACAAAAATTTTAGGAGCATTTCTCATGATGTGGGCTATGACGGGCTTGGAAGCTGGTGCGCAGCATGCGGCAAGCGCGAAGAAAGTGTTGGTAGCATATTTTTCATGGTCGGGGAATACGCGCAAATTGGCTCATCAGATTCAAGAACTGACGGGCGGAGACCTTTTTGAGATAGAGACTGTAAAAGCATATCCGACAGAATATCGGGCATGTACGGAGTATGCCAAGAGGGAAAAGGAAGCCGATGCGCGTCCGGCTTTGAAGAGTAAGGTAAAAGATATGAATGCGTATGAAGTAGTTTATGTGGGTTTCCCGAACTGGTGGGGAACAGCACCGATGGCTATTTGGAGTTTTTTGGAGGCGTATGACCTGACTGGGAAGACGGTGATACCTTTCTGTACGCATGGTGGCGGTGGGGAACAGAAATGTTTCAGCGACTTTGCCCGGCATACGGGCAAGGCCATCTTGAAGAAGGGCTTTGTTTGTCCCGGCGGAATGGTGGAGGATGCACGTCCGAAAGTGGAGCAGTGGTTGGAAGAAACCGGCATGGACATGAAGAAGTAGTTAAAGAAGGGTGTGGTTATGAGTTTGAAAAGAATCAGGCAGACGTTGGCTTGCGTCTGCTTTATCCTTGTCACGCTCTTGTTCCTTGACTTCACGGGAGTCATGGAAAGTCTGTTCGTCTGGTTGGCCAAGATACAATTCATCCCGGCATTGTTGGCCTTGAACCTCGGAGGGGTTGTGGCTGTGGTATTGCTTACTTGGGCGGTCGGTCGGGTGTACTGTTCAGTGATTTGCCCGCTCGGAGTGTTTCAGGACGTGGTTTCCCATTTGGGAGGCAAGTACAAGATGAACCGTTTCCGCTATTCTCCGGCTCTGTCATGGTTGAGATACGGGGTGTTGGCTTTGTTCGTGGTCGTCTGTGGTGCCGGACTGTGGGCAGGTGTAACTGTGCTTATGGGCTGGGCCAGTCTGCTGGAGCCATATAGTGCCTACGGACGTATGGCTTCCAATCTGTTGGCTCCCTTTTATCGTTGGGGGAATAATTTGCTGGCCTACGTGGCCGGGCGTGTGGGCAGTTATGCTTTTTATGAAGTGGATGTCTGGATGAAAGGCCTTTCCGTATTAGGCGTGGCTTTTCTGACTTTCGTTGTGCTGTTCGTGTTGGCTTGGCGTAATGGGCGGACTTATTGTAATACGGTTTGTCCGGTCGGCACGTTATTGGGCTTCCTGTCCCGTTACGCCTGGCTGAAACCAATGATAGACACTTCAAAATGCGTGAATTGCAATTTGTGCGAGCGTAATTGCAAGGCATCGTGCATCCATGTCAAGGAGCATAAGATAGACTATAGCCGTTGCGTGGCTTGTATGAATTGCATAGACAGATGCCCTAAAGGAGCTATACGTTATGTCCGTCCGTTGGCCGTGACCCAAAGAGTTCCGGAAAAGGGGATGCCGGATGACGGCCGCCGCAATTTTCTGACCGTGGCTTCGTGGTTTGTAGCCAGTTCTTGGATGAGGGCGCAGGAAAAGAAGGTAGACGGAGGGTTGGCCGTGATAGAGAAGAAAAAGATACCAGAACGTAAAGTACACTTAAAGCCGGCAGGGGCGTTAGGGGAGCGTAATTTTTCTTCGCATTGCACGGCTTGTCAGTTGTGCGTGTCGGCTTGTCCCAATGATGTCTTGCGTCCTTCCTCTTCGATAGAGACATGGATGCAACCGGAAATGTCTTACGAACGCGGATATTGCCGGCCGGAATGTATAAGATGCGCCGAGGTTTGTCCGAACAGTGCCATACGTCCTTTGACGGTGGCTGAAAAATCGTCCGTACAGATTGGCCATGCCGTGTTTGTGTATGAGAATTGTGTGGTGAATACGGACGGTGTGGAATGCGGGAACTGTGCCCGTCATTGTCCGTCTGGAGCCATTCAAATGATACCGTCCATATCAGGACTTCCTGATTCTCCCCGGCTTCCAGTCGTGAATGAAGAGCGTTGCATCGGTTGCGGTGCCTGTGAAAATCTTTGCCCGGCACGCCCTTTCAGTGCCATCTACGTAGAGGGACACGAGATCCATCGTTTCATTTAATCAAAGTGCCGCAATATGGAAAAGACTAAAAAAGATATGGATCGGCGTAAGTTCCTGAAGCTTTTGGGAGCCGGTGCCGCAGCCACATCAGCCGCATTTTACGGTTGCCATTCAGAGCGGAAAACGGCTTCCGGCGATGCATTGGGAGAAATTCCTACGGACAAAATGACTTATCGCACGAACCCGACAACGGGCGACAAGGTGTCGCTCCTCGGTTACGGGTGCATGCGGCTCCCGTCCGTGGAGGATGGCAAGGACGCGAAGAACGGTGGCCAGATAGACCAAGAGGAGGTGAACCGCCTGACGGACTACGCGCTGGCGCACGGGGTGAACTACTTTGACACCTCCCCGGCCTACTGTCAGGGGTTGTCCGAACGCGCCATGGGAATCGCGCTGAGCCGCCATCCGCGCGAGAGCTACTTCATCGCCACGAAACTTTCCAACTTTTCCCCGGACACTTGGAGCCGCAAGGAATCAATCGCGATGTACCGCAACTCGCTGAAAGAACTTAAGGCGGACTACCTCGACTATATGCTCATGCACGGTGTGGGAATGGGGGACGATGGCATGAAGGAGTTCAACGTGCGTTACATGGACAACGGAATTCTGGATTACCTCGTGGAGGAACGGGCGGCCGGGCGCATCCGAAACCTCGGTTTCTCTTACCATGGTGACATCAAAGTGTTCGACTACCTGCTCTCTCGGCACGATGAGTTCAAATGGAACTTCGTCCAGATACAACTCAACTATCTGGACTGGCAACACGCCAAGGAAATCAACCCGCGAAACACGAACGCGGAATACCTGTACGGCGAACTGGCGAAGCGCGGAATACCTGCCGTAATCATGGAGCCGCTTTTGGGAGGCCGTCTGTCGAAAGTGCACGACCATGTCGTGGCTCGTCTCAAGCAACGCGAGCCGGAGCGTAGCGTGGCCTCGTGGGCTTTCCGTTTCGCCGGCACTTTCCCTGACGTGCTTACCGTGCTGAGCGGCATGACCTACATGGAGCATTTGCAGGACAACCTGCGTTCGTACTGTCCCCTGCAACCGCTCACGGACGAAGAGATGAACTTCCTGTTCGACACGGCGGATTTGATGCTTCAATATCCCACTGTGCCGTGCAACGATTGCAAATATTGCATGCCCTGCCCGTACGGCATCGACATACCCTCCATCCTCGTGCATTATAACAAATGCGTCAACGAGGGCAACGTTCCAGAAAGCGCGCAGGAAGATAACTACCGCGCCGCGCGTCGTGCCTTCCTCGTGGGCTACGACAGGAGCGTGCCTCGTCTCCGTCAGGCCGACCATTGCATCGGATGCCGTCAGTGTGTGCCTCATTGTCCGCAAAACATCGACATTCCGGCTGAGTTGCACCGGATTGACGGTTTTGTGGAACATTTGAAACAAGGGACTTTATGAAAGAAGATTTACAAGATTTGATAGACCTGTTGCACGAGCGGAAGTGTTCCTGCGTGCTTCGTAATGGGGGAATTTACACCTTTGTGCATCGGGGAGTGAAAGACCTATACGACTTGTTGCGGAAACAGCCCGGCTTGCTTCTTGGTGCCGATGTGGCAGATAAGGTCGTAGGGAAAGGAGCCGCCGCGCTCATGGCCTTGGGACGGGTAAGGCGGATATATGCCGACGTGTTTAGCGAGCCGGCTTACGGATTGTTGCTTCAAGCGGGGATTCCCGTGTTTTACGGACGGTTGGTTCCCGCTATACGGAATCGTGCGGGAAATGGTTTGTGTCCAGTGGAGACGCTTTGTTGCGATAAGGAAACAGCGGAAGAATGCCTGCCTCTGATAGCCGAGTTTTGTGAAGCGTCTGCAAGTATGAAATGATAATATTAAGGAAGGAGTAAGGATATGGAAACTACTGTAAGGCTTTACGCTCCGGGTTACGCCGAGAAGCGGACTTATTGGCTGGCCGTGTTGTTCGTCGCCGGCAATATCGTGTTGCCGCAACTGTTTCATCTGATTCCGCAAGGAGGCGTGAGATGGTTGCCTGTTTATTTTTTCACGTTGGTAGGGGCTTATAAATACGGTTGGCGCGTGGGACTGCTGACAGCGGGTCTCTCGCCGTGTGTCAACTCATTGTGGTTCGGTATGCCTGCGGCGGCGGTATTGCCGGCTATTCTGTTGAAGTCGGTGCTGTTGGCTTTGGCTGCAGGTTACACGGCTTCCCGTTTCCATCGGGTCAGTGTCTTGCTTTTGGCATCGGTGGTGCTGTTCTATCAGGTGTTTGGCACTTTGGGAGAATGGGCTATGACAGGAGATTTCGGTTCGGCCGTACAAGACTTTCGTATCGGCCTGCCCGGAATGGTTTTGCAAGTTATAGGCGGCTATGGGTTGCTGAAACACGTGATTTATAAATAAGGGTTATGTTCGGAATCGGTACGCAAGAAATTCTCTTTATCCTATTGATTGTCTTGCTGTTTTTCGGAGGCAAGAAAATTCCCGAATTGATGAAAGGTCTGGGAAAGGGAGTAAGGAGCTTTAAAGACGGAATGAACTGGGTGGAAATGCCTCAAGACAAGAGCGACAAAACCGAAAAGGCCGGGAGCGAAAAAACGGAGGAACGGGAAGCAAAAGATGAATAATCCGAACGAAGGGGCTACCGGGACATTTTGGGAGCACCTTGATGTTTTGCGCGGCTGTCTGTTCAAGGCATTGGCTGTGACGGTGGCTTGCGCGCTTGTGGCGTTCTTCTCCAAGGAAAGTCTCTTTCGAATCGTGTTGGCGCCGAAAGAGGCCGGTTTCATTACCTATCGGTTGATGGGCGACATAGGTCGTGTCTTAGGTGTGGATAGGATGATACCCGATGATTTTTCGGTAAGACTGATTAATACGGGATTGGCGAACCAGTTTGTCGTCCATGTGCGAACGGCGTTGTATGCCGGGGTATTTTGTGCTTCGCCTTATTTGCTTTATTTGTTGTTCCGTTTTGTCTCCCCCGCTTTGTACACCCACGAGAGACGGTATGCCGTACGCACGGTAGGAGCGGGGTATCTGATGTTTCTTTCGGGTGCTGCTTTGAATTATTTTCTCGTCTTTCCGTTCACGTTCCGTTTTCTCGGTACTTATCAAGTGGATACGGAAGTAGAAAATACCATTACGCTGGAGTCGTATATGGATACGTTGCTGACGATGACGCTCATGATGGGTATCGTGTTCGAGATACCCATCCTCTGTTGGTTTTTGGCGCGTCTTGGATTCCTTACCGCTTCATTCATGCGTAGGTGTCGTCGACATGCCATCGTATGGATTTTGGTGGTGGGTGCCGTGATTACCCCGACTTCCGATGTGTTTACACTATTATTGGTAGGCACGCCCATGTGGTTGCTCTACGAGGCTGGTATCTATTTGGTTGCTTTGACGGAAAAGAGGCGTTGAATTACGCCTCTTTCCCTATTTCACGATGAACCACGGGTTCAATAAGATGCTTCTGTCGTAAATATTTTAATGAAAGTGGCGAAAGGCGAGTGCGCTGTCTTCACGCTTCAAAGGTTTGGTATAAATTCGTAAAGATTCAAGATAGAGGTGCAATTTTCTCCCTCCGTTCTTGTAGCGTAGCGGAAAGGACGGAGGGAGAATGGCAAGCCGGGCAAGGGTCATCCGGCAATGCAAAAAAAAAATAAAGGGGAAGCCTCTGCCTCCCCCAAAAAGATCAAATGACTTTGTATTGCCATGTACAACCAGCTGACCCACGAGCAAGGATACGCAATCTGTCTGGGATTACAAGAGGGCAAGGCCATAAGGCCGCTTTCCCTTGCCGTAAGAACGTGCCGACCGTCACGACGGACAACGGCGGCGAGTCCGCCTGTCATGAAAAGATTGCAAGGAGGCTTGGAACCACCGTCTGTTTTACCGATTCGCACGCTTCATGACAGAAGGGCACTGTCGAAAACACGAACAAGATTGTCAGGCAATATATGCCGAAAGGCACTGGTTTCACGGAGATTTCCGACGAATTCATAAGGCAATCCAGTATAAAACAAACAGAAGACCTCGTGAAAAATTAAACTTTTCATCTCCAAAAAAGAAGTCTTTCAATTTAATTGCCTAAAATTGCACTTGCCGGTTGACTCTGTTTGGTATGAATTCGGGCTTGGAATGGGAAAAGACGAAAATCCTACCACTCTTTCCAGAAAACCGGGCTGAACAGGATTAGCGCGCTGAACAATTCCAGACGACCGATAAGCATAAGGAAAGACATGATCCATTGACACGCGCCGGGCATGCCGCTCATGGTGTAAGCCGGGCCGTAGCAGCCGAAGCTTAAACCGGAATTGCTCATGGCGGAGAGAGAGGTGGTCAGGGCTTCCAGGAAGTCTATTCCGAAGAATGAAAGCATGAAACAACCTGCAAAGCCACATGACAAATAAAAAAGCGTGAAAGTCGTGACGGCATTCAATAAAGGGAAGGGCACGACGTGCTTGTTGATTCGCACTGGCAGGATGGCGTTGGGGTGGATAAGCCTTTTGAACTGGTTCCTGATGGCATGGAACAGAATCATGACGCGCAAGTTCTTGATGCCTCCGGCCGTGGAACCTGTACATCCTCCGGTCAGTATGGCAAAAATCAGGAGAACCCAGGTGAATTGGGGCCATAAAGTATAGTCATCGGTCAAGAGGCCGCAAGAAGTATGGATGGCAGTGACTTGGAAGAGCGCCTTGCGGAAAGCCTCTTCGAGCGGGTATTGTTGCCGGAAGAACAGGCTGGCCGTGACGAGGAGCGTGATGACACATACGGAACTCAGGAACCATCGTGTCTCCCCGTCCTTGAAGAATCTGCCGAATTTGCCTTGCAGGCATAAGACCAGCAGGGAGAAGTTCAGACTGGCGATGACCATGAAGGCCGAGGTGACGTATTCGATGAAAGGAGAGTCCCAGTAGGCTATGCTGTCTTGTTTGGTGGAGTAGCCGCCAGTTCCCATGATACTGAACGAATGGCACACTCCGTCGAACAGGTTCATGCCCCCGAGGCAGAGTAAACCGCCGCACAAGCCGGTCAGGATGATGTACACAGTCCAGATGAGTTTCGTGGTCATGCTGATTTTCGGGTGCAGCCTGTCATGCGTCACGCCCGTGGCTTCCGCACTGAAAAGCTGCAGATTGCCTCCGCCGAATATGGGCAAGAGGGCTATGGTGAAACATACGATGCCCAGGCCGCCCACCCATTGGGTCAGAGCCCGCCAGAGAAGCATGCCTTTGGGCATGGAGTCGATATGGTCGAGCACGGTGAACCCGGTAGTCGTAAAGCCTGACATGGTTTCGAAGAAGGCGCCCGCTACGGACGGGATTTCACCGCTCATCAGGAACGGAAGCATGCCCAGAACGGTAAACATCAGCCAGGTGAGGACCACGATGCAGTAGCCGTCCCGGCGTGTCATCCAGGTCTTGGCTCCTTTGCCGTAAGCCGTCAGTCCTCCCCCGGTAATCAGGTTGATGCCTACGGCATACAGAAAATATCTGTAGCTGTCCTCGTCGTACAGCAAGGAGACACCCATGCAAATGAGGAACATACCGCCTTCCACCCAAAGCAGGATGCCGATCACGTAGGCAATGAGCTTGACATTGATGATATTGTTGAGCGGTGCATGACCGTTGTTTTCCTTGGATTGAAAGTCGTAAGTCGTTTGGCTCATATAAGGTGAATGGATGCGGGGTGCGAAATCGGTGTGTCGGGTAACGGGTTCACGGGCGCAATATCAGTTCCCAGTCTGTAACGTCCAGACGTTTCCCGAACTTGACGCCTACTTTCTCGAAGAAGGCCACTTGCTCGAATCCGAGCTTGCTGTGCAGGGCATAGCTGGGTTCATTCCCGTGGGTGATGCAGGCAATGAGCGCATGGCAGTCCGATTCCCGGCATTCCTCGATCAGCCGTGTCATCAGTTGCCGCCCTATGCCTTGGCGGGCGGACGAGGAAGAGACGTAGACGGCCGTTTCCCACGTGTGGCAATAAGCGACTCTTTCCTGCCACAAATGAGCGTAGGCGTACCCGATGACCTGTCCGCACTTCTCGAACACCAGATAAGGAAACCGGGAAGAGATGTCGGCAATACGTCGGCGCATCTCGTTTTCGGAAATGGCCTCAGTCTCAAAGGTAGCCACGCTGTGTAGGATGTATTCGTTATAGATGTCCGCGATGGCTTTAGCGTCGCTAAGCTTTGCATATCTGATCATGACCGATTCTTATTTGATATGCAAAAATACGAAAAACGCCTGTCATTGCGGCTTTTTGGGGATATTTATTCGCCAGGGCGGCATAAAAAAACCTGGAGCCATGGCCTTTCAGGGTTTTCAAGCGGTGCGGACGGGGCTCGGGGCCGTCGGGACAGGGGCGGCCCCGGGAAGACATGGGGGCAAGCCGTGTGGTGACAGGGGCGCGTCGGACGGGCGCTGTTCGCGGACTTCTTCCCGCACGGCATACGGCCCGTCAACGGAATCAAGGGCGACGTTCGAAACCCGCCCTCCGCCGTCGCCGCCTATCGTCCCTTTCCCAAGAAGCCCGCCGTCGATGCCGGAACTGTCAACGGCGGGCGATTGGCGGTGCCCTGATGTATGTAGTACTTACGTTAAGACGGGGGAAAGGGGAAAGGATGCTTCCTTGTCGTGTTTCCTTCCTCCCCTTTTCCTCAGGCCGTTTTTCATTTCCCTTTCAGCATCTCTTCCATGCGCAGCATTTCGTCCCGGTATTGGGCGGCCTCGACGAAGTCCAGCTTCTTCGCCGCTTCCTGCATCAGTTTCCGGGTATGTTCTATGCTCTTTTCCAATTGGTCTCGCGTCATATATTCCATGATAGGGTCGGCCGCCGCCATCCTTTCTTCCGGTTCGACATAAGCGCGGGTTTCCGCGTGAGCCTCCGCGTTGGCGTTGATAAGGTCGGCCATTTTCCGGCCTTTCCTGATTTGTTGCGGAGTGATGCCATGTTCTTCGTTGTACCTAAGTTGCTTTTCGCGCCGCCGGTTGGTTTCGTCGATGGTCTTGTGCATACTGTCCGTGATGCGGTCGGCATACATGATGGCCTTCCCGTGTACGTTACGGGCGGCTCGGCCTACGGTCTGCGTGAGCGAGCGGTGCGAACGCAAGAAGCCTTCTTTGTCTGCATCCAGAATGGCTACCAAGGAAACTTCCGGGAGGTCTAGTCCCTCGCGGAGCAAGTTCACGCCGACCAGCACATCGAAGCGTCCGGCACGTAAGTCGTCCATGATTTGCACGCGTTCGAGCGTGTCCACGTCGCTATGGATGTAGTTCGTGCGTATGCCGCGTTCCACGAGGTAGCTGGTGAGCTCTTCCGCCATCCGTTTGGTCAGCGTGGTGACCAGGATTCTCTCGTCTTCCTCGACGCGTTGCTGTATCTCTTCCATCAGGTCGTCCACTTGGTTCAGGCTCGGGCGCACTTCGATGACGGGGTCTAACAGCCCGGTGGGGCGGACGACCTGTTCCACCACGACGCCTTCGCTCTGTCGCAGTTCGTAGTCGGCCGGAGTGGCGGACACATAGATGACCTGCTTGGCCAGCCGTTGGAACTCTTCGAATTTCAAAGGGCGGTTGTCCATGGCCGCAGGCAGCCGGAAGCCGTATTCCACCAGGTTCTCCTTGCGGGCGCGGTCCCCGCCGTACATGGCATTGATTTGCGGCACGGACACGTGGCTCTCGTCGATGACGATCAGGAAATCCTCGGGGAAGAAGTCCAGCAGGCAGTAGGGGCGCGTGCCGGCTTCGCGCCCGTCGAAATAGCGCGAATAATTCTCGATGCCGCTGCAATGCCCCAGCTCGCGTATCATTTCCATGTCATACGTGACCCGTTCGTGCAACCGTTTGGCTTCATTCGGCTTCCCGATTTCTTCAAAGTGGCTTACTTGCTTGTGCAAGTCGTCCTCTATCTGGCGTATGGCCTTGGCCGTGCTTTCTTTTGTGGTCATGAACAGGTTGGCCGGATAGATGCGGTATTCGCCGAAACTTCCCGAACGGAGGCAGCTTGCCGGGTCTATCTCTTCTATGGCGTCGACCTCGTCGCCCCAGAATGTCACGCGCAGGAGGTTGTCCGAATAGGCCAGGCAAACGTCCACCGTGTCGCCTTTGACCCGGAAGCGCCCGCGTTCCAGAGTCAAGTCGTCCCGGGTGTACAGGCTGTCGACCAGCCGGTGAAGGAACGCGTCGCGCCCCATCGGTTCGCCCCGCTTCAGCTTTATGACATTTTCATAAAAGGCCGCGGGGTTCCCCATCCCGTAGATGCAACTGACGGACGAGACGACCACTACGTCTTTCCGTCCGGAGAGGAGGGCGGAAGTGGCCGCCAGCCGCAGCTTGTCTATCTCGTCGTTGATGGCCAGGTCCTTCTCTATGTAGGTGTCGGTGGACGGGATGTAGGCTTCCGGCTGGTAATAGTCGTAATACGACACGTAATACTCCACGGCGTTGTGCGGGAAGAAACTTTTGAATTCGCCGTACAGCTGCGCGGCAAGCGTCTTGTTGTGGCTGAGGACTAACGTGGGCTTGTTGATGTTCCGGATCACGTTGGCTATCGTGAACGTCTTGCCCGACCCCGTCACGCCCAGCAACGTCTGGGCCGGCAACCCCCGCAAGACCCCCTCCGTGAGTTGGGCAATGGCTTCCGGCTGGTCCCCGGCAGGGGAGTAATCGGCGGTCAACTCGAATTCTGGCATGTCGTGGCTCGGATGTTTTTAAGTCTCTTCCGGCTGCAAAAATAGGTATTTTATCACTAAAGAGCAGTCCCCTGTGCTTTTTTTGCATTTAAAAACTTCCTTTCTTTGCAAGGTTCGATGCTTTTCCATAATTTTGCAGTCCAATTGCGCGGTATGAGACGGATTCTCTTATGGCTGTCGGGGGCGGCGGTGTCGCTGGCTTCGTGTAACCAGTATAACAACGTGATGAAGACGGCGGACCACGATTACAAGTACGAGGCCGCGAAGGAATACTTTGCCAAGGGCCAGTATTCCCGTTCGTCGGTGCTGTTGGGGGAGCTCGTCACTTTAATGAAGGGGACTTCGCGCGGGGAGGAATGCCTTTACATGCTGGCGATGTCGGAGTTCTGCGACGGGAACTTCGACACGGCGCATTCCTATTTCAAGAAATACTACCAGTCTTATCCCAAGGGCGCTTATGTGGAGTACGCCCGTTTCTACGCGGGCTGCTCCCTTTACGAGAGCGTGCCGGACACGCGTCTGGACCAGAGCAACACGGTGGCGGCGGTGAAGGAGTTCCAGGACTTCCTGGACTATTACCCCTACACGCGCCTGAAAGACCGCGCGCAGGAGATGATTTTCGCCCTGCAGGACAAGATGGTGGAAAAAGAGTTCGAGGCCGTGAAGCTGTATTACGACTTGGGCTCGTACATGGGCAATTGCTCATACGGGGGCAGCAACTACGAGGCTTGCATCGTGACGGCTCGCAACGCCTTGCTGGACTATCCTTACGCCAGCCCGGAACGCCGCGAGGAGTTTTCCATCATGATATTGCGTGCCAAATACCAGCTGGCCCAGCAAAGTGTGGAAGAGAAGCGGTTGGACCGTTATCGTGACACCATAGACGAGTATTACGGCTTCATGAACGAGTATCCTGAATCCAAATATCTGAAAGACGCGCAGCGGATTTTCGCGCAGTCGGAGAAATACGTGAACAAGAAGTCTTAAAGGCAAGGGAAACAAGCAAATCAATCGTCATAAAATGGATTACAAGAAGACAAATGCGCCCACGAACACGCAGACCCGCGACATCATGGATTTGTGTGTCGAGACCGGCAACATCTATGAGAGCGTGGCCATCATCGGCAAGCGCGCGAACCAGATTTCCTTGGAAATCAAGAACGAGCTGTCCAAGAAATTGCAGGAGTTCGCCTCTGTGAGCGACAATCTGGACGAAGTGTTCGAGAACCGCGAGCAGATAGAGATTTCCCGCTTCTACGAGAAGCTGCCGAAGCCGTCGTTGATTGCCACGCAGGAATTCATAGAGGGGAAAGTCTATTTCCGTAACCCGTTGAAGGAGAAGGACGCGGTGGAATAAGCGCGCGCTTGTCCTTGCGATATGTCGTGGAACAGCGTCATGATTCAAAGAATCCAGTCCGTCTACCTTTTCTTGGCCGCGGCATGCGCGGTGGTATGCCTGTGCATGCCCGTGGGGCATTTCCACCGCGACGGCATCGGGCTGGCGGATTTCTATAATTTGTGGCTTTCGATGGCCGATGGGACGCGGGTGCTTGCCCCGTGGGCCATGTTTGCGCTGCTGGTCCTGGCCGCGTCCGCTTCGTTCGTGGCCATATTCTTGTTCAGGCGCCGCATGTTCCAGGTGCGCTTGTCCGTGTTCGGCGGCCTTATCCTGGCGGGCTACTACGTCGTGTTCGGCGTTTTCGTCCACGTGTTCAAGTCCCGTTACGATGCCGATTTCACTCTTTCCTGGACGGCGGCCTTTCCTGCCGTGGGGCTGATACTGGACTATCTGGCTTTCCGGAACATCATGAAGGACGAGTTGATCGTCCGTTCGCTCGACCGTTTGAGATAGGAAAGAGCGGCATGGAGGACGGAGCCGCGCCGGGAAGCAAGCCGGCCGCCCCGGCAACCGCGCCGTGCAGCCGCCAGGCTTGCGGCAGCCGCGTCATGGGACGGGAAGAGGGTTGCGGCGCGGCCATGGCATGGCCTCCGAGGACGCACGGGCCCCGGAGGCTGTCTTGAACGTGCCTTTGAAACCCGCTTGCCGGGAAAGTCGTCGGAACCGGGCTTCCCCGGAGATGCTCCCGAAAGGACTTGCCGGCGATTCCGGCGGCTCCTTTCTGCCGGAAGCCGCAGGAGCCGGCGAGGCGCGCGGCCGCTTCCCCTCGCCTTCCGGCCGACGGCAGGCGGCCCCGCATCCCTTGTGCGTTGTGGCGGCCTCCGAAGGTCTGTCTTGCGGCGGTTCGTGCCGCGGGCGTTGCCTCGCGTCCGTACGGAGGCCGGTGGCGCGCGCCGCGGGGAGGTGCGGCGGACGGACGCCGGCGGCGCGGGCCGGGCGTTTTGTCGGGATAACGGAATGCCCGGTCGTCCCTCAAGGGGCGCGCGCACCGTTCTCTTGAGATTGGAAAACGAATCTGCCGAGAAACGCGAACGGATCTCTTGCGATGGGTCTTCGTTTCTCGGCAGAAAATCCG
>CAYPMY010000002.1:13890-46390 GCA_964412085.1 uncultured Paraprevotella sp. | reverse complement strand
ATGTACGAGACATGCGCCGCGGCCTGGTTGCCGTCACAAGTGATAAACTTTTTTTCTTTTGCCATAATGATGATTAATATTACGAGGTTAAACTGCAATTCCTTTGTTTCCCCTTCAGTACAGGAATCCGAACAACCATATCGGTATCTCGTTCCCGCGCCCCGCCTCTATCCCGTGCCGGGCGTATATCGTCCCGGCGTTCCGCCGCCGTTCTTCGTTGAGGCAGATCTTGAATCTCAGGTCTCCGTCCACCATGAACGAGGCGCCCTTTTCCCCCTTGTTCAGCTTGTGGTCTTTCCACATCGCGTTCTGGAAGAAAGTCTCCATGATGTCCTGCTCTTCCAGCCGGCAGGGGTAGATGGCGTACATCAGGTTGCTGTTGTGCATCATGATCCTGGCCGGTTTCTTGGGGAAGGTTTCCCCTTTCGGGTAAATCATGTTGATGAGCCGCGCGTCGGCCAGGTACTTGATGTAGTTCATCACCGTGGCCCGCGACGTGTGGATGTCCTCTGCCAACTGGCTGACGTTGGGAGCCGCCGGGCCGCCTATCGCGAGCAAATATAGCAATTTTTTGATTTTTGCCAAATATTTCAGCTCTATTTGTTTGATGAGCAGGATGTCCACTTCGAGCATCATGTTCATGGTCTTGAGCAGGTTTTCGGAAAAGTTCCGTTTTTCCAGGAAGAACGGGTAGAAACCGTGGTGCAGGTAGTCGCGGAAGAACCTCGGCGGGCTGGCCTCGGGCAGTATGCCGCGCGCGATCTGCTCGTGGCGGGCCAGGATCTCGTCGAGCGTGTAGGACGGGAAGTCGTTGCCCGTCTGCAGGTTGAGGAACTCGCGGAAGGAGAACCCTCTCAGGTTGTAGGATTTCACCAGCCCGTTCAGTTCCGGGTTCTCCGTCTTGAGCCGCATGACGGAAGAGCCTGTGAATACGATTCTCAGTCCCGGCAGCGTGTCGTGGCACTTGCGCAGTTCCTTGCTCCATTCGGGCTGTTTGAACACCTGGTCGACGAGCAGCACTTCCCCTCCTCCCTCGCGGAACTCCGCGGCGAACTCCGCGATGCCCTTGCCTTGGAAGTAGAAGTTGTTCATGTTGACGTAGAGGCACTTCCGGTCTTCCACGCGGAAATGCTCCTTGGCGTATTGCAGGAGGAAGGTGGTCTTTCCCACCCCGCGCGGCCCCTTTATGCCGATAAGGCGGTCGTTCCAGTCTATCTCGTCCATGAGGGCGCGGCGGACGGGGGCGTGGGTATGCTCCACGAGGTACGCATGTGTCTTGAAGAAGGTCTCCATCCCTTGATGCTTGAAACAGACTGCAAAGATAGTGCAAAACCTCAAAAGTGCGAAGCCGGGTTGGCAAAATCTTTGTCTTTCCTTCGTTTCGCGCCCCGGCGCGCGGGGCTGTCATTTTGTCAATCCCGGCCTCGCAGGATTGCGCCGCACGGGCCGGAGGGCGGGCGCGCGCGGAAATACGCGATTCTCGCGCGCCGGGGGAATGACATTTTGGAAGCCTTTCGGCCTGATTCCCTTTCATTGTGCGCGGCCTGCGGGCGCGGCGTGCGCACGGTGGAGGATGCCGCGCAAGCGGGAGGCCGCTTCCGCGCGTCATCCTGTCGCCCGTCTTTTGGGGCCCGGTGCGCTCCGTCCGGGAGGAAAACGGGCCGCCGGAGCCGGTCTTCCCCCGCTTCTCAGCCGTTCCCTCCGCCGTCCTGCGCCGAAAATCGACGCGGCAAGAGGACAAAAAAAGTGTTTTCTGCTTCGGACGGAAATTTTTTCGGCTGTGATTGGAGCGCGATTATGCTGAAAAAAACCAAAAATCGAGGGCGGAATGTGAATTTATGTATCCGAAACAGGGGCGGAAACGACCTGGAACGTGCCGGGGACGCGAGGCCGCCCGTCCGTGGAAACCGCGCAGGGCTTACGTTTTGTCGGCAAAAGGGGCGTGCGCCCTTTCATTTTGTCCGGCGGGGGCGCGCAGGCCGTCCTTGTCCCGTCGTTCGGAAAAAGATTTATGGCGGCGGGCGGTCGTGTCCCGAGGGGAAAGGGTTTCCCGTCCGCTTCCCGTGGAAGGCCGGACTGGGGCGCAGGCCGGGATGGGAACGCCTTCCCGCATGCCTTCCGGCCGGCGCCCGACGCCGGCGGGGCGGGGGCGGCCCTTTCCCTCCCGGAAGGGCAGTCCCTCTTGCCGCGTTCGGCGGAAGGCCGGCTCCAAGGGAGCGTTCCCCCGGTTGCGTCCGGGAGGGGGCCGGGCCGCACGCAGGCCGGAATCCGAGGGGGACGGGCGGGAAAGTTGCCCGGAATGTGTTATATTTGCATCGGCTTTGGCACTTGTCCGCTTTTTCCCCATGACCCTGCATGTGTTCAATCCCGGGAACGATTCGGCGCTGGCCTGCCCCAGCCCGCATTTCATCCCCCCGGCTTCGGCCCGGCGGATGGCCGACGACCTTTCGGCGCTGCCGGCGTGGTGGGCGGCGCCGGGCGATGCCGTGTGCGTGGCTTCGCCGGAGGCGGCCCGGCGTTGGGCGGGGGAAATCGGCGGGATTTGCCCGGAAGTGAGATGGGTCGGGCGCGACGGCCTGCCTTCCGATGCGGTCGTCGATGCTTGGGGGTGGAGCCCGTCGGCGGTGCTGCGTCTGTCGAAGGGCGGCGTGGACAGGAGCCGTCTGCCCGATGAGGCGCGTTTGGCGTGCTGCCGCGACCTGTCGAACCGCCGCCACGCGGTGGACATGTTGGCTCGTCTGCGCAGTCCCGGTTCGGATCTGGGGCGGAAGTGGGGGGACAGGCTTTGTGGCGTTTCCCATTACTGCACCAGCGAGGGGGAAATCGCCCGAATGCTGCGGCAATACCCCGAGACCCTGTTGAAGGCGCCGTGGTCGGGCAGCGGGAGGGGCCTGTGTCCGGGACGGGGAGCTTACGCGCCGCCGCTTTCGGGCTGGTGCCGCCGTCTGCTCCGCGAGCAGGGCGGGGTCGTCGTGGAGCCTTTGTACGATAAGGTGTCGGACTTTGCCTTGGAATTTTACGCCGACGGCACCGGGGGCGTGAGGTATGCGGGGCTTTCCGTCTTCCGGACCACCGCGCGCGGCGCGTATGCCGGGAACTGGGTGGCTCCGGAGGAGGACAAGGTGCGTTGGCTGGCCGGCAGGATTCCTTTGCCTTTGTGGCAGGCGTTGAAGACGGCCGTCACGCGATACCTGGCCGGTTGGATAGGCTGCGGCTACGGCGGCCATCTGGGCGTGGACATGATGTTGTGCCGCGTGCCGGAAGCCGGGCTCCCGTGCGTGCATCCTTGTGTGGAAATCAACCTGCGCCGCACGATGGGGCAAGTCTCCGTCGATCTGGCTTCTTTCTTGGCGCCCTCTTCGGAAGCGCGTTTCGTGATAGGCTACGGGAAGGAAGCGGGGCGGTCGTGGTCGGAGCATTGCCGGTGCGCGGAAGAGCATCCGTTGTGCCTGCGGGACGGGAAAGTGCTTCGGGGATATTTGCCGCTGGCCCCGGTGACCCCGTCCGCACGTTACCGGGCTGCGTTGTGGGTGTTCCCCAAGGGGAGGGGACACGGGCTTTAAGCCTCCGGGCCGCCCGGCAGGCGGGGCGGGGGAGCGGACTGCCTGTCCCGTCCCGGCCGTCCCCCTTCCCGGCGCGGGGAGAGGCCGGCCCGTTCCCGCACGCGCGGCGGTGTCCCCGTCGGATTCCCGCAGAAGCGGGACTTCCGGGGGGATGGCCGCCTGTCCGCCGGCGGGGATTCCCGTTTCCCCCTCATGGAATTTCGGGCGCGGCCGGATACGTCCTTGACGCCGGGTGCGGCGGAGGCTTGCGTCCCTTGTCCTCGCCGCGCCGCGGGCGTTCCGGGGCGCGCCCGCGGTTCCCGTGCACCTGTCCCCGGTGCGCCGTGCCCGGTGCGCGCCGGTCAGGATGCAAGTCCGGCTGTCCCTGCGGCACGGCCGGGCTTACTTGATGAAATATCCGATGTTGTCCGAGCGTCCGTCCTTACGCAAAGTCCTGATTTCGTACAGCCCTTTGGCCAAATGCCCGATACGGACGCGCCGGCTGTAAGGCGCCGTGCTGACGATGCGCCCGCACGCGTCCACGACCGCCACGTAAGGGCTGTCCCGCCCGGGGATGTCCAGGGTCTGCGAGTCGTGGGGGAGGAACCGTCCGGGGGTATCCGGCATGCCGGGCGGGACGGCGGGGAGCTGTGCCGGCTCGCTCTCGTTCCCGAAGCGGTCCATGGCCGTCACCGCGAAGTTGATGCCTTCGAGGGCGCAGAACTCCCCGTTGATGGGAAGGCAGCAGGAATCCACGTTCACGGCGACGAGATTCCGTGCGGAGGCGACGTCCACGGGGGAAGTCCGCGAAGCGTACACGTTGTATCTCACATCTTTCCCGCACAGGCCGTCGACCGACGGCGACCATCTGAGCGCGTGCCCTTGCGCCTCCAGGCTTTTGTGCAAATCCCCCGGGCGTCCCGGCGGGACGCTGTCCGGGCCGTTACAAGCCGGCGTCAGCGCGGGGAAAGGGTAATATACGTCCTTCAGGAAGTCGAACAAGCCCTTGTGGTTGCCGTCCAGGTACGCGTAACGGAAGAACGCCTGCCCCCCGAGGCCCAAGGAACGCGTGAAGTACAGCTCGCGGGCAATGTCCTCCAGCGGCCAGTCCTTTTCTTGCGGGCTGAGGAAGTAGACGCCCAATCCCGGGACGACAGGCCGGCCGCAGTCGTTTTCCTTCCAGTCGATGGCGAAAGGATAGAAATGGTTGCCCCGGAAGTACATCATCGGGAAGAGCATGTCTTGTATTCCCTCGCGCAGCCACCCTTGTGCGTCCTGGTACACTGCGGAGTAAGCATCCCAGCCATGGGACGGGTAGCGGCTCAGGTCGCTGAACTTGCCCACGGGCGAGGAGCTGACCTTGACCCAGGGCTTGGCGGCTTTCACGGCCCGGTACATCTCCCTTACGCAACGGGTCACGTTGCCGCGGCGCCAATCGGCCTTGCCTTGCCCCTTGCCGTATTTGCGGTAAGAGGCCGCGTCGTTGAACCTTGCCGCGTTTTCCGGATAACGGATATAGTCGAGATGGATGCCGTCCACGTCGTAGTTCGCGGCTATTTCGCGGCAGATGGAAGCCAGATAGCCGGCGGTCTCCGGGCGGCCCGGGTCGAGATACCAACTGTCCCCGTGGCGCACGCAGAACCCGGGATGGGCCTTCAGTACGGAGCGGTTCCCCATGCGTGCGGCGGCGGAAGCCTTGAAGCAGGGTATGGCCACGAGCCACGCATGCAGTTCCATCCCCCGCCTGTGGCATTCCCGGACGGCAAAGGCCAAGGGGTCGTATCCCGGCGCGCGTCCCGGGGTGCCGGTCAGGCATCCGTCCCACGGTTCGATGGCCGACGGGTAGATGACGGTTCCCCTCACGCGGGTCTGCAGCAGCACGGTGTTGACGTTCACTTCCTTAAGCCGGTCGAGGATGCGGCACAGCTCATCCTGTTGCGCCTTGGTGCCGGTCGGGGATGTCGCCTTGTTCTCCGGCCAGTCCAGACTGCCGAACGTGGCTATCCACACGGCCCGGGTTTCCCGCTTGGGGGCGGACAACGGGCCGGCTTCTTGCGCGGCCGTCGCCGGCAGGCTTCCGGCGACGCATATATATAATAAGGAGAAGATATGTCTTTTCATGCGGGTGTCTTGCGGCTTTGCCGGATGCAAAGTTAATCTTTTCGGGGCACACGATGAAAGTTTCGGGGACAAATGCCGTGGTTTACGATATAATTTATTATTTTTGCGTGGTTCAATTGACGACCTGACATGGTAACATTCATTGTGGCATTGGTGCTTCTGGTGCTGGGATATGCCGTCTACGGAGCCTTTGTCGAAAGGGTGTTCGGGGCGGACTCCTCGCGGAAGGCGCCGTGCTATACGAGGGCTGACGGTGTGGACTACATACCTATGCCTGCGTGGAAAGTCTATCTCATCCAGTTCCTGAACATCGCCGGGACGGGGCCTATATTCGGTGCGATTCTCGGCGTGCTTTACGGGCCGGCGGCTTATCTGTGGATCGTGTTCGGATGTATTTTCGGAGGGGCGGTGCACGACTACCTGTGCGGCATGATTTCCTTTCGGAAGAACGGGGCCAGCCTGCCCGAGCTGGTGGGCGACGAACTGGGGGCGGGCGTCCGTCTGGTGATGCGCGTCCTTGCCCTGATTCTGATGGTCCTGGTCGGCACGGTATTCGTCACCACGCCCGCCGGCCTGTTGGCTTCCATGACCGGGGACTGGGGCGCGTGGGGCTCCTCTATGTTCTGGAGCGTTGTGATTTTCGTGTATTACGTGTTGGCTACGTTGTTGCCCATCGACGCCCTCATCGGGCGCATCTACCCCCTTTTCGGCGTGGCCTTGCTGTTCATGGCCGTCGGCGTGCTGGCCTGCATTTTCACCCGCGACGGCTGGATGCCCGAGGTCACGTCGGCTTTCGAGAACCATCATCCCGATAAGAACCTCTCCATATTCCCCATGCTTTTCATCACTATCGCCTGCGGGGCAATCAGCGGTTTCCACGGCACTCAGAGCCCGATGATGGCGCGTTGCATGAAGAGCGAGAAGTCGGGGCGGCGCGTGTTCTACGGCGCGATGATAACCGAGGGCATAGTGGCCTTGATATGGGCGGCCGCGGCCATCAAGTTCGCAGGCGGTTACGAGGAGTTGGCCGGGCTGATGGCGCCGTCGGGGAAGTCCAATCCCGCCGTCGTGGTCAATGCCATTTGTCAGGACTGGATGGGGGCTGCGGGAGCCGCGCTGGCGATACTCGGCGTGGTGGCCGCCCCTGTCACTTCCGGCGACACGGCTTTCCGGAGCGCGCGCCTGATAGCATCCGACTTCCTGCATTGCAGGCAGGACACCATCTTGCGCCGCCTGGCCGTCTCATTGCCTCTGTTCGTCGTGGCTGCGGTGCTGATGAACATCAACTTTGACATACTGTGGCGCTATTTTGCGTGGTTCAACCAGACTTTGTCTATCTTCACGTTGTGGGCCGCCGCCGTGTGGCTTGCGCGGAAAGGGAAGACGTTCCATGTGGCTCTGTTCCCCGCATTGTTCATGACGGCTGTCTGTACGACCTACATACTGGTGGCTTCCGAAGGGTTCGGGCTGCCGTACGTGCCGGGCTGCGTGGCGGGCGGAGTCGCGGCCGCGGCCTTGTTGGGGATTTTCGTCAGATGGTATTTACGACTTGGAAAGACAAGGATATGAAAAGGAGACGGTTCCGTAAAGTCCGCCGTCGTCGTGCCGGGCCTTGCCATATACTCCGCAGCGGCACATGCCTGTTTCATCCCCTCGGAGACGGGCGGTCGGCGCATCCGGGCCGCGGTGGCCTTGAATGCCGTGGTTCTTCCGGCGTTGTGGCTCCTTTACCGGCGGCGGGGGAAATCGGAAGACAAACGCGGGCGTGACGTGAATGTTAATCAAGAAGAAAGATAAGATGAGAAAGTTAATGCTGTCCTTGCTGCTGATGATGGCGGCAATGGGTGCGAAAGCACAATTCGAAAAGGGTACTACGTATGTGTCGGCTTCCACCACCGGCCTGGGGCTGTCCTACAGTTCCAGCGAGAAGTTGAATTTCGGCTTGGAGCTGAACGGGGGTTATTTCATACGGAAGGCGTGGATGCTCTACGGGGAACTGGGGTATGACCACACGCGTTACACCGACCATTTCCAGATGGGAGCCGGCGGGCGTTATTTTTTCACGCAGAACGGCATTTATATGGGTCTTGACTTGCAGTATGAGCATGCCACCAAGAGCGTGAACAATTTGCATCTGTGCCCCGAAGTGGGTTATGCCTTCTTCGTGAACCGTTTCATCACGATAGAGCCGGCGGTGTATTACCACATAAGCCTGAACGACTTCTCGGACGGGAGCAAGGTCGGCTTGAAGTTGGGACTGGGCTTCTATTTCTGACGGGAGACGCCGGGAAGGACTGTGCCGGGAGGCTTGCACGGGCTTTCCCGCACAGCCCCTTCCGCCTCCGGGGCGGGCGGTTTGTCCCGGGGGATGGGGAGGACTGGCAAATTGCCGCGTTTGTCCCCGGTCTTGTTGCAGGGCGGTGTCTTTCCCCTCCCTCCCGTGAGATGAAGGCCGGACAAGGGAAGCCGGGAAGATGCGGCTTTTGGACGAATATGAGTCTTATCCTGCATATATGCGGGATTTCTCCGCGTATATGCAATCCGATTCCAAGAGGGTGGCTTTTCAGTCGCAGGAAGAAAGGCTTTTCCCCTTCTCTTGCCGTTGCGGGCGTGTGCCGGAATGGGAGAGGAAACGCCCCCGTCCCGGGGAGGAGGCGAGGCCGTTCCCCCGTTTCCCCCTCTTGTCGGGGGCTGTCGGGGCGACGTGAACGGGAACCGGAAAGCCGGCAGATCCGGGGGCGGAGCTTGAGTGCCGGCGGCCGGCGTGCGGTTTGGGGGCTTGCCCGGCTGCCGGTGCGTGTGCGGAATACGGGCGTAAGTCGCCATCGGGATAAAAGCCCGACGTGCGCGGGGTCGTCTTTCCCGCGCTTCGGGACGGCGGAAGGGACATGGGCGGTTCTCGTGGCGGCCGGCCTTACGTCTTGACAATTTGTAAGACGCGCGGGGCGGGTTATGAAATCCGTTCCATGGTTAAGGACGCGCAGTCCGCAAGGACACGCGGCGTTGCCGGCGAACAAGTTTTCCGCAGATTCCACGGCTGTGATTTTTCATAAGGATTACGGTTCTTTCGGTTTCAATCCGGAAGGAATCCGCATACGGAAGATAACAAATCGTAATATACAGGAAGTGAAATTACAAAAAGCAGGGCAAAAACGATTTTGTGTTAGCAAAAAGACGTACTTTTGCAGTAAAGGAAATCAAAATGGCAAAGAAACAGAAGGATTTTTTCCTTGGCGCAAGGAAGTCCCTGACTATGGCCTGCGATTAAGAAGTCAAGGAGGATGAAGGCGAAAATTCAGGAGACGGTGTTCCTGTGGGCGGCGATGGCATTGCCCGCGGTCGCAGGAGGGCAGGACAGAATCAAGGCTTCCGCGGGGGCGGATTTGGTGAGCGGTTATGTCTGGCGCGGCCGGGAATCGGGCGACGTCGGCATACAGCCTTCCGTTCCGCTTTCGCGGAAAGGGCTGTCGCCTGCGGCGCGGGGCTCGGCCAGTTGGGGAAGCGAATATGCCAAGGAGCTTGATTTGACCTTGGGCTATGCCGTGAGAGGTTGCAGTGTGCCGGTTACCGATTACGGTTTCAGCAAGGGGACGAATTTCAAGACGGGCGCCGGCGTCAGCGGGAAGTATTTCCATTTCGGCAGCCAATCCACGTTGCATGTCTACGAAGCGCAGGCCGGCTATGACTTCGGCTTCCTGGCCGTGGACTGGTACGCGGACACAGGCGGCAACGACGGGCGGAAGAAGGACGGCAAGCGGGCCTATTCTCCTTGTTTCTCGTTGTCGTCCCCGTTCCGTCTGGGCGGGTTGGACCGGGATGCCACAGCGGGCGCCGTCCCGTGGGGAGGCTTCTTCCTACGACGGCGGCTGTTCGGGCTTCGCCGTGTCCGAGGTGGCCTTGCGGGCGGCCAAGGACGTTCGGGTAACCGAATCGTTCGCCTTGCCCTTGTTTGCCCAGAACACGTGGAATCCGGCCACGGAGGACGCCTGCTTCACGGCGGGGCTCAGTTTCTGAGCATAACGGGAATGCGGCAAATCCCGGGGCGTGTCTCGCGGGCGGGCAAGGTCGTTTGAGGGGACGACGTAAAGAGAGAGAAGAGGATAGAGTCGACAACAGGATAGGGATATTATGAAAAAGATTGAAGCGATCATTCGGAGGACGAAGTTCGACGACGTGAAGGATTCCTTGCTGGAAGCGGACATCGAATGGTTTTCGTATTACGAAGTGAGGGGCGTGGGAAAGATGCGCCAGGCCCGCATATACCGCGGCGTGGCCTACGACACCAGTTCCATAGAACGCGTGATGCTGTCCATCGTCGTGCGCGACAAGAATGTGGAGAAGACCGTGCAAGCCGTGATGAAGGCGGCCTACACCGGTGAGATCGGCGACGGGCGCATATTCATCATCCCGGTGGAGGACTCCATCCGGATACGCACGGGCGAACGCGGCGATATCGCCCTTTACAACGCCGAACAAGAGAAGTGAGAAGAGCATGCCATGGGAAAGGAGTATGTCATGAAAGGAGTCGACGGTAAAAGGGTGGCGGGCATGTCCCGCCGGGGATGGACGGCGTTGGTGCTCTTGGTCGCGGCATCCGCGTCGCTGAGGGCAGAGGATGGCGTTTCGCCGGCCGGCGCGGACGAGTTGGCCACGGGGTTGAATACGGTGTGGATGTTGCTGGGAGCCATGCTGGTGTTCTTCATGCAGCCTGGTTTCGCTCTGGTGGAGGCGGGCTTCACTCGGACGAAGAACACGGCCAACATCCTGATGAAGAACTTGGTGGACTTCATGTTCGGTTCGTTGCTCTTTTGGGCGGTGGGTTTCGGTTTGATGTTCGGAGAGGGGCTATTTGTGGGCGCTCCTCACTTCATCGATTTGGAGAAGATGGCGGAAATCATCGGCAACGGCTTGCCCATCGAGGGATTCCTCGTGTTCCAGACGGTGTTCTGCGCCACGTCGGCCACCATCGTGTCGGGCGCGATGGCCGAGCGCACGAAGTTTTCGATGTACCTCGTCTACACGGTGTTCATCAGCATGCTCGTCTATCCTGTCTCAGGGCATTGGACGTGGGGCGGAGGATGGTTGATGAACGGGGACGAAGGCTCGTTCATGATGCGCCTCTTTGGCCACGCGAGCCATGACTTCGCCGGCTCGATGGTGGTACACTCGGTGGGCGGCTGGATTGCCATAGTGGGAGCGGCCATACTCGGCCCGCGTCTGGGCAAGTACGGGAAGAGCGGGATTTCGAAGGCGATACCGGGGCACAACCTGACGATTGCCTGTTTGGGCGTGTTCATCCTGTGGTTCGGTTGGTTCGGGTTCAATCCCGGCTCGCAGTTGGCCGCCGCTACGCCTGCCGACCAGAAGGCCATCTCGTTAGTGTTCCTCAACACGAATCTCGCCGCCTGCATAGGCGGGGCCGCCGCGTTGTTCGTAAGTTGGTGGAAGTACGGGAAGCCTTCCTTGTCGCTGACGCTGAACGGGATACTTGCGGGGCTGGTGGGAATCACGGCAGGTTGCGACGCGGTGTCGCCGTCTGGAGCGGTGGCCATCGGACTCCTCTGCGGCGCGGTGATGATTTATGCCGTGGACTTCATCGACCATAAGCTGAAGATTGACGATCCTGTGGGAGCGTCGTCGGTACACGGGGTTTGCGGGACGCTTGGCACCATACTCGTGGGACTGTTCGCAGTGGACGGCGGCTTGTTCTATGGCGGAGGCGCCGGCTTGCTCGGGGCGCAGGTTTTTGCCGCGTTCGTGGTAGGCGGTTGGGCGGCCGGCATGGGCTTCGTCCTCTTCAAGGCGCTCGACAAGTTGTTCGGCCTGCGGGTATCGCGCCGCGTGGAGGAAGAGGGGCTTGACATCTACGAGCACGGCGAGTCGGCCTACAACGTGTGACGGCACTGCCTCCCGCCGGGAAATCCGCCGCGAACGAACGGATGCGGATGCGGTGCGGGGCGGCCGGGGAGCCAGTCCCGCCCGGGCCGTCCCGGGGCGCGCCCGCATCCGGCGGGATACGAAGAGAACGGTAACGATACATTTATATTATTATGTCAGAATTAAGATTCAGAGTAGTAGAGAACGCCTTCCACGTGAAGGCGAAGGAAGTGGCCGCCCCTGCAGAGCGGCCCAGTGAGTATTTCGGCAAGTACGTGTTCACTCGCGAGAAGATGTTCAGGTATCTGCCCGGCAACGTGTTCGCCAAGTTGGTGGACGCGATGGACCATGGGGCGGCTTTGGACCGCGATGTGGCCGACGAGGTGGCCGCTGGCATGAAGCGGTGGGCTTCGGAACTCGGTGCGACGCATTACACCCACTGGTTCCAGCCGCTGACGGAAGGCACGGCAGAGAAGCACGACTCTTTCGTGGAACACGATGGCAAGGGAGGAATGATGGAGGAGTTCTCGGGCAAGTTGCTCGTGCAGCAGGAACCGGACGCCTCGTCTTTCCCGAGCGGGGGCATAAGGAACACGTTCGAGGCGCGCGGTTACAGTGCGTGGGACCCCTCCTCGCCCGTGTTCGTGGTGGACGACACCCTGTGCATCCCCACCGTGTTCATCGCTTATACCGGCGAGTCGCTCGATTATAAGGCGCCCTTGCTCAAAGCCTTGCGTGCGGTGGACAAGGCGGCGGTGGAGGTATGCCATTACTTCGACCCGTCCGTGAAGAAGGTGGTTTCCTACCTGGGCTGGGAGCAGGAATACTTCCTGGTGGACGAAGGCTTGTACGCCGCTCGCCCGGACTTGCTGCTGACCGGGCGCACGCTGATGGGGCATGAAGCGTCGAAGAACCAGCAGCTGGAAGACCATTACTTCGGAGCCATCCCAACCCGCGTGGCCGCCTTCATGAAGGACTTGGAGATACAGGCCCTGGAATTGGGAATCCCGGTGAAGACGCGCCATAACGAGGTCGCGCCGAACCAGTTCGAGCTTGCCCCCATCTTCGAGGAGTGCAACTTGGCGGTGGACCACAACATGCTGATCATGTCGCTGATGCGCAAGGTGGCCCGCACGCACGGTTTCCGCGTACTGCTGCACGAGAAGCCTTTCAAGGGCGTGAACGGTTCAGGGAAGCATAACAACTGGTCGCTGGGCACCGACACCGGCGTGCTGCTGATGGCCCCGGGCAGGACGGCGGAAGAGAACCTGCGCTTCATCACGTTCATCGTGAACACACTGACGGCCGTGTACCGGCACAACGGTTTGCTGAAAGCCTCCATCATGAGCGCCACCAACGCCCATCGGCTGGGAGCCAACGAGGCGCCCCCGGCCATCATATCCTCTTTCCTCGGGAAGCAGCTGAGCCGCGTGCTCGACCGTCTGGAAGAGAGCACCAACGAGGATCTGATCCTTTTGGAGGGCAAGCACGGGATGAAGCTGGACATCCCGCAGATTCCCGAGTTGTTGATAGACAACACTGACCGCAACCGCACGTCGCCTTTTGCCTTCACGGGGAACCGCTTCGAGTTCCGGGCGGTGGGCTCGGAAGCCAACTGTGCGAGCGCGATGATAGCCCTGAACGCCGCCGTGGCCGAGCAGTTGACGGAATTCAAGGCCGAAGTGGACGCCCTGATGGAGAAAGGCGAGCCACGCGAGTCCGCCCTTGTCCAGGTTATCCGCAAATACATCAAAATCTGCAAGCCCATCCGTTTCGACGGGAACGGCTACAGCGACGAGTGGAAGGCCGAGGCGGCGCGGCGCGGTCTGGACTGCGAGACGAGTTGCCCGGTCATCTTCGACAACTACCTGTCGGCGGACAGCATCGCCATGTTCGAGCGCACCGGCGTGATGACCCAAGTGGAGCTGGAAGCCCGCAATGAAGTGAAATGGGAAACCTATACCAAGAAAATCCAGATAGAGGCACGTGTGCTCGGCGATCTGGCCATGAACCATATCGTGCCCGTGGCCATCGAGTACCAGAGCAAGTTGATAGACAACGTGTACAAGATGAGGGAGCTGTTCAGCGCGACGGAAGCCGACGGGTTGTCGGCCGAGAACACGGCCATCATCAGGGAGATTTCCGGGCACACGGCCTATATCAAGGAACACGTGGACGCGATGGTCGAGGCCCGCAAGGCGGCCAACAAGATTGAAGGCGAGCGGGCGAAGGCCGTGGCCTACCACGACATCATCGCGCCGATGCTGGAACAAATCCGTTACCATATCGACAAGTTGGAGTTGATTGTGGACGACCAGATGTGGACGTTGCCCAAGTACCGCGAATTGCTGTTCATTCGCTGACGGCAAGACGCTTTGTCCTTTGGGGATTTCAAGACGGAGGAGCCGGGTTGCCGCGAGGCAGTCCGGCTTTTCCGTGGCCTGGCGGGTGCGCTTCCGGAAAGGATGTTTCCCCCGCAGGCGCTTTGGACGCCGGCGGCGCGGTGGCAGATGGCCGTCCCTCGAAAAGCCCGGTTCGGCGGGACGTTGCCGGCAGGCGGTGTCCCGCCGGATTCCTTGACAAAGTGCGGAATGGCCTTTGCGGCTCCCTTGGTGCCGTGGGCCGCCGCCGCGAGGAGCGTGTCCGCGCCGTCTGCGACTGCGGATTCGTGGGAGCCGCGGCTTGGGACGGCGATGCGGGCCCGGGCACCGGTTGCCGGCCTGACGGCCTGACGGCGAAGGGGCATCATGGTCTTTGTCGATCGAACGAGCCTGCGGCTCCCCTTGGCGTGAGGACGAGGACGCCTGCAGTTCCGCCAAGGGGAAACCGAAAATAATTTACCATGAGCCGATGGGCATGGCGGTGTTTAAGTGGCGGATACACAGCTGTTTGCCGTTCTGCCGTGATCGACCTTCTTTTCTGCGCCGAACGATTTTCCAATCTCTTGCGATTGGTTTTCCGTTCTGCTGAGAACGGAAGCCGATCGCCGCAGGACTTTCCCGGGACTGAAAGTCCATGACAATCTTTCCGAGGGCAAGGGAAAGAGCACTGTCCCGCCGCGGGGCAGTACTTGTCGCTTTTGCCAGTCCCGTAAGCCGGGGCGCAGGATTGTCCCGCGGGCGCGTCGCTCCCCGTTGGTGAGGCGGACGCCCTCGGGCAGGCCGTCAAAGGCTTCCGGGGCTTGCGCCACGGGGCGCGCGAGCATGCCGGGAGGTGTAGGCCGTAATCGGGCGCGGCGGTATTGATGTCCATGACAAGCGGCTGCGGCTTTCCCGCGCGGACAGGCCGGGCGGCCCGCCGTTGTCCAGTCCGCCGGACGACACGTTGCCGGCACCCCGGGGAGGGGGACGAGCGGCTTGCCGGACTTGGGCATGAAAGGGCAGGCAGACCGGCCGGCATGATGGCGGACAATCCGGCGGAAACGGACGTTGTGGACGGCAGAGGGCAGAGCGGACTGTCAAGCGCTGAATCGGAGGGAATCCCGTTTTCCCCCGTGACCTTGCGCGGCTCATGAAGCACCGCCCATGCCGGCACATGGCTCTCGTGGCCGAGTCGCCGCTGGGATTCCCTGGCCGGGGACTTTTCCCGGCGGAGGCGAGCATTTGGATGCCCGCGGACTAAGGGCGGAAGGACGGACGGGGAACGTGCATCACCGTGTTGGCCTTCAGGCTCTGCCTGCAAGGTCATCGCTTGCACCCGTGGCATTCCTCGCATACTTCCGATAGCGCCCGCCGCCGCCACGGCGTGGGCATGTAACGCCGATGCAGTCCCTGTGCCGTTCCCGGTGTCCCTTGCAACTCGGATCCTCCGGGTGGCTTTCCATGGAATCTGCCCGTCTCATGTCATGGACGTCCCTTTTTACGGGAACGGTGCCGACGCTTGAACGTGGCTGTCTATGACGCAAGTCGCGTCCCGGATGGAACATTTGTCAATCGTATCAAGAAATCATGCGACGAGAAAGACGTCCGGGGGAAGTCCCGGCAGTCGGCAGGAATCAAGGTGTCCCGGCTGCAAGGGCCTGCGGCTCTTTGGGGAGCCGCCTCATCGGCCTCCGGCCCGGACACGAAAGCCATGCGCGCGCGACTTTCCCCTGCACCTTTGTCAGGAGACTTAAGCGATTCGGACTTCAAGGGATTAATCCCGTCGGACAAGCCGAAGCCGCACTTGACCGCGTTGGCTGACCCCCATGGATTCAAGTCCATGGGTCTAACCGAGTAGCCTTGGGCCGATATGACATATCCACCAATCGGCTTGTTCGTGTTGCCGGTTGTTTATTCAACTGCCTCGATTACCGGGTATCCGTCCTCCACGTAAGATATGTCGTATTTCTTGTTCTCAGTGAGGTTGGTAACTTCGATTACCAATCCGTCATAAGGGTCGTCCTCGATGATGGTGTATCCGCCTAACTTCAGTCCGGGCGATTTGTTTTTCTTGTATTCATCAAATCCGTCGATTATGCACCCGGAATATGAATCTTCAGGCTTGTCCAATTCGGCAGCGTCGGCAGTAAATATGCTCAGGTACAAGTATGACGTGGCTTGTTCAGCAACGGTCTCGACCAAAGCATCGGTAGCCGATTCAATCGTACTTTCGTCGGTAACGCCTTCATCGGCACAGGCCGTGGCCTGGCGCTTCAATGCCTGGCTGCGGATGTCTGCCATGATGTCCTGCAGTTCCTCACTGTCCAAGTATCCTTGATACAATACAAGGTTGCTGTAGATGCCTTGGATTGAGTCGTTCAGTTCAAAAGTCCCCCAATTTTTGGTTTCAAGTACCTGATACTTCTTGGTGCAGCCGAATGACAATACACTAACCAGCGCCAATAAATGAATCTTAGTCCTCATAGTGGAAAATCTTAGTCCTCACGGCATGGCATCGCCTCTCCGCATATCTGCAAGCGTCGGAAAAACAGCGGGCTTGGAAAGGATGCCCCCGTGAACTCTTATCCGTTCATGTTTTCCCCGGTGAACTGCAAAGGGAGCAGGGCTTTGACCGAATCGACCACGTAAGTGCCCTCTTCGCCGAACAGCAGGATGCGTACGGGATGCCCGTATCGCTCCTCTACTCCGAGGATGACTTGCCGGCACGCCCCGCAGGGAGGGATCGGGGCTTTCAGGAAAGCCCCGTGTGCGTAAGCCGCCACGGCCAGTTCCCTCACGCTCTTCTCCGGGTAGCGCGCGTTGGCGTAGAAGAGCGCGGTGCGTTCCGCGCACAGGCCCGACGGGAAGGCGGCGTTTTCCTGGTTGCTTCCCGTCACGACCGTCCCGTCGGACAGCCGGGCGGCCGCTCCCACGCGGAAGTTGGAGAAAGGGGCATAGCTGGTCCGCGTGGCCTCCTTGGCCATGTCTATCAGCCTGCGGTCCGCGTCCGATAGTTCTTCGTAGCCGTATATCCTGACTTTGCTGATAATTTCTCTCTCTTCCATAGGACTTTCCCCCCTTTTGGTTAATAATGTACAAATATATGTTTTTTTATTCACAACGAAGAAAAAAGAGGTAACTTTGTGTCTTGGGAATCTTTCATGGATATTGAGATATGCGATTGAGAACCGTCTTTCTGTCCGTGTCGTTCGGCGCGACGGCCTTTTTGCTGCAGGCGCAAGGCGTCAGCCGGCAATACCTCGATTATATAGAGCGGTACAAGGGGATGGCCGTGGACCAGATGCT
Organism: uncultured Paraprevotella sp.; assembly: GCA_964412085.1. Taxonomy (GTDB): domain Bacteria; phylum Bacteroidota; class Bacteroidia; order Bacteroidales; family Bacteroidaceae; genus Paraprevotella. Next base: position 29,184 of record CAYPMY010000002.1, on the reverse strand, counting down.
GCGTTATAAAATTCCGGCCAGCATCACGTTGGCGCAGGGATTGCTGGAAAGCGGGGCGGGGGCGAGCACGTTGGCCCGGAAAGCCAACAATCATTTCGGCATCAAATGCGGGTGTGCGTGGAAGGGCCCCTACATCTTGCAGGACGATGACGAGCGCAATGAAAAGTTCCGTAAGTACGGGAGCGTGGAGGAGTCGTACGAGGACCATTCGCGTTTCCTGAAACAAGCGCGTTATGCCTCGCTGTTCAGGCTTTCCCCGAAGGATTACAAGGGTTGGGCGCGCGGCCTGAAACGCTGCGGCTATGCCACGAACCCGCGTTACGCCTCGTTGCTGATAGACTTGGTGGAGCGGTACGATCTCGACCGGTATGACAAGTACAAGTCGTCCCGCCTGCATTTCGATTATAGCGGCATAGACCGCCGGCTGAACAGCGAGTCGCTGCCGTCCCACCTGGTGTACCGCAACAACGAGAATTATTATATCATTGCTCGCGCCGGGGATTCTTTCGATCTGCTGGCGGAGGAGACCGGGGTGTCGGCGCGCGACATACGGAAGTTCAACGAGCTGCCGAAGGAGTATCGGATCCAGGCCGGCGACGTGTTGTACCTGGAACGGAAGCGGAAAAAGGCCGCCAAGAAGTACAAGGGCGTGCCGCACGTGGTGGAAGCCGGCGAGTCGATGTACGATATCGCGCAACGCTACGGGATACGTCTGGAGAGCCTGTACGACATGAATGATTTGCCGGCAGATTATGCCGTCCGAGTGAATGACCGTTTGCGTGTGCGTTAAGAAAGAGGCCGGGATGAGAAGGAAAGTCGTCCGCGGGGCTTTGTCGCTCGTCTTGCTCGTGGCCTGCGGGGCTGCGGGACGGGCGCAGGAAGTCTCGCCCCGCCCGGTGACGGGCGTGGAAGTCGGAAGGGAGGTGCAGGACGTGCGGCCGCCGGCACCGGGCTTGAAGCCGGAGGAGGCCGGCGGGCAGTCGGTCTTGCCGGACACGTCGGCGGCCGGTACGGCACGATGGACTTTCCTCCCCTCCCTTCCGCCGCCGTGCCTGGACGGTGCGGCGGCTTGCTTCCCCGCGAGTTGGCAGGGCGGATACGGGTGCGGCTTATGGGAACTGCATGAGGGCTTCAACGCCGGCGTGGGCATGAGCGTGTCGGCCTCGTTCGGCAGGGGCCGTTTCCCCGGGGTAGGCTTCGGGACGGGAATCTCTGCCATGTATGTGCGCCGCCTTGCAGGCCGGCTGGCGTTGTCTGCGGGCGGGTCCTACGACAGGCTGTCTTGGAACGGCCTGAACGGGAATCGTCTCGGAATCGACCTGCTGGCCGGTTTCCAGTTGACCGGCAGGGTGAGCCTGTACGCATACGGCGGCAAGGCTTTTTTCCCGATGCGGGGCCGCCGGTCGCGGATGTGCAGTTCTATCGGCAGGTTCGGGGGGATGGTGCATTTCAAGGCCTCCGATGCCGTGTCCGTTTCGGTCAGTGTGGAAGAGACGCGCCGGTGACGGTGGTCCCGGCGCATGAGGCGAGACCTTCCCTGGCCGGGGCGCGCGCCGTGGCAGGCAGGCCGGAAAAACGGGTGCGGCAGGGCGGGAAAACGATTTCAAGAGATTGGAAAAAAGATCTCAGGCGAACGGAAAATCGTTCGGCTGAGAAAAACAAACCGCTTCCCCGGCATTCCCCGGGACATATTTTTATGGCGCTTCGCGAGCGGGAAGAGATTTTTTATCGTACTTTTGTATGACAGACCCGCGGAAGGAGGAACGCGAGAAAGGGAAAGGCGGAATCGGACAGTGCCCGGAGATGCCGGGCCGACGGGCTTGAGCCGCGGATTTTGGCGTTTCGGGGAGAAGGCCGCCCGGCGCCTTTCGCGCAAGTTGGCCGGGGTTCCCGGGGAAACGGAGGGCGCCCGCAGGAGCGGCATGGCGAATTGAATTCACAAGGCGCGAGGAAATGGAGAAGGAAGGCGTCATAATAATAGGTATGGAGTCGAGTTGCGACGATACGTCGGCGGCGGTGGTACGCGACGGTGTCTTGCTGAGCAACGTGACGGCCGGCCAGGCCGTGCATGAGGCGTACGGCGGGGTTGTGCCGGAGCTGGCTTCCCGCGCCCATCAGCTGAACGTGGTTCCCGTGGCGGACCAGGCGCTGAAGCGTGCAGGAGTGGCCAAAGAGGAGCTTTCGGCCGTGGCTTTCACCCGAGGCCCCGGATTGATGGGCTCTTTGTTGGTGGGAGTGTCCTTTGCCAAAGGGTTCGCGCGCTCGCTCGGCATTCCCATGATAGAGGTCGATCACTTGCAGGGGCATGTGCTGGCGCATTTCATCAAAGAAGACGAGGGAGACCGCGACCAGCCGGAGTTCCCGTTCTTGTGCCTGCTGGCAAGCGGCGGCAATTCCCAGATTATCATGGTGAAAGCCTATGACGACATGGAAGTGCTGGGGCGGACGATAGACGACGCGGCGGGCGAGGCCATAGACAAATGTTCGAAAGTGATGGGGCTTGGCTATCCCGGGGGGCCGGTGATGGACAGGCTGGCGCGCCGGGGAAACCCGCTGGCGTATTCTTTTGCCCGACCCCGCGTCGGAGGATACGATTACAGCTTCAGCGGCTTGAAGACCTCGTTCCTTTATTCCTTGCGAGACTGGACGAGGGAAGACCCGGACTTCGTCGGACGCCACAAGGAGGACTTGGCGGCCTCTCTGGAACGCGCGGTAGTGGACATCCTGATGAAGAAGCTGCGTCAGGCCGCGGAAGACACGGGAATCAGGCAGGTGGCCGTGGCAGGCGGGGTCGCGGCCAATAGCGGCCTGCGCGACGCTTTCCGGGAGCACGCGGACAGGTACGGATGGAAAATCTTTATCCCGGCGCCCGGCTATACGACCGACAATGCGGCCATGATAGCCGTCGCCGGGTATTTCAAGTACAGGGACAAGGATTTTTGCGCGATGGACGCGCCTGCCTATTCAAGGGCGAAATTAAAGTGACAAGGCACATGACGAACGTGGAATCTAAAATCATAAGCCGTGAAATCAGCCCGTTGCTATGGAAAGCGGGGGAAACGGTATGCACGGCGGAAAGTTGTACTTCGGGGCATATATCGGCGGCCATGGCCAGCGTGCCGGGAAGCTCCGCCTATTTCAAGGGAGGCGTCGTTTGCTACACCAACGAGATGAAGACCCGTTTCCTCGGAGTCCCGCAGGAGCTGCTTGAGGAAAAAGGGGCTGTGAGCGAGGAAGTGGTGCGCGCCATGTTCGAAGGGGCCTTGAAGGCCATGGAAACCACGTACGCGGTAGCCGTTACCGGTTACGCCGGCCCCGGCGGGGGAGAGGAGGCCCCGGTCGGTACGATTTGGATTGCCGTGGGGGACAAGGACGAAGTGACGGTGGAAAAACTCGAAGGCGACGACGGGCGGGACATGAATCTGGCCAAAGCGACGCTGGTCGCCCTTCAACTCTTGCTCGACATCCTCAAAAAGCGTCATCCCCGGGAAGAAGAGTGATTTTTTTTGCGAAAACGCTTGTATGTTCGTTTTTTAAGCGCTAATTTTGCACCCTGTTCGGAAGAAGCTGATAGGAACAAACGAAAAAAGGAAGATAGAGATGTCCAGGATTTGTCAGATTACCGGGAAGAAAGCCATGGTCGGCAACAATGTCTCCCATTCAAAGCATCGCACGAAGAGGCGGTTCAACGTGAACTTGTTCACGAAGAAATTCTACTATGTGGAGCAGGATTGCTGGATTAGGCTGAAAGTCAGTGCCGCAGGTCTGCGGTATATCAATAAGGTGGGCCTTGACGCCGCGCTGGCCCATGCGGTGGAGAAAGGCTATTGCGATTGGAAAAGCATTAAAGTGATTGCTTAATCAAAGGAGGGCGAGTTATGGCAAAGAAGGTCAAAGGCAACAGGGTGCAGGTCATTCTGGAATGCACTGAAATGAAGGAGAGCGGCGTTCGCGGGACATCCCGTTACGTGACGACGAAGAATCGCAAGAATACTCCCGAAAGGCTGGAACTGAAGAAATACAATCCTATCTTGCGGAGGATGACGGTCCATAAAGAAATAAAATAAACGTTAGAATAATCGAGGCACTATGGCAAAAAAGACAGTGGCGACCCTCCAGACGGGCAAGCTGGAGGGGCGTTCCTACACTAAGGTGATCAAAATGGTGAAGAGCCCCAAGACGGGCGCTTATGTCTTTGACGAGCGAATGATCCCGAATGAAGCCGTGAAGGATTACTTCAAGAACTGACCCCGTGTCTTGATACGATGCGGGCAATCCCCTCCGCGGATCGCGGAGGGGATTTTCTGTAGGTGCGGCCGGCGTCCGGAAGGCTTGCGCTATCTTCGTCTTTACGGACATGGGACGCGATTCGGCGTGGCCGAACGTGAAAAACTTTGTTTTTCGTTTGTCTCTGCGTCCGCCATTCACTATCTTTGCGCTTATAACGTACATCAAACAAAAGGCGCATGGGAATTTTCAGCTTTTTTTCGAAAGGGGGGAAAGAGACACTTGACAAAGGACTGGAAAAGACGAAAGAGAGTTTCTTCGGGAAACTGACCCGGGCTGTGGCCGGAAAGTCTAAAGTGGACGATGAAGTGCTGGATCGCCTGGAAGAGGTCTTGGTAACGTCGGACGTGGGAGTGGATACTACGCTGGACATCATCAAGCGGATTGAAAAGCGCGTGGCTCGGGATAAGTATGTGACGGTAAATGAGCTGAACGGCATGTTAAGGGATGAGATCGCGTCCCTGCTCGCCGAAAGCGATACGGAAGGCTTCGTCTTGCCCGAGGGGGGAAAGCCTTACGTGATCATGGTCGTAGGCGTGAACGGGGTCGGGAAGACCACCACCATAGGCAAGCTGGCCTACCGGTTCAAGGAGGCGGGGAAGAAAGTGTACCTTGGAGCGTCGGACACGTTCCGTGCGGCAGCGGTGGAACAGTTGGAGATATGGTCTGAGCGGGTCGGAGTCCCTCTCGTGAAGCAGCGGACGGGAAGTGATCCGGCGTCCGTGGCTTTCGACACGTTGAGCTCTGCGGTGGCGAATGGCGCGGATGTCGTCTTGATCGACACGGCAGGACGTCTGCATAACAAAAAGGGATTGATGGACGAATTGTCAAAGATAAGACGTGTAATGCGGAAAGTGGTGCCGGACGCCCCCCACGATGTCATGCTGGTGCTTGACGGGAGCACGGGGCAGAACGCTTTCGAGCAAGCAAGGCAATTCACGTTGGCCACGGAAGTGACCAGCATGGCCATCACGAAGCTCGACGGGACGGCGAGGGGCGGAGTCGTCATCGGCATTTCCGACCAGTTCAAGATCCCGGTGCGTTATATAGGCTTGGGAGAAGGCGTCGAGGATTTGCAGCCTTTCGATCGTAAAGAGTTTGTAAGGTCTCTTTTCGGGGACGAGTAGGGAGAGTGTTTGACAGGTTCATTAAAAAGGGCTGTTGTTTTGCGAAAGAATACGGTTGATGTCATAACGCTGGGATGTTCGAAGAACCTGGTCGATTCGGAGAGGTTGATGCGTCAGTTGAGAGCCAACGGGTACAAGGTGACGCATGACGCTGACCGCCCCCAAGGGGAAATTGCCGTGATTAACACTTGCGGGTTCATCGGGGATGCCAAAGAGGAAAGCATCAATACGATATTGGGGTTTTGTCAGGCCAAGGAAAGGGGACGCCTGAAAAAGCTGTTTGTCATGGGTTGCCTTTCGGGACGCTACTTGAAAGAATTAGGTGAAGAAATCCCGCAGGTCGACAAGTTTTATGGCAAGTTCGATTGGAAAGAATTGTTGGCCGATTTGGGAAAGGCGTATCATCGGGAGTTGAGTCTGGAACGTGAATTGACGACTCCATCGCATTATGCTTATCTGAAAATCTCCGAGGGATGTGACCGCCGGTGTTCCTATTGTGCCATACCCATCATCACGGGGAAGCATGTGTCGCGCCCGGTAGGGGAGATTTTGGATGAAGTGCGGACGCTGGTGTCACGTGGCGTGAAGGAATTCCAGGTCATTGCCCAGGAGCTGACCTACTACGGTCTGGACCTTTACCATCGTCGGATGTTGCCGGAACTCATTGAACGGATGGCAGACATTCCCGGCGTGGAGTGGATCAGGCTCCATTATGCTTACCCGGCGGATTTCCCGGCGGGCCTGTTTCGGGTGATGCGTGAGAAAAAGAATGTCTGCAAATATATGGACATCGCCTTGCAGCATATCAGCGACGGCATGTTACGGAGGATGCATCGCCATGTGACTCGCCAGGAAACGTATGATTTGATAGGACGCTTCAGGGAAGAAGTACCGGGAGTCCACTTGCGTACGACGTTGATGGTAGGGCATCCCGGAGAAACGGAAGAAGAATTCAACGAGTTGTTGGATTTTGTCCGCGAGGTTAAATTCGAGCGCATGGGCGCTTTTGCTTATTCGGAGGAAGAAGGGACTTATTCGGCCGGGCATTATGAGGATGAGATTCCTTTTGAGACCAAGCAAGCAAGGTTGGATGAGTTGATGGCTTTGCAGCAGATGGTTTCAGCGGATCTGGCGGCTCGGAAAATAGGAAAGGTGTTCAAGGTGATCATAGACCGCAGCGAAGGTGAATATTATATAGGACGTACGGAGTTTGATTCGCCCGAGGTGGACCCGGAAGTCCTTATCCCTGTGAGCGAAGGAGCCTTGTCTCTCGGAGCGTTCTATGAGATGAGGATTACAGATGCCGGTGACTTTGATTTGTATGGTACTCGAATGTCTTAAATAGCTGCACACGTATGAACAACAAGGAGTTTATAGCGGAATTGTCACGCCGTTTAGGCTATACGGTGAAGGACGCGTCTTCGCTGATGGTAGCCTTGGTAGCAGAAATGACGGAAGAATTGGAGGACGAAAACGTCATAGCTATCCAGAACATGGGTTCGTTTGAGGTGAGGAAAAAGCAGGAGCGGGTGGTGGTGAACCCCGCTACCCAGCAACGCATGCTGGTGCCTCCCAAATTAGCCATTAACTTCAAACCCAGCACTTCTTTTAAGAAGAAGATGCAATAAACGTCGGTCGTGATGGATAAGAAGGTCTTGATACAAGATTTGTCTGACGGGTTGGCGTCGCGGAGAGGTTTGCCCAAAAAAGACGCTGACGCCTTTGTGCGCTCGGTCTTCGAAATCATAGGAGACTTCCTGCAAACGGAGAAGATTGTCAAGGTAAAAGGGCTCGGGACCTTTAAGTTAGTGACAGTGGACAGCCGGGAGAGTGTGGATGTGAACACGGGCGAGAGAATCGTAATCAAAGCATATACCAAGGTTAACTTTACTCCGGACTCCGTTCTGCGGGACGCCGTCAATAAGCCTTTTGCGCAGTTCGAAACCGTAGTCCTGCATGAAGGCACGGATGTCGCCGACATGGAGCGGATGGATTTGTCTGAAAGTAATGGAGCGGGAAATGTACTTGGAGTGGATGGAGATTCAGATGAAACGGATGAAACGGCACTATCCGAATCGGAAGAAGTCCTTTCGGGCAGAGAGATGGACATGCAGTCGGGAGAGCGTCACGGCATAGGTGAGGTCTCGATAGAAACAGCTGCCATAGAGGAAGCCGGAGCGGTAGAGATTCAAGATGATGAGAATGAAAATGCTGATGCTGAAACCGCGGCGGATTCCAAGGGGAAACATTCCGATGTGGCGGAAGAGGTTGGAAGCAAGACCGAGGTCGTCTCTGAGATTGTGGATGAGGAATCGGACGTGCCGGTTGATGACGAATCGGAAGATGAAAGGGCTTCCTCTTTGCAGCAAAACGCTGAAAACGGGATAAAGGCAGAATCGGTTTCAGCCGTTCAGGAGGAAGTGTTGCCGGCCGGGAAGGAAGAAGGCACGCACAATGAGAATGGTGCCAACGCCGATGCCCGTCATGAGGAAAAGGTGCATGTGGCAACTCAACGAATAGAGGTGCAGAAAGTCGAACATCAAACGGTGGAGAATCAGCATATCGTTCAAATGGAACCCGGACATCATGGTCGCAGACGAGTCTATTTGACGCCTTGGATGATGTTTTTTGTAGTCCTGCTGGTTTTGTCATTGATGTCTGTCAGTTATTATATCGGCTATCATCATCTTTTTTATGGGAATCATGCAAAAGTCGTGAAGCGGCTGGTCGTGGTGCATCCCGCTTCTTTTAAAAAGAATACGGTTCGGATTCCGACCGAACAAGATTCTTTGAGGGTGGATTCCGGCTCCGTAAGGCAAGTGCAAGTGCCGGAAGGTGTAAGAACGAATGTGGCGGAAATACAGCCGGGAAGCACACGAGAACTATCCGTGGAATACCCTCAGGTGAAAAACGGGGGATACGAAATTGTAGGTACGCGAGAAGAGCATCGCATGAGGAGCGGAGAAACTTTGCGTGGCCTGGCATTGAGGTATTACGGCTCGAAAGATTTTACAGTTTACATAGCGGTGTACAATAAAATCGCTAATCCCGACCTCGTGCCAGAGGGTATGTTACTGAAAATACCCAGGTTAAGATTAAAACGCTGTTAACTGCCATGAAAAGTTTCTTAAATAGATATTTGGGAAACTTTTTTTAATAATATAATATTGTCGGTGCGTACTAAAAAGATTAATTTTGGGTCACGGAAGACGAGAGTATAATTTATAAACAAATAAACAGGTATGGCTGAGGCGATAGACATTCGCGAGTTGAATGAGCGAATTGAGAAACAAAGTGCTTTTGTAACGAATTTGATGACCGGTATGGGGCAGGTGATTGTGGGGCAGAAGCATTTGGTGGAATCACTTTTGATTGGTTTGTTGAGTGACGGGCATGTATTGTTGGAAGGAATGCCCGGTTTAGCGAAGACATTGGTCATAAAGACATTGGCATCGTTGATAGACGGGAAATTCAGCCGGATACAGTTTACTCCGGACTTGCTCCCTGCCGATGTGATAGGCACGATGATGTACAGCCAGAAAGAAGAGACGTTCATCGCCCAACGTGGCCCTATCTTTGCCAATTTCGTGTTGGCGGATGAAATCAACCGTGCCCCGGCCAAGGTGCAGAGTGCCCTGTTGGAGGCGATGCAGGAACGTCAGGTCACCATCAGTAAAGAAACTTACAAATTGCCGGAACCTTTTTTGGTGTTGGCCACGCAGAATCCGATAGAGCAGGAGGGTACTTATCCTTTACCGGAAGCCCAAGTGGATCGTTTTATGTTGAAGGTGACAATCGATTATCCCAAGTTGGAAGAGGAAAAGAAAATTATCCGTCAGCAAATCAAAGGGGGAAAGTCCGTCGTGCGTCCTGTCTTGTCCACTGATGAAATCATCGGGGCACGCAATGTGGTCAGGGAAGTGTATCTGGACGAGAAGATAGAGCAGTACATTGCCGACATCGTCTTTGCCACGCGCTATCCCGGGCAATACGGTCTGAAGGAGTTGGAAATTTATATGGAATTCGGCGGCTCCCCGCGTGCTTCCATCAACCTGGCCTTGGCGGCCCGGGCGTACGCCTTCATCAAACGCCGGGGGTACGTGATTCCGGAAGACGTACGCGCCATTGCCCATGATGTCCTGCGTCACCGTATCGGGCTTTCATACGAGGCGGAAGCCAAAAATGTCAGCAGCGAAGAAATTATCAGTCAGATATTGAATAAGGTAGAGGTGCCCTGATCATATAGTCGTGAATGGATACAAGCGAGATCTTAAAGCGAGTCCGCCAAATCGAAATAAAAACGAGAGGACTGTCTAACAACATTTTTGCTGGCGAATATCATTCGGCTTTCAAGGGACGTGGCATGGCTTTCTCTGAGGTGAGGGAATACCAGTATGGAGACGACATCCGCGGCATAGACTGGAACGTGACGGCACGTTTTAACCGGCCTTTCGTCAAAGTGTTCGAGGAGGAACGTGAGCTGACGGTCATGCTTGTGATTGATGTTTCGGGCAGCCTGAGCTTCGGAACGGTTTCCCAGACCAAGCGGGAAATGGTGACTGAGATAGCTGCGACTTTAGCTTTTTCGGCCATACAAAACAATGATAAGATTGGAGTGATTTTCTTCTCGGACAGGATTGAAGAGTTCATTCCTCCGAAGAAAGGACGCAAGCATATTTTACGCATCATACGTGAACTGCTGGATTTTGCTCCTCGAAGCAAATCCACGGATATCGGCCAGGCAATAGAGTATCTTACCCGAGCCATCAAGCGGCGTTGTACGGCATTCTTGTTGAGCGATTTCATAGACAGAAAGGACTATCGCACGGCTTTGACCGTGGCCAACAGGAAACATGACGTGGTTGCCATTCAGGTTTTCGACCGCCGGATGGCAGACTTGCCGGATGTCGGGCTGATGAAGGTTTGCGATGCGGAAACCGGGCATGAACAATATATCGACACGTCCAGCCGCAAAGTGCGGAAAGCTCATCATGACTGGTGGAAGAACAGGCAGTATTTGTTGCAGGACACGTTTACGAAGAGTAATGTGGATTCGGTTTCTATCCGGACGGATCAAGATTACGTGTATTCGTTGATGACTTTATTTGCCAAACGAAATTGACGATGAAAAGTTTCCATAATAAAGATAGAAAGGCCGTCAGGCTATGTCCGCTTTTGCCATTCCTCCTGATGGCGAACATGGCGGAAGCCCAGGTGACGGTGGATGTCAGGATTGATTCATTGGAACTTTGGATAGGAGAGCAGACCCGCATGACTTTAGATGTCAGTGCGGATGCCGGATCCAAGATAGCCATGCCCCATCTGGAAGCGGGAGATATGCTGGTTCCCGGGGTGGAAGTGGTGGAAGTGTCCAGCGCCGACACGTTGCAGTTGAACGAAGGAACCCGCCGTCAGGTTTCCCAAAGTTATGTCGTGACTTCTTTTGATTCGGCTTTGTATTATTTGCCTCCCCTCGTGGTGGAAGTGGATGGGAAAGAATATAAGTCGAAGAACTTGGCGTTGAGGGTGTTGTCGATACCTGTCGATACGGTTCATGTCGACCGATTCTACGGCCCTAAGGAGATTATGGCCGTGCCTTTCTCGTGGGCCGATTGGTCTTTGATATTCTGGCTGTCCGTCCTTCTGCTCGTATGGGTTCTCGGATTGGCTTATTTTTATATACGTTATCGGGACGATAAGCCTATCATCAAGATGATCAAACTGGCTCCCAAGATTTTGCCGCATACGAAAGCCATGGAGGAAATCAATCAAATCAAGGCAGGGAGAGTCTGGGCGAAAGAAGACCCGAAAGAATATTATACCCGGCTGACGGCCATCCTGCGTACTTACATGGAGAAGCGTTACGGTTTCAATGCCTTGGAGATGACTTCTACCGAGATTATCGACCGCTTGCTGAAAGAGCAAACTCCTGAAAGTCTGCGCGAATTGCGCATGCTGTTCCAGACAGCCGATCTGGTCAAATTTGCCAAATATAAGACATTGATTAACGAGAACGACGCAAACCTGGTGAGTGCCATTGAGTTTATCAACCGGACGAAGGCGGAAACGGACGGAAAGGCCGAATCGGTGCCGGACGAAGTGACGGTTGAACAGAAGCGCAGTCGCCGGACATTGATGGGCATGCGTCTGGCTTTGGTGTCGCTTGCGTTGGCCGCTTTGGCTTTGTCGGTTTGGATTCTATGGATGGTGCATGGCTTGGTAGTTTAAAATACAAGTGATTATGACGTTCGCGAATTTTGAGTATTTTTTCCTTTTGCCCCTGCTTATACCATATATTTTATGGTATGTGCTGAAGAACAAGAAGAAGGAACCCACCTTGCTGGTGTCTGATACGACGGCATACCGTTACGCGCCCAAGAGTTATAAGAACCATCTGATACATGCGCCTTTCATACTGCGGTTGTTCACGTTTGTGATGGTCGTCATTGTTCTGGCTCGTCCTCAGACCAGCAACAGTTGGAAAAACACTCAGGTTGAAGGCATAGACATCATGCTGGCAGTCGATGTCTCGACCAGCATGCTAGCCGAAGACCTGAAGCCGAACCGTCTGGAAGCGGCCAAGCGGGTGGCTTCCGAGTTCATAGCGGGCAGGCCGAATGACAATATCGGTTTGACTATTTTTGCGGCCGAGGCGTTCACCCAATGTCCGATGACCACTGACCATGCCGTGTTGCTGAACCTTTTCCATGGCATCAAGACCGATATGGCTCAGCGGGGCATGATTCAGGACGGGACAGCCGTGGGAATGGGCATCGCCAATGCCGTTTCCCGGCTGAAAGACAGCAAGGCCAAAAGCAAGGTGGTTATCTTGTTGACGGACGGAACGAATAACGCCGGGGACATTTCGCCCTTGACCGCGGCAGAGATTGCCAAGAGTTTCGGGATACGAGTGTATACGATTGGCGTGGGCACCAACGGTCTGGCTCCTTACCCCATGCCGGTGGCGGGCGGCGTGCAATATCTGAATGTCCCGGTAGAAATCGACACCAAGACGTTGGCGGCCATAGCGGGGAATACGGACGGTGAATTTTACCGTGCTACGGACAACAGGAAGTTGGAGGACGTGTACAAGGACATTGACAAATTGGAGAAAACGAAGCTGAACGTCAGGCAATACAGCAAGCGTCATGAAGCGTATGCCTTGTTTGCCTGGTTGGCCGCCGCCGCGCTGTTGCTTGAAATCCTGTCACGTATGACCATATTGAAGAAGATACCTTGATTCATTTTGATTATGTTCCGTTTTGAAGAACCATTATGTTTGTACTTGCTTCTGCTGATACCCTTATTGGCAGGCCTGCATTATGCCACGAATTATTGCCGCAGGAGACGTTTGCTCCGTTACGGCGACACCGAGCTCCTGAAAGGCTTGATGCCGGATGTCTCGAATGCCCGGCGTGAGGTGAAGGCGTGGCTGATGCTTGCGGCCTTGGCGTTGTTGGTCTTCACTCTGGCCCGTCCGCAGTTCGGGACGAAAACGGAAACCCGCAAGCGTCAGGGTATAGAGGCCATCATAGCCATGGACGTATCCAATTCGATGATGGCCGAAGACGTGACGCCGAGCCGTTTGGAGAAATCCAAAATGCTGGTAAGCAACATCGTGGACAATATGACGGACGACAAGATAGGCTTGATAGTCTATGCCGGGGAAGCCTACACCCAGTTGCCGATAACAAGCGACTACGTGTCGGCCAAGATGTTCCTGGAAACGATAAGCCCGTCCATGATTACCACGCAGGGGACGGATATCAAGCAGGCCATCGACTTGGCCATGAAAAGCTTCACGCCCGACCGGGATGCGAGCAAGGCTGTTTTTGTGATTACCGACGGCGAGGACAACGAGGGAGGGGCAGTGGAGATGGCCAAGGCCGCGGCGGAAAAGGGCATAAAAGTCTATGTCCTTGGAGTCGGGTCCCCGCAAGGCGCACCGATACCCTTGCCCGGCAGTTCGCAGTACGTCACGGACAACGCGGGAAACGTGGTGGTTTCCAAGTTGAACGAGCCGATGTGCCGGGAAATCGCCGCCGCCGGCCGGGGCGCCTATATTTACGTGGACAACAGTTCTTCCGCGCAGGAACGACTGTCGGGCTACGTGGACAAGCTGGCCAAGAAAGAGATGGAAAGCGCGGTCTATTCGGAATACGACGAGCAGTTCCAAGCCGTAGCCTTGCTGGCTTTGCTTGCACTTGTCCTGGACGTGTTGATTGTGGAACGCAAGAATCCGTTGTTCAAGAAGATAAAGTTGTTTCGTAAATAAGGGGAAAGACATGTCACGTGGAACATATAAATGCGGATTGGCCCTGTGCTTGTGCCTGATGGCGTCTCTTTCATGGGCGCAGAAGAATGCAGGCCGCGACTACTTGAGGAGCGGGAACCGGCTGTATCGCGACAGCATGTACACAAAAGCCGAGGTGGATTACCGCAAGGCCGTTGAAGCCGACAGCCGCTTCCCGCAGGCGCATTTCAATTTGGGGAACGCGCTGTTGAGGCAGCAAAAGCCCAAGGATGCCATGCAGGCATACGAACAGGCTGCGAAAGTGGAGACGAACAAAGGAAGACTGGCTTCCATATATCATAACATGGGGGTGATACTGCAAAGCCAGAAGCAGTTCGCTCCTGCCATCGAATGCTACAAGAACGCCTTGAAGCGGAACCCTGCGGACAACGAGAGCCGCTATAATCTGGCCTTGTGCCAGCACCAGCTGAAGAACAATCCGCAGCAAGACCCGCAAAATGACAACAAGGAGAACAAGGGCGGAAAGGACAAGAACAAAGAAGAAGACAAGGACAGCAGTAAAAAGGACAAACGGGAGAACAAGGACAAGAATGAAGACCAACGGGAACAACAGCAAAAGCAGGCACAGCAGAATGAAGAGGACATGTCGAAGGAGAATGCCGAACAACTGTTGAACGCGGCCATGCAAGACGAGAAAGATACACAGGAGCGCATCAGGAAGGCAATGGCCAGACCGCGACAGAGGAAATTGGAAAAACAATGGTGAAGGCCAAGCAGGCGGTGCGGGACGAGAGCAATGCCGGGCTCGCTTGGGGAACGCCGGGCCGCAACCCGCTTTCGATGAAGTCGATAAAGGAAACAGGAATGAAGAAATATATCGTATTACTTTGGTTATGTTGTCTGACGGTCGGGATACGGGCGGACGTACAGATAAAGGCTACGGCGCCTGACGTGGTGGAAGAAGGCGAGCAGTTCAGGCTGAGCTTCACCGTGAACACGCAGGAAGTCAGCAATTTCAGCTTGCCTGCCAACCTGAAAGGGTTTAGTGTGGACATGGGGCCGAGCCGCTCCTCGCAGTCCAGTTTCCAAATGATTAACGGAAGGACTTCGCAGAGCAGTTCGGTGACTTATACCTATGTGTTGAGTGCGTTGAAAGCCGGCGCTTATACCATCCCGGCCGCTACGGCTACCGTGAACGGGAAGCAATACCGTTCCAATACCGTGAGCATAGAGGTCATGCCCGGTAGCGGCGGGGGGACACAATCCCGCCAGCAGGGAGGAGGGCGGCACGACCGGATGCAGACACAAGATGCCGGGGCCAAGATTACCGGGAAAGACCTCTTCATCGCGGTCACGGCCGACAAGCAACGCCTGTATGAACAGGAGGCCGTGGTGCTGACTTATAAAGTCTACTCTTTGGTCAACTTGTCGCAGTTGGCGGGAGATATGCCTGATTTGGAAGGCTTTCATACTCAGGAAATAGAGCTGCCCCAACAGAAGAGCCTGAAAATGGAAGAGTACAACGGGCGCAGGTACGGTACGGTAGTATGGCGGCAATATGTGCTTTTCCCCCAGCGAAGCGGAAAGATGACGATTCCTTCCATCAAGTTCGAGGGCATCGTGGTG
>CAYPMY010000002.1:706-13880 GCA_964412085.1 uncultured Paraprevotella sp. | reverse complement strand
GAACCGCAACATCGATCCGATTGACGCGTTTTTCAACGGGGGGAGTGCCATGGTCGAGGTGAAGAAAACCATCGTGGCTCCTGCCTTGACCTTGCAGGTAGACCCCTTGCCTTCGCCGCGCCCGGCTAATTTCTCCGGCGCGGTGGGAAAATTCGACATCAGTGCCTCCCTCACCCCGGGCGAGGTGAAGACGAACGACGCGTTGACACTAAGAATCACGGTTTCAGGGAACGGCAACATGAAGCTGATGAAAGCTCCCGCAGTGAAATTCCCGAAAGATTTCGAGACCTACGACGCCAAGGTTACGGACCAGACAAGAGTGGGGCGCGGAGGGGCTTCCGGTAATAAGATTCTTGATTATCTGGCTGTGCCCCGCCATCCCGGTGAATATTCGATACCGCCCGTGGAGTTCTGTTATTTCGACACGGACGCGAGAACCTACAAGACCGTGAAGACGAAAGAATTTGACCTTAGCGTGGCGAAAGGCAAAGGCGGAAGCGGAGGAGGGAGCTATACGAACAAGGAGGACGTGGAGCTGCTGGCTTCAGATATCCGGTACATCCATCAGGGCGAGGTGCGCTTGCGCCGGAAGGGCGAGTCCTATTTCGGGACGGCCGCCTATTGGTGGAGTTATGCCGTTCCTTTGTTGGCGTTCATTCTCCTTGTGGTGGCCTTCCGCAAACAAGCCATGGAAAATGCCAATGTGGCCAAAATGCGCAACAAGAAGGCGAGCAAGGCGGCATCCAAGCGTCTGAAACAAGCGGCCGCACTGCTGAGGGCCAACAAGCCCGCCGAGTTTTATGATGAAGTCTTGAAGGCATTGTGGGGCTATGTGGGAGACAAGCTGAACCTCCCGGCTGCGGAACTGAACAAGGACAATGTCAGCGAGAAGCTGCAGGCCAAAGGGGCGGACGCCTCCGTCGTGCGACAGTTGGTGGAGACGATGAACGATTGTGAGTTTGCCCGTTATGCGCCGGGAGACCCGTCGCAGACGATGGACAAGATATATGCGGCGACCACGGAAGTCATTAACAAGATGGAAAGTTCCATTAAACGGTAAGCAAGGAATGAATCTGATGAGGAAGTTGATTTTGATATGCGCGGGAGCGATGTACATGTTCCCGCTTCGCGCCCAGGACAAGGCGCAGGCCGACAGCGCGTACGCTGCGGAAAAGTACGAAGAAGCCATACCCATGTATATGGCTTTGCTGAAGGAAGGGGAGCATGCGGACGTATATTATAATTTGGGAAACTGCTATTATAAGACAGATCGTCTGGCTCTTGCCATCTTGAATTACGAGCGCGCGGCCTTGCTGAGCCCCGGGAATCCGGACATCCGTTTCAATCTGGAGTTGGCCCGTTCGAAAACGATTGACAAGATAACCCCGGAGAGCGAGATGTTCTTTGTCACGTGGTATGAGGATGTCGTCGAAATGATGGGCATGGACGGATGGGCGCGTACGGGTATTGTGGCTTTTGTCCTGGCGTGCGCGTCGATTCTGGTGTTTTTCTTAAGCAATAAGGTCGTGTGGAAGAAGTCGGGCTTCTTTGGAGCTTTGGCCATGTCGGCGGTCGTCGTGCTGGCCAACGTGTTTGCCTGGACGCAGCATCGGGAACTGAATGTCCGCAGCGGGGCTGTGGTGATGAGCAGTTCGGTTGTCGTGAAGAGTACTCCGAACGAATCGGGGACGGAGCTGTTCGTGTTGCACGAGGGCACGCGTGTGGAAATCATAGACGGTTCCATGAAGGAATGGAAAGAAATACGCTTGGCGGACGGCAAGGTGGGCTGGATGCCGGCAGGGGCAATGGAGGTGATTTGACATGACGTTGGAAGACTGGATTGGTTTGGACCAGCGGCTGCTGTTGCAGTTGAATGGCAGTGATTCATTGTTTTTCGACCATTTGATGGGCGGAATCACCAGCACGGTGACGTGGATTCCCGTGGCCATCGTGTTGTTTTATGTGTTGGTTAAGAACAATTCCATGCGCGAGGTGGGACTCGTTGTGCTGTTTCTTGCCTTGGCCGTCTTGTTGGCCGACCAGTTTTCTTCTTCTTTCTGCAAGCCCTATTTTGCCCGCTTCAGGCCGGCGCAGGATCCCTCGTTGATGTATCTGGTAGACGTGGTGGATGGCTATCGGGGCGGACGGTATGGCTTTATATCCAGCCATGCGGCCAACACTTTCGCCGTATGTGTCTTTTTAGCCTTGTTGGTCCGTAATGCTTGGATGACCTTTTCCCTGGTTCTGTGGGCCGTGTCCTGTTCTTATTCCCGTATTTATCTGGGAGTGCATTATCCGGGAGATATTCTGTTCGGGATGCTTTGGGGATTGTTGGCAGGTCTTTCCACTTATATGGCATGCGCTTATGTTCTGCGCAGGATGTCGCCTGATAGGAGATTCATTTCTACCCAGTACACTTCCACGGGTTATGCCGTAGCGGACTTGGATGTTTTCCAAAGCGCACTTTACCTCACTTATCTGGTATTGGCCATACGGGCAGTGGTCTTGTAACGGCAGGACGGGGCGGATGTCGTTTCCCCCGTTCTTAGGGAACACTTGATTTTCAACAACAGGTAACTGGATACTACAATAAACATATCATATCTTATCTTATATGAACTATTTTACGAAACAAAGCATTGAATTGGCAAATCAGCGAGATTATCTTGACCAGTTATTCTCTGTTTATCCGTTATCTCCTGATTCAATAAGGGAAATTGACTCTGATATTTGGGAGCGAATTAAGGATGGTTTCCATAAACATAATAATATAGAGTTGTTTAAGGCACTACTAAGTCTTGACATATTTCCTATAAAAGACGGGTATGTCCCATATTTTAGAAGAGACCATACTGCGATAGAACGAAACCCGAATACGGTAAATCGAATTTGCGGACGTGTCAGAGAATTAGGTATAGAGAATATTTATGAAAGGTGTAGGCAACCAAAAGAAACAAACAGGCAAATGGGTTCGCTTTTTAGACGCTGGATTTCATCGGGCGTGTTAGGTGTTTTCCCTGTTAATGAGCGCGAATTTCTTCAAACGGAATCTAATGCCATTCTTGACGGATCGGATTTCAAATTAAAAGAATTTGCGATAAAACGGCTTGGGTTTAGACGGGATGGGGATAAGGGACTGGATTTATTATGCCGATTTAATGGAAAGTATGTAATTGGTGAAGCCAAGTTTATATCCGACGAGGGAGGACATCAAAACGACCAATTTTTAGACACAATCGCTACCATTCACGCCACAGTAAATCCCGGAGTGATGGCAATCGGTATCATTGATGGGGTTCCATATATACCAAGTCGAAAGAAAATGTATTCTTATATAACACAAAATGACGAGCCTATTATGAGCGCACTGTTGTTAAGGGACTTTCTTTATCAAATTTAGCAATGGGTAATATACTTATCAAAGGCGATAACATTTCGGCCATGAACTGGCTAATTGACAATGGTTATAAAAACAAGATAGACCTTGTTTACATAGACCCGCCATTCGCAACGGGTGGAATATTTGGGATTGACAATGACGGCCGTGTTTCAACTATCAGCAAATCAAATGATTCACAAACCGCCTATTCTGATATTTTACGTGGGGAAAAATTTATTGAATTTCTTCGTGAAAGGGTTAAATTGATATGGGAACTTCTATCTGATTCCGGTTCATTATACCTCCATATAGATTACAAGATAGGACATTATGTAAAAGTAATGTTAGATGGGATATTCGGGATCGAGAATTTCCGAAATGATATTACAAGGATTAAATGTAATCCCAAAAACTTTGCAAGAATAGGATTTGGGAACATAAAGGATATGATTCTATTTTACTCGAAAACAAACAAGCCGATATGGAACAATCCTACATTCCCTTGCTCGGAAGATGATATTGCAAAACGATACCCAAAAATAGACTTAAAAGGGAGAAGATACACGACCGTCCCGATTCACGCACCGGGGGAAACATCCAACGGGGAAACTAATCGACCTTTCAAAGGAATG
The DNA here is from genome assembly GCA_964412085.1 of uncultured Paraprevotella sp. GTDB lineage: Bacteria > Bacteroidota > Bacteroidia > Bacteroidales > Bacteroidaceae > Paraprevotella. The sequence goes on along the minus strand of CAYPMY010000002.1, from coordinate 9,869 downwards.
CTGCCCCCGAAAGGGAGGCATTGGCGGTGTAGTGTCGCTGAATTGGAAAAATTAGACAATGCAGGATTGATTGAATGGTCGTCAAAAGGGAATCCTCGGAAAATCAATTATGCCGATGAGCATTTGAACAAAAAAGCACAAGACGTATGGGAATTTAAGGACTCTGCACACCCCTTGTACCCGACAGAAAAGAACCTTGACATGCTCAGATTTATCGTCAAGGTATCGTCAAGACCAGATTCTATTGTGATGGATTGCTTTTGCGGTTCTGGCTCCACACTTCAAGCGGCACAGGATTGTTCGAGAAAGTGGATTGGGATCGACCAGTCGGATATCGCGATAAATGTGACGAAAAAAAGACTGTCGAACAACGTAGGGCTTTTTGACGATAACACATTCGTTTATAAGGAAATCTTATAAAATGGCCTCCTTCAGGAACAGAATACTCGCTTCACAGGCGGGATCGATTAATACAATCGAAGGCGGTAAATAGGAAGTAATGAAAGCGATTTATACCTTATCGGAGCATGTGCTTGTCAAAATCCTTACAAGAGGCCAAAATTCAATCCCCATGACGTTCAAAGTGACCGACAAGGGGGAGGGGGAAGAAATCATACTCAAAGGAGAGCGTTGGAGATGGCTTTTTCTCCGGAAATCACCAAGATAGGCGGATTTTTAGCCAAACCGCTCTCTCGAATTATTGGCTTCCTCATCGCAATGGCATTCTGTAAAGCAATATTGCCACCGCCCCAATGACAAAGCCCTCCATAAAACCTAAAAGGACACCCGTATCCGTTTCCTTTTTCTTCCATAACAATCAGACATTTTTCGTTATAGCAAAGCCTTAAGGGTATGGTTTCGGTAAAAATACAAGATGGAGCTGACTGCTTGGCACTCTTGCCGGGGCGGTCAAGCAGGTCTTTTTCGCTGTCTTGACCTCACAAGAGAGAAAGGGACTTCATAGGGAAGGGGACGTTCTCCCCACGGCTCAAAGGTGATGCTGAAGCCCGTTCCGTATGCCCGCATGGACGACATCCGCTCCCGTCGTGAAACAGGAAAGGCTTCTCCGTTGGGGCATTCGCTTCATGCGGCTGAAGGAGGGTTGCCGGTACATGGAAGGGAGTGGCATGGAAGCCTACGTCAAACACGACCGTTTCCGTATGGAACACGGGATGCGTCGTGCATCCGTTCCATTCAGTGCCGGGGTGCATTACGGTGCGGGACAGGACTTTTGCGCTTCTCCTGCGGGGCGGCATACGCAACGCGCGGGGACGAGGCTTGGAGAAAGCGGCGGGTTCGCTGGCTCCCGAGGAAGGCATCGGGCGCGGACGGATGCCGTATCGCCCCCGGGGCCGTCTCCGGACGAGTCGGAACCGCCGCGCGGGCACTTCCTGAAGAAGGATGCCATACGGCAATCTTTTGTCCCGGAAAGGGCGGGCCGTCTTGGGAACGGGGCGGACGCGCCCCCGCAAACGGGACGGTGACGGATTGACAAAATGTCAAAAAGTAAGTTCCGCCCCTGCGAGAATCGCTTGTTCGGAGCCGTCCCCGGGAAGGAAGCCAAATCGCGGATTCTCGCGAAGGCGGGAAAATCCAAAAAGAAAGCAGATAGGGCTTTTTGCTTTCCCCGGCAATCGGTTTTTCTTCCTGCCGACGGGAAACCCGTCCCATCCGTCGTCATTTCGGGCGGTTGCCGTGACATCCTGCCATTCCGGGATTCTTCCGTCCGGCCTGCCAAATACGCCCTGCGAGGCGGAAAAACGGGGATGACCCGCCTTTTCCAGCCTTGTCCATCCGGCTTAAGAAGAGAATGCCGGACTTTTCTGCGCCGAACGTTTTTTCTCTTTCAGCCGAACTTTTTTCCGTTCGGCTGAGAAAAAACCGTCTCCGGACGGGAAAAACGGCCCGAATCTGTAATATCTTGCGAATATTCATTCAAAACGGACGTTTATCCGAATCGTTTCACCGTTTTTGCAATCGGCCTGAGACGGCTTTTTGCTTACGTTTTGCCGGGAACGGGACGAAATCACTTTCTTTCTGTCGGCCGCCGTCCTTCCATGGGCGGGCGCGGGAGGCGTCCCTCCTGGTCCCGGACGACATGGAAGCTCCGCTCCACGGGGTCGGCCGTCCGTATCCGCCCGGACAGCCCGTATTGCCAGGCCACGACCGTCACTTTCACGGGGAAACTGGCACGGGGCGGAATCCGCGTCAGGCGCAGTTCTCCCCCTTCCACCTCGGCAGGGCCTTCCTTCACGTAATAGCGCACCGGCAAGCCGCAATCCGACGCGGCGTGAAGCGGGACGGTCTCCGTCCCCTCCGTCACGTCCGCGATGCCCGGGAAGAGCAAATATTGCCTGCGCCCCTCCGTGAGAGGATAAGGGATACGGACGTTCAGTTCCTGCACCACGCTCTTGTAACGGTCGTCGCCATCGTAGCTGGCCACCAGGCACATGTCCCGCACGCGCCGCGGATTGTCCAGCCCCATGCGGTAGAAGTCGACCACGAACGTCGTGTCGTCCAGCTTCTTCACCGGGCCGCAGACGCGGGTGATGACGGGGCGGCCTTTCACGCGGGGCGACTCTGCCGACGCGCGGAGGCTGTCCGTGAATACGGCTTTCAGGCGGAACGTCACGCCGTCGGCCTCCGGACGGAAAGGCACGTTGACCCTGACGTGCGACCGGGGGTCGTAAGGAGCCAGCCTCCCCTCCTGTTCCACCCCCAGGTACAGCATTTCCTTCCCCCGCTCCCGGGCATAACGCTCTTCCGCGGCCTCCGCCATCTCACGGTCGAAGTACCAGAAGGCATCGTGCGCGTCGCCCTTGTACTTCGCGTAGGGTGCGGGCTTCGCCCTGCGGGGCTGTACGGGATGCCAGCGTTCCGCCAGCCATCCGTCCTGCGGGCGCACCTTCCGCAAGGCCGCGGGACGGTCGCGCGCCGCCGTGCCGGGCAGACGTGCCTGCAAAGCCTTCTTCACGAACAAGGCGATATATTCCGCCGTGCGGTCCGACACGTCGAAATGCCCGCGCCCCGCGTCGCAGAGGAAAGAGACACAGCTTTCGGGGTACATCATGCGGAACGCCAGTGCCGGGTTCACCCGGGCTTCCCACCATTCGTATTCCCCCTCTATCATCAGGCCGGGGATGCCGTCGATGTTGCGCGTGCGTCCCCACTCCAGGTTCTCGCCCCCGTAACCGGTCAGGTTCGTACGCGGCGCGTCCCCGTGGTAAGACACCACGGCCAGGGTGCGTTCCGGATGCCAGGCCGCGAAATTCCACGGGTAGGTCGCCATGGCGGAATGCCCGATCGGGATGACGGGGACGGATTCCAGCTCGTCGTATCCGCTGGCTTCCGCCAAGTCTTCCAGCATCTGCCAGTAGGCTTCAGGGCTTCCCGAGTCCGCCTTCCACTGCCGGTCCCATCCGGGGGTAATCCACACCAACGCCACGCCGGCCTCTTCCATCTTCCGGCGGAACAGCCCGTTCTCGAACAAGGTCTCCTCGCACATGTTGTGCGTGCCTATCATCACCGCCCTGACCTGTATGCAATCCTCCGGAATCCACAGGAAGGCCTGCGGATGCCGTCCCGTCTCCGGCGCGACGACTTTGGAAACTGGGACCGACCACTGCCACACGGAGGCCGCCCCCTGCGTAAGGGACAGTCCCAGACAGAACGCCGACATGCCGAGCCTTTTCATTGCCATGCCTTTCCGTCGGTCGTTGCTTCGCCGGGGCGCGGGTCGCGCCCCGGCAGGGCTCGGACAAGTTCGGCCCCGCTCCCGCCTTGCACCGCTGTCCGAGAGCCTCAGTCTTCCGCCGCGCCGGCGATTCCCGTCTAAGCCGGCGCCGCAGGAAGCCCGGCCGTGCCCTCCTTGAGATCCACTGGCACGGGACGCGCCCCGACCGGCCCCGTCCCGGCGGGGGAGCCCGCCGCCCGGACGTTCCTCGTCTTCGGGGACGGGCCGTCTCCCGCCGCCCTCTGCCGACGTCCCTTGCCGGAAGACGCTTCCGCTTGATGGCGGCGGGCTGCCGCACGGGGGAAGGCCAGCGTCAACCCCGCCGCGTTCCGAGAGGATCTTCTTCCCCGGCTGCCCTGCGGCCGAATCCGCCTCCCTGCGATACCGGCCACAGCCCGCATAAAAGTCCTCGCCCGTGAAATAAGGGACGCCGAAGGGACGGGGCGACCCGGCACGCTCCCCGGCGGAATCGTCGTGTGCCGTCCGCTCCGCCCCGGCGCGAACTCCCCTCGGATACTTCCGGGACGGATTGAGGCCCGGCGTTTCCCGCAGGGCGTCACCGGCATACGAGGCCGGAGCCGCTGCCCAAGGCCACAAGATGCCAAGCCCTTTCAACCGTGTATTCATGACGCTATTCCTCCTAATAATTCAACCTGTTGCGTTCGACCTCTTTCCCGTCGGCATAGAAAACGACCGCCAAGTCCGACAGCTCTTCCGCCGTCGGCACGAAGTCCGCGCCTAATCGCACGGCCTCCGCCGCATACGGGGCGAGGGGCGCGATTTGCCCCTCGGCCAGCTTCCGTCCCCCGGCTTCCACGACGATTCGCGAGGGGCATGACGGCGACAGGCCGAAGTTCTTCACCTCCAACGTCAAGGCTTTCCCTTTCCTGTCGTACATCGGGTAAGCGGCGGAAAGGATGGCCGGATGGTAATCCACGTAAGGCAGGGACGCGTAGCCGTACAACAGCCGGCCCCTCTTGTCGCGTCCCAGCATCTTGGGCGCGAACTCGTCCGGCTGCATGCCGTTCCCGGCCCCGTCGAACTCCACGACCAAGTCTTTCCCCTCCTTGCGCGACCGGGCGGCCTTGCATCCCCGCCCGAAATTCACTTCCGGGAACGCGCCGAAACGCAAGGACCTCACGTCGACATCCTTTTGCGGGTCAAAGCCCTCTTCCGCACGGATTCTCACTTCTATGGTCCTCGTCCCCGCCGTAATCGTGTCGCGGTTCAGCACTTCCAGCAACAGCCCTCTGTCCAACGGGATGCAAATGTTCTTGGAACTATGGTTGTCATTCGGCTTGTCTTCCCGTTTGATGGTGTCGATTACGGCGAAATTCATCTGGACCGCGCGCCCCATGCTGTCCTGGAACACCTTGGGACGCTCGTACTTGAACCAACGCTCCACCTGCCCGTCCGGATGGACAGACACGCCGGGCACGTATGCCTCTCCCTGTTCCGTCACCCAATGCAACCCGTCCTTCGAACGCTGGTAGTAGGCGATGCGCCCCAGCCAATCGTTGACAACCAGATGGTATTGCAGATGGTCGCGCCACACCACCGGGTCTTCAAACCGGCCTTCCACCGAGGGATATACGCTGCGGTCTGTCAGCTGTCCGTAGGGAGAAAGCCCGTCGCGGCTGACCCAAACGCCTCCGCCGCGGCATACCATCAGGCAGGAACCGTCCTCCCTGCGGGCGAACGTCAGGTTGGACAGCCCTTCGACGATTCTCCGGCTGCGCGCGTCGAAATTGAAACGGCCGTAGCGCCAGGGGCCGTTCTCCGAGGGGGCGACATAATATCCGTCGATGACATACACCACCACGCGCCCGTCCCGCAGACGGAACGCCTCGGGATTATGCCCCTTTCCTATCGTGTCGGCGACAGAGTACGGGCCTTCCGGCTTGTCGCCGACCGCATGGAACACCGTGGAGTTGCGCCAGGACATGTGCCCCTCGGGCGAATTTTCAGGCCACCCGCAAACGTACAGATGATACTTGCCGTCCGAAGCCCGCAGGATGTTCCCTCCCCAAAAGGAGGTCTCCGGCGACTCGATGCCGTTATCCATCAGGCGCGGGCGCACGCTGTCCGCTCCCCACACGTCGGAAGACGGCGTTCCGTCTTTCATCGGGCGGAAGCGGTCCATGAAACGTGCCCCCTCCGCCAGTCCCTTCCACTCCGCCGGCCGTTCGCGTTCCGTCACCTGGGCTTGAAGTCCCCAGCCGAGCCCGACGGCCAAGGAGAACATTAAAAGTCTTTTCATTCGCGTGTCATGTTTTTATTCCCGGCAAAGATACGGCCTTTATCCCGTGCGGCAATGGGACAATCCTTGTCAGGGACAGGACGAAAAGGAACATCCCCCGTCGTCGTCAGGCCGTCCATCCCACAATCGTGCATACGCCCGTGCGGCGCGGATCACCTGTCCGGGCCCCGGCTTCTCAGTACGACTGACGCGGATTCAACGTCGTTTCCTTGGGGGCACGGACGCAGGCTCACCGCTACGCGGTTCGGACGGTCCTGGCGCAGCCAGCATTCCGGCATGTAGTATTCGCGTTGCGGCCCCTCCTGGTAGCACCGTCCGATGCAATGGCCGTTGACATAGACGAATCCGTTCCCGGAATGTTCCAGGCGCAGGAAATAAAGCAAGTCGTCCCGGTCGCCCGCGGTCTCGAAAGAATAGAAGTACCATTTCAACAAAGGGTTCCCCCGCCGGGAAACGGAATCGCGCAGGGGCAGGCCGCCTCCTGCCGACCACCGCTCCCCGAAAGCCTTTTCCGTGTAGGCATACCGCAGAGGCAAATCTTCACCCCTGCTGCGGACGAAGGCCGGGCCCGTCTTCCAATGCTCCTCGACAGCCGCGTTCGTATGATGATGCAAGCCCCTGCTCTCGAACAGCAACAGGACGTCTGCCTTTTGTCTGCCCGCCGAGTCGCCGGGAATACGATAACAGGCCTTTTCCGGCGTCTCCCTGTCTATGGGCACCAATTCGCCGTCGACCGCGACGAGGACGGTATCGGCTGCCGAACGGTTCATGACATCCTTCCCGGTCCGGCCTACTTCGAGCGTGCATCCCCGGTAGGCTGACGCACGGTAATAAATGAAATGCCGTCCGTAAATGCCGTCGTCGTCCACGGTCCCGCCGCGCCGCAGCCATGTCCATTCCGACGGCAGACGGTTTGCCATCACGCCTTCGCGTTTCAGCTCCACGGGAGGCAGGGGCCGCATGACGCGCGCCTGCGGTTCGGGCAGGCGGGGATACCACGTCCCCTCCTTCGCGCCCGACGGCAGATAATACGCCATCGCGCCGAAAGGTTCCAAAGCGAAGTCCAGCGCGAGCCCTTGGACGCATATCGTGCCGAAGTGCTGGCGCGAATGCTCCTCGGTGCGTATGAAGTAGTAACGGTCGCCATCCGAGCTTGTCCTCACGGCCAACTTCACATCGTCGTCGGTGGACGTGTAAGGCACATAGTCCAAGTCCGCGCGGGCTATGCGCGTGCCGTGCTCGCGGATGAAAGCCGACAGCCCCTGGAAACGGCGGTAACGCTCGTTCGTGGTCCCGCCCTCCCCGATGGCGGCCGCAAAGTCGTAGGAAGCGGTCTGCTGCCGGGCCGCCCAGTCGTCGAAGTTCGTCCCTCCGACCGCTGCGTAGAAATTCAGTGCGCAGAACCCCCGTTCGAGCGCATAGAGGGCGATGTTCTGCGTCTGCACTGGCGCGAGGCCGTCCTGCTCCCAGGGGAGCGGTTGCCCCAGCTCGCCGGCCCAACCGCCCTGCAATTCCCCCGACACCAGCGGCTTCCCGGGCTGGGTCTTCATCTGCAGATTGACCAACCGTCCGAAACTCCTTTCCACCTGCCACCGCGGGTAGCTGTTCACCATGTCGACCGCCCCGTCCAGCGCGCCCTTGCCCGCGTTCCGCGATTCATCCGTCCAGCAGGTGATGACGGGCACTTCGATGCCGTACTTCCGGGCCATGCCGGCCAGTCGTTCCAGGCAGTTCCTCTTGGCTTCCCTTGGGAACCACTTCACGCGGTTGTATTCGTTCTCCACCTGGAACAGGATGATGCCGGCGCCCCCTGCCGGCTTCTCGGTCAGCTGATGCGGGGCTGCCGCCCGGCATACGGCCCTGTACCAATGTTCGTTCCACCGCATGAACTCCGGCTCGTCGCTTTGCAGCCAGACCTTGTCTCCCAAAGCCTTTGGCTTCTTGGCGAGTAGCCATTGGGGGAATCCGCCCCCGCTCCATTCTGCGCAGATGTAAGGGCCGGGGCGAAGTATCACGTACAGCCCGAAATCCTCGGCCATCCGCAGGAACGCCACCATGTCGCCCAAGTCGATGTGCGACTCGTCGTCCAAGGAACGGGGCATCTCCCGTTCGTGCCAGTTCCAGGGCACGTAAGTCTCCACGCAGTTGAACCCCGCGGCCTTCAGCTTCCGGAAGCGGTCGGCCCACAAGGGACGGGGCACACGGAAGTATTGGAACGTGCCGCTGAAGATGAACACGTCACGCCCCTCGATCTGGAAACAGCGATGGTCGTAACGTATTCGGTCGGGATGGAGGAACACGCTGTCCGCTATGGGAGGCTCCGTCCCGATGTTCAACACCTGGCTGTCGGCCGACTTGTCGTCCATTACAGCCGAATCGGTCATGTTTTGAGCGGGAGCCACGACGGCCCGCCCGCAGAAGGCAAGGGAAAGCAACGTGATTCTCGCCATGTACGCGGGAATTTCGAGATGAAAAACGAATATCCTGAAAGACAATCTTCCGCCTTGGACAAGCCTGATGCCCGGAACCCACATTAACCTAATTTCAATATTAACAAACTGCTTCTACTGTCTTATACGTTCGGGGACGGCGAACCACTTAACCGCATCCCCGTTTTTTTCGGCAAATGCCCTGCCGGCAACTGCCGGACAGCCGTAAGGAGGGGAAGAACCGGCGGGCTTGCTGCCGTTGCCCGTCGCACGGGCGATGAAGAAGACGCAGACCTCCCCGCGCAGGTCTGTCCGAGGGCAAGCCCCCGTCCCGTCCCGCGCTTCCACGAGCCTTTGCCTGCCTGCGTCCGTCACGTGCGGCACGGACTTTCCGGGAAAAACGCTATCTTTGCGGCGGCAAACACGAAAAGTCGAGATTATGAGGATTGCGGCATTGATTTCCGGCGGAGTGGACAGCGCGGTCGCCGTCCACAGGCTTTGCGAGGCGGGGCATAAGCCGGACTTGTTCTATATCAAGATAGGGAGGGAAGGCGAGGAGACGGGATGCACGGCCGAGGAGGACATCGAGCTTTCCGCGGCCACGGCACGCCGCTACGGGCTTCGTCTCGAAGTGGTGGACTTGCAGAGGCAATACTGGGAACTCGTGGCGGGCTACGTCGCGGAGCGCGCGCGGCGGGGACTGACGCCGAACCCCGACGTGATGTGCAACAAGCTCATCAA
>CAYPMY010000002.1:0-688 GCA_964412085.1 uncultured Paraprevotella sp. | reverse complement strand
TGCAGTACGGCCACGGTTTTAATCTGCCGGACTTCCATTTCGTCACGGAGAACCCGTGGGGCGACGCCGCGGAGGTGGAAGTCACGTTCAAGACGCGCCATCAGCCGGACTTCCTGAAAGGCCGCCTCCTCCGCGCCGCGCACGGCTACCGGCTGGAAAGCCCCGAAAGGATCCAAGGCATAGCGCCGGGGCAGTTCGGGGTGGTGTACGACGCGGCGTCGGAAATCTGCGTCGGGAGCGGCGAGATAAGCGTTTAGTCCCTTTCTCCGCGACATATACTCTTGCCGGTTTGCTGCTGAAGCCATACGCGGACTGCGCACCTTCCGGCGGCTTCCCCGCGTGATTTCCCGCGCACGGGGCTTGGGAACCGGGCGAAAGGGGAGACGGCCGCCGAGAACGTTTCGGCGACTGTATGAAAAGGTACGGGACAGCCCGGCGTGTACTTTTCACGGGGAAAGAGGTGAAATCCCGACTCCCCGGTGCGTTCCCCTGCAACGATTCTTTTGCAGCGTTACCACTTACCGAAGAATATTCCGCGCAGTATCAAGCCGATCATTCCTATGGCAACAATAAAGGCAAGCATGATTCATGTTTTAAAGGTCATTTGTCTGGCTTCCTGCGGTTGCGGGGTTCGCACGGCGGCCGAAAGTCCTCCGCGTTCTGCCTTGACATCCCGTTACGGGACGAT
>CAYPMY010000001.1:0-53190 GCA_964412085.1 uncultured Paraprevotella sp. | reverse complement strand
CCGCGTGAAGTCGCCGGTCAAAGTCGTCGGGGACAAGAACACGAACACGAACTTACGCTACAAGCTGGGGAAGAACCTGAAATACGACCCCAGGGAAGTCTTTGAGATCAAGGCCCCGCGCAAAGTCCTGCTCCCCTCCCCCAACCTGAGCACGGCCTACATCTTCGCTTCGGGCGACGGTTTCTTCGCCTATCCCAACAACTACAACTACTACGTGTCCTACTATCGCGACACTTTCCAGCACGGCGGCATCTCCATGGAGGAAATGCTCATACCGCTGATAACCCTGCAAAGCAGGAAACGCAATTAAAGGAAGGAAAGCCATACCATGGAAATCAGGATAGACTCTTTAGACCGCATCCGCGAGGCCGCCCGGAAATTCGTCGCGGCCATGGGCGGCAACACCGTCTTTGCCCTGTACGGCAGGATGGGAGCCGGCAAGACCACCTTCACCAAAGCCGTGTGCGAATGCCTCGGCGTGGAAGACGTCGTCAACTCGCCCTCCTTCGCCATCGTCAACGAATACCGTTCAGGCAGAGGGGAACCGATTTACCATCTCGACTTCTACCGCATCAAGGGATTGGAAGAAGCGTACGACATGGGCTACGAAGACTATTTCTACGGCGGCGCGATTTGCTTCATCGAGTGGCCGGAGCTGGTGGAAGAACTGCTTCCGGGCAACACGGTGAGAGTGACCATCGAAGAGGGCGAAGACGGCTCGCGCACGGTGAGGTTCTGACGGCCCGCGGCGGCAGGCAGGCCGGACGCCGGGGAAGTCCCCGCGCCAGCCCGCGGCGGTCGCGGACGGGTAATCCCGCGCCCTCCGCCTCCGGCACTCCGGCAATCGGAGAGGGAATCGCGGCGGGGCTTCACGGCTCCCGGGAATCCCCCGCGGCGGGGCTGCCTCTCCCGGCAGGGCCGGGGCGGGGAGACTTGCCGGCTCCGCCGGGATTCCCCATGCCATGCGGCATGGGCGCGGACTCGGAAGGGACAATCCCGCCCGCCCGGCATTCCAGGCGGCATCCGCCGCCCATGACCCCGGATTTGGGGCCAAAGCCCTCCGCATTATCCGCAACGGACATCCACGGTCCAAACCGACATGGGCCCCGGCATTTCCTCCCCGCCCAAGGACGGGGCACGAGCAAGGGGGACAGGCGGGACGCGACAAGATTCCTTACTTTCCCCGCCCCAAAAGCAACCCGCTAATTCACAATCGGATACGAAACGAAAAAACAATCTCACGAGAACGGGAAACCGTTCTCCTGAGATTGGAAAACCAATCACAGCCGGTTGGTTTTCCGTTCTCTTGAGATTCCTTCCCCGCACTGCGCGGAAGGGATTTTGTCTTGCGTTTTCACGGGACAAGACCGCCCGCCTCCGCAATCTTGCGCCACGGGATCAACCTTCCCCGCCGGAAGACTCCCCGTATTCCAGCTCGCCCCGGACCACCCACAGGACGTCCTCGGCCGCGAAGTCGCCCATCTTGTCCTTACGGGCCTGGCACACGACGTAGTCCGCTATCTTGCCCTGATCTATCTCGATGAAGCCGTCCTTGTCGGGCTCCGCGTCAAGGACGCCGCTGTCGGCATAATACTCCACGATGACATCCAGGAAGTAATACAGCTCTTCGTCCGAGAACTTGCCCTTTACCTCTTGCGGCAGGTAATTCTTGATGAACTCCACCGTGCGGGCGTCGTCCTCGGCTTCCTGCAGGAGCTCCTGTTCCAAGCTGTCCATGGCCTCTGCCGTCAAAGGATGGCCTTCAGCTTTTCCTCGAAGGTGCTCTTCGGGGCCGCGCCGACCTGCTTGTCCGCCACCTCGCCGTCCTTGATGAAGACCACGGTGGGCACGTTGCGCACGCCGAAGCGCATGGCCAGGCCGTCGTTTTCCTCCACGTCGCACTTGCCGACGATGGCCTGTCCCTCATATTCTTCGGCCAACGCCTCGATGTCCGGCCCGATTTTCTTGCACGGGCCGCACCACGTCGCCCAGAAGTCCACTACCACCGGCTTGCCTGAAGCCAGCAACTCCTCAAAATTAGAATCCGTAATCGCTAATGCCATCGTATCGTTCCTTTCAGTCGTTTGTTACCGCCGGCAAATATACTAATTTATTTTGTACGAGAGGACGGGGTTGCCTTGAATATAAGAAATTAAATCCTTTTTAACTGACACTTTCGCCGACTTGGACTGCATCGTCAGGTTCATCTGCCCCAGGGGGTCGAGGATGCGGAAATAGAGGTCGGTATTGCCCGGGCACGCCTTCACTATGCCGGAAAGCGAAAGCACGACATCCTCGTCCAACGCGTCCAAAGCCACGGATATAGTAATCCTTTCCACCAGCGTGTCTTTCACGTCCGCCAGGAAATCGATGCGCCCGATGCGGAGATCCAGCCTGGAGGGGTTCCATTGCCGGGGCTGGCATCTGGCCGTGACGTAGAGCGTGTTCCCCACCTCCATGTATGAACCCCACGCGGACCAGTCCTGCCCGAACAGAGGCAGCTCGCAAGCTCCCGTGAAGTCTTCCATCGTCACGATGCCGTACGACTTGCCGGTCTTGGAGATTCCCTTTCGGACTGACGTGACCATGCCGCCCAGCGTGAGGTCCTTGTTGGCGAACTGTCCCATGTCCTTCAAATCCGCCATGTGCGCGTTGCATACATTCTGGAGTATGACGGCATAATCGTCCAACGGATGGGCCGACAGGTAGATGCCGACCAAGTCGCGCTCCTTGTTCAAGCGCTCCAGCGAGCTCCACGGCTCGGCCCGCGGCACTTCCGGCGTGGCGATTTCCACCATGTCCATGTCTCCGAAGAGGGAATTCTGCACGGCGTCCCTGTCGGTCTGGTAGCGCGCGCCGTAACGTGCCAGCAGGTCGATGAAGCATTCCCCCTTGGCGTTCACGCCGAAATACTGTTCACGGGCGACGCCTCCGAAACAATCGAAAGCCCCCGAAAGCACCAGGCTTTCCAGGTTGTTCCGTTTCACTGCCCCGCTCGGCACACGCTGGATGAAGTCGAAGATGTCCTTGTAAGGCCCGCGGGCTTCCCTTTCTTCCACGATGGCGTCCACGGCCGAATCGCCCAGCCCCTTGACGGCCCCCAGCCCGAAGCGGATGTTCCCGTCCACGTCCACGCTGAACTTCCGGCGGCTAATGTTGACGTCCGGCCCCAAGGTGTTGATGCCGATGCTCCTGCACTCGCCCATCAGCTTCGTGATGTCGGTGATGTTCGCCAGGCTCCGGCTCATCACGGCCGCCATGTACTGGGCGGGGAAATTGGCTTTCAGGTAAGCCGTCTGGTAGGCCACCCAGGAGTAGCACGTGGCATGGCTCTTGTTGAACGCGTAAGAGGCGAACTTCTTCCAGTCCGCCCAGATCTTCTCCAGCGTTTTCGGGTCGTGGCCGTTCCTCTTTCCTCCCTCGATGAACTTCGGGTACATGTGGTTCAGCTTCTCTATCAGCTTTTTGCCCATGGCCTTGCGCAACGTGTCGCTCTCGCCCCGCGTGAAATCGGCCAGCTGGCGCGACAGCAGCATCACCTGCTCCTGATACACCGTGATGCCGTAAGTGTCTTTCAGGTACTTCTCCATGCACGGTATGTCGTACGCCACGGGCTTGCGCCCCTGCTTGCGGTCGATAAAGTCGGGTATATAATCCATCGGCCCCGGACGGTAAAGCGCATTCATGGCTATCAAGTCCTCGAAAGAGGAAGGCTGCAATTCGCGCAGGTACTTCTGCATGCCGGGAGATTCGAACTGGAACGTCCCGATGGTGCGTCCGTCGCAATACAGGCGGTATGTGGCCGGGTCGGCGATGTCCAACGCGTCCAGGTCTATGTCGATTCCGAGGCTGTCGCGGATGTTGGCCTGGCATTCCTTGATGATGGACAGGGTCTTCAGCCCCAGGAAGTCCATCTTGATCAACCCCGTGTCTTCAATCACGGAACCTTCGTACTGCGTGCAGCGGAGCTTCTCCCCCGTCTCCTTGTCCTCCGCCGTGCTGACCGGCACCCAATCGGACACGTCGTCGCGGCAGATGATCACGCCGCAGGCGTGCACCCCCGTGTTCCGCACATTGCCTTCGAGCATCCGGGCATAACGGATGGTGTCGCGCAGCAAGGGGTTCGGCGATGCCTCGGCCTGCTGCAGCTCCGGGATGCACGAGATGGCATTCGGGAGGTTCATTTTGCGCGGCCTGCCGTTTTCGTCGTCCGGCAATTTGTCCGGTATGAGCTTGCACAATCCGTTGGAAACGTCCAACGGCAGCTTTTCCACCCGGGCCACGTCCTTTATGGCCAGTTTCGTGGCCATCGTGCCATAGGTGATGATGTGCGCCACCCTCTCTTCGCCGTATTTCTGCGTCACCCAGCTCAGGACCTTTCCGCGCCCGTCGTCGTCGAAATCCACATCGATGTCGGGCAGCGAAATGCGGTCGGGGTTCAGGAAACGCTCGAACAGCAAATCGTATTCAATGGGGTCTATCTTCGTGATGCCCAAGCAATAGGACACCGCTGAGCCGGCCACCGACCCGCGTCCCGGCCCCACGGACACGTTCAACTCGTAACGCGCGGCGTTGATATAGTCCTGCACGATGAGGAAGTAACCGGGGAACCCCATCGTCTTCATCACGTGCAGCTCGAAGTTGATACGTTCGCGCACGTGCCCCGGCAACGGGTCGCCGTAGAGCTTGGCCGCCCCGGCGTAGGTCAGTTCGGCCAGATAATCGGCTTCCAACTTCAGGCGGTAAAGCTTGTCACGGCCTCCCAGCTTCTCCACCTTCTGTTCGGCTTCCTCACGGCTGAGCACCACGTTGCCGTTTTCGTCGCGGGTGAACTCTTCAAACAATTCCTCGCCGGTGTATTTCTTCCGATAGCCGTCCTCGGTCCCGAACTCTTCCGGGATGGCGAAGTTCGGCATGATCGGCGCATGGTCGATGCTGTAAAACTCCACCTGGTCGCAAATGTCGCAAGTGTTTGCCAATGCTTCCGGCACGTCCGCGAACACTTCATTCATTTCCGCCCTCGTCTTGAACCACTCCTGTTTGGAGTAAAGCATACGTTTCGGGTCATCCAGATCGCGGTTGGTACTCAGGCAAATCAAACGGTCGTGCGCTTCGGCATCCTCCTGCTCCACGAAATGGCAGTCGTTCGTGCAGACCAATTTCACGTCGTATTTGCGGGCCAATCCCATCAGGTGCGCGTTGACCCGTTGCTGCAGCGGGAAAGTCTCGCGGTTGGCCCGCTGGTTCGGGTCCTTCACCTCATGGCGCTGGAGTTCCAGGTAATAGTCGCCCCCGAACACGCGCTTGTACCACCGCACCGCCTCCTCTGCCCCCTCAAGGTCGCCCGACAGTATTTTCCGGGGGACTTCGCCGGCTATGCAGGCCGAACATACGATCAGGCCTTCACGGTGCGCCTCCAGTTCAAAACGATCCGTACGCGGACGCCCGTAGAAACCGTCCGTCCACGACTTGGAGACCAGTTTGACCAAGTTATGATACCCCGTTTCGTTTTTGGCCAACACGATTAAGTGATACCGCCGGCCATCCTTTTCCTTATCCATCTGATCCAGACGGCGCGGCGCCACGTACATTTCGCAACCGAATATCGGCTTGAACAAGCGTTTCCGGGCCGCCGCCAACTCCGCACGTGCCGTAGCCAGCTGGTCGGCAATCGGCGGGAAATCCGGCCGCGCCTCCCGCACGAAATTCGCCCCGGTCGGCATCGGCTCGTCGTTTGCTTCTGCCCACCTCCTCAGCTCATCGGCTTCCTTCTTCTTCTTTTCCTGCCCGTCCGCCCATTCCTTCAAGGCCGCGTCCTCACCGTTTTCCAACAAGGCTACACGCTTCTTCCACGTCCTGACGTCCGCGTTCGCGCCGCTGTTCTTTTTGGTCGCGTAATTAAAAAACTCCTTGATGGCCATCATGTTGCCATGGTCGGTGACGGCCATCCCGCGCATGCCGTCTTCCATCGCCTTGTCCACCAAGCGCGACACGCTGGCCTGACCGTCGAGGATGGAATACTGGGTATGCACGTGAAGATGTACGAAGTCCTGCATAATAGCTTATGATTTGGTAAGAAACAGAAATCACGGGTAAAGTTACGCCACATCGGGGAAACCGGCAAAAGAAACCGTTGTTTTTTTGGCATAAAAGACTTTTTAGGGGGCGGCCTTTGAAAAAGGAAGTACGAGAATTTTGCATTTTAACGGAATATAGCTACCTTTGCCCGTAACACAAGGGGAATACTCCATGGGGCGCAACCTGGACAAATTGAAAAAAATCAGAATACATCGGGAAGGAACGCACACGCTCGTCGCGGGTGCGGGGGCGTTGCTACTGTTCAACGCCTGCCTTTACTATGCTTTTGAATGCAAGCTCCCGTTCTACGTCTCTGCGACTGTATGCACGGTCGTCTACCTCGTCGTGGTCAATTTCTTCCGATGCCCGGTCAGACGTTTCGAGGGGGACACGGAAAACGTTGTCGTGGCTCCGGCCGACGGCAAAATAGTCGTGATAGAGGAGGTGGACGAGAACGAGTACTTCCGCGACCGCCGGCTGATGGTCTCCATCTTCATGGGCTTGACCAACGTGCATGCCAACTGGATTCCCGTGGACGGCACCGTAAGGCTGGTGGAGCGGCAGGGCGGGAACTTCCACAAGGCGTGGCTGCCCAAGGCCAGCATAGAGAACGAACGCTCCACCGTCGTCATCGAGACACCGGACGGGGTCTTCGTCATGGCGCGGCAGATTGCCGGAGCCATGGCGCGGCGCATCGTGACCTACATCCACGAAGACGAAAGCTGCTACATCGACGAGCACATGGGCTTCATCAAGTTTGGTTCAAGAGTCGACCTTTTCCTCCCGGTCGGGACCAAAGTCAACGTCAAATTGGGGCAGAAGACGGTGGGCAACGAGACCATCATCGCCAAATTATAACGGTACATGGGAAATTCCATCATACGACAGATTCCCAACGGCATCACTTGTTGCAACCTGATTTCCGGCTGTATGGCCACGGACGCCGCTTTCCACGGCGACTACGCTCGGGCGTTCCTTCTCATTGTCACGGGCGCCGTGTTCGATTTCCTCGACGGGATGTCGGCTCGTGTGCTGAAAGTATCCTCCCCCATAGGAAAGGAACTGGACTCGCTGGCGGACGCGGTGACCTTCGGCGTAGCCCCCTCGGCCATGATGTTCCGCCTGTTCCATCAGGCGGCCTACCCCGGTTTCATGGAGCCGCTACGCGGCGTGATACCCTACACGGCCTTCCTTATGGCGGCGTTTTCGGCCCTGCGGCTGGCCAAGTTCAATATCGACACGCGGCAGACTTCGTCTTTCATCGGCGTGCCGGCCCCGGCCAACACCTTGTTCTGGGCTTCGCTGATTGCGGGCAACCACGGCTTCCTGGCTTCGGGAAGGTTCAACGCTTTCTTCCTTTTCATGTCCATGTTGCTGTCCTGCTTCCTCATGGTGGCGGAGATACCCATGTTCTCCCTCAAGTTCAAGGATCTTTCTTGGCAAGGCAATAAAGTCAGGTTCGTCTTCATCTTGACTTGCATTCCCTTGATTATCTTCTTGGGAGTCAGTTGCTTCGCAGCCATCATCGCATGGTACGTCATTCTTTCCGTCCTGACCTCGCGGCAGAAGGCGCATTGATTTTGGAATGATTCTCGTCCCCACGCCCGGCAACGAAGATAAAAGACAATGTCTATGGCAGGTACTTTCGGATGTCTGTTCGGTTTGCTTTTCGTCTTTTTCGCATTCCTGCTCTCCATGGTTCTCAGCATAGCCGGAAGAGTGCGGGACATCATGTCCTCATTTTCTCCCAAAGGGCGCAAGCGACAGTCCTCTTCCGGCAACGCCCGCGGGCAAACCGCGTCGCGGGGCCGTCCTCGCTCCTCGTCCCGAAGCTCGCGCAAAATATTCGACGACAACGAGGGGGAATATGTGGACTACGAAGAAATCAAGTGAAAGGAGACCGGCGTTTCCTTTTGAAGAAGTCTTTCAGCAAAGCGACGGCCTCGTCTGCCATCACGCCGCCCACCACTTCCGTCCGCGGATGCACGGCTTGCGGCGCGAACGTCTTGTACCCTCTTTTCCCGTCCGGCGCCCCGTAGACCAGACGTTTCACCTGTGCCCACCCGATGGCTCCCGCACACATCACGCACGGCTCCAAGGTCACATAAAGCGTGCATTCGTCCAGATACTTCCCGCCCAAGGCATTGGCAGCCGCCGTAACCGCCTGCATCTCGGCATGGGCGGTCACATCCGTCAGCGTTTCCGTCAGGTTATGCGCGCGGGCCAGGATACGGTCGCCGCAAACGACGACGGCCCCTACCGGAATCTCGTCCTCTTCGTAAGCCCGCCGCGCCTCTTCCAGCGCTTTTCTCATGAAAAAAGCATCGTCTGCCACACCTTCACGATTCATAATTCATGCAAAAGTAGGATTTCTGCGATGATCCACCAATATTTTTAATAAATTTGCAACCCGGGAACCCAACGAACCGAGTAATGGCCGCACACAACGAAACAGGAAAAGAGGGAGAACTGCTGGCTGCGAACCATCTGCAATCAGAAGGTTATGTCATCCGCCACAGGAACTGGAGGCACGGACACAAGGAGCTGGACATCGTGGCTGAAAAAGACGGCACGGTGGTCTTCGTGGAGGTGAAAACCAGGAAAGGCGTCTTGTTCGGCTCTCCCGAAGATGCCGTCACAAGCGGGAAAATACAACGCATCGTCAGTTCCGCCGACGCCTACCTGCGCGAATACGCCATCGACCTCCCGGTACGCTTCGACCTTATCACCGTCGTGGCGGGAGGGAACGGGCTCCCCCGGATAAGGCACATAGAAGACGCCTTTTACCCGCCGCTGTCCGGCCTGCAACGCGATTAGAACATTTTGGACATGACGCATTCCCTTTACACATTGGACGATTCGCCGTGGTTCGAATGGATACGGCTCCGCTCGACAGGCTCCACCATCGATTTCCTGAAACATTATCGCCCCGTCTCCCCGAAAGAAATGGTCCTGGTTACGGCCGACTTCCAGACGGCAGGACGCGGGCAAGCCGGAAACTCTTGGGAGTCGGAGCCCGGCAAGAACCTCTTGTTCGGCCTGCTCTTCCATCCCCGCGAGGTGGAAGCCAATCGGCAATTCATCCTCTCCCAGGCCGCGGCGCTGTCTGTCTGCGAAACGTTGTCCGGCTACGCCGAAGACATCCGCATCAAATGGCCGAACGACATCTACTGGAAAGACCGGAAAGTCTGCGGCATACTCGTCGAGAACACCCTTGCAGGGCGGTGCATCGAGAGCTGCATCATAGGAGCCGGCGTCAATATAAACCAACGGACGTTCCGCGGCGGCGCCCCCAACCCGGCCTCGCTCAGGCTAATCACGGGGAAAGAACAAGAACCGGTGTTCGTCCTGGCCGACATCGTCAAACGTTTCAAGGATTATTACCGGGAAATCCGACAAGGCAAAGCCGAGGACATCGCCCGCGGCTACCGGGAACGGCTTTACCGGCGCGACGGCTTCCACCTTTATCAGGACGCGGACGGCGTTTTCGAGGCTGAAATCCACGACGTGGAACCTACCGGGCATCTGGTCCTGACCGACAGGGACGGCATCACGCGGAGATATGCCTTCAAGGAAGTGAGCCACCTGATACCGTCGGGCGCGGCCCCGTCCGCCCCGTCCGTGCTTTGACCGACCAACATTTTTTATTATGGCTAAATTCAAAAGAATACTCCTCAAGCTGAGCGGCGAGAGCCTCATGGGAGAACAACGCTACGGCATCGACGAAAAGCGACTGGCCGAATATGCGGAGCAAATCAAGGACGTGCACGACATGGGCGTGCAAATCGGCATCGTCATCGGGGGCGGCAACATTTTCCGCGGCCTGGGCGGGGCGGGAAAGGGATTCGACCGTGTCAAAGGCGACCAAATGGGCATGTGCGCCACGGTCATCAACTCGCTCGGGCTGAGCAGCGCGCTGGAAGCCATCGGCGTGAGGAACCGTGTGCTGACCGCCATCCGCATGGAGCCCATCGGCGAGTTTTACAGCAAACGGAAAGCCGTCGAATACATGGAGGCCGGAGAAGTGGTCATCATGAGCGCAGGCACGGGCAACCCCTACTTCACGACCGACACGGGCTCGTCGCTGCGCGGCATTGAAACCGAAGCCGACGTGATGCTTAAAGGGACGCGCGTGGACGGCGTGTACACGACCGACCCCGAAAAAGATCCCGCGGCCACGAAGTACAGCGAAATCACATACGACGAAGTCTACCGCAAAGGCCTGAAAGTAATGGACCTCACCGCGACCGCGATGTGCAAGGAAAACAGCCTGCCCGTCTACGTCTTCAACATGGACGTGTACGGCAACCTGAAAAAAGTGATGGAGGGGGAAGACATCGGGACTTTGGTACACGGCTGACCCGGCATCCGCCCCGGGACTGCCGGAGAATGAGCCGCGACGCCCGTCACGCCACGCGCATGACGGGCGTTGCGGCAAGGGGAAGAACGGGCAAGAAGCAAACGGGCGCCGCGCAAGAAGTTTTTTCCGATAATTCCTACTCCGTTTTATTGCAGGTAAACAAAAAATCCGTTACTTTTGTTTCCCGAAATATCATAGTATCATCATACCATCTTAACGGAAAGACAGATTATGGCAGATTCAAAGACTATCCTCGACGAGGCCCGGGAGAAAATGGACATGGCGGTAACGCATCTGGACGAAGCCTTGGCGCACATCCGTGCGGGAAAGGCGGACGTCCGTCTGCTCGACGGCATCCGCGTGGATTCCTACGGAACCATGGTGCCCATCAGCAACGTGGCATCCGTCCACACGCCCGATGCCCGAAGCATCGCCATCAAGCCGTGGGACAAAAGCATGTTCCGCGTCATCGAAAAGGCCATCATAAACTCCGAATTGGGAATCATGCCGGAAAACAACGGCGAAATCATCCGCATCGGCATCCCGTCGCTGACCGAGGAGCGCCGCAAACAGCTGGCCAAAAGATGCAAGGGTGAAAGCGAGACGGCGAAGGTCAGCGTGCGCAACGCGCGGCGCGATGCCATCGATGCCCTGAAAAAAGCCGTGAAGGACGGCATGGCCGAAGACGAGCAAAAGGACGCCGAGGCCAAGCTGCAGAAAGTCCACGACAAATATATCAAGCAGATAGACGACTTGTACGCGGCCAAGGACAAGGAAATCATGACCGTCTGATGCGAGGGCTCGTCATCCGCAATACCGGAAGCTGGTGCGTCGTCCGCACGGACGACGGCCGGCTCGTCGGTTCCAGAATCAAAGGCAGCTTCCGCCTGAAAGGCATACGCAGTACCAACCCCGTGGCCGTTGGCGACTTCGTGCAAATCGTCGCCAACGCAGAGGGAGCGGCCTTTATCACGGAGATAGAGGACCGCAAGAACTACATCGTCCGGAAAGCCTCCAACCTGTCCAAACAAAGCCATATCATCGCGGCCAACGTAGACCAGGCCTTTTTGATCGTGACCGTCAGGCACCCGGAGACCTCCACCACCTTCGTCGACCGTTTCCTGGCTTCCGCCGAAGCGTACCGCGTCCCGGTGTCGCTCGTCTTCAACAAGACCGATTGTTACGATGCCGACGACCTCCGTCGCATGGAAAGCATGATGCGCCTGTACGCCTCCATCGGCTATCCCTGCCATGCGTGTTCCGCCTTGCGCTCCGACGGCATCGGCGCGCTGCGCGACAGCCTGAAAGGCCGGACCACCCTGCTCTCGGGCCATTCCGGCGTGGGGAAATCCACCTTGCTGAACACGCTGATACCCGGCCTGGACTTGCGGACGGCGGAAATATCCGCCGCCCACGACACGGGCACGCACACCACGACGTCCAGCGAAATGTTCAGCCTGCCCGGCGGCGGCTGCGTCATCGACACCCCGGGCATCAAGGGATTCGGCACGTTCGACTTCGAGAAAGGGGAAACGGCGCACTACTTCCGCGAAATCTTCCGCATCTCGGCGGACTGCAAATACAGCGACTGCACGCACACCCATGAGCCGTGCTGCGCCGTGCGCCGCGCCGTGGAGGAGCATCTCGTCGGCGAAAGCCGCTACGCCTCTTACCTCAACATGCTGGAAGACCGGCACGAGAGCAAATACCGCCAGGGCTATTGACACCTCAACCTCTTCACATGGAAATCGTCGTCATTGTCATCCTGTTTTCGTTCTGCATCATCCTGTCGGCGGCAGAACTGTTCCTCCTGCCGGGCACAGGCGCGGCCGGCATCGCCGCAATCTGCTGTCTGGCGTGCGCCGACTACTTCACCTTTGTCTGGCTCGGGCTTTCCGCCGGGCTTTGGCTTTCCGCCGCCTCGCTCGTGGCCTGCGTCCTCGCGGGCTACTGGATGCTGCGCTCCAAGACGCTGGAAAGATATTCCTTGCACAAGTCCATAGACTCCACGGCCGCCACGCAAGACCAACTCTCCGTGCGCCCCGGCGACGAGGGAGTGGCCGTCACCCGCCTGGCCCTCATCGGCAATGCGGACATCGGAGGCCGGCTGGTGGAAGTCAAGTCGGCCGACGGCTTCCTGGACGAAGGCACTCCCGTGGTGGTCGTGCGCGTGGAAGAAGCCCTCATCACCGTCAAGAAGAGATAAACATACATTCACCCTTTAATTTTTCCTACATCATGCTGTCAAGTCCAATCGTTTTCCCGGTATTCATCGCCGTCGCCATCGTCGCCGCCCTGGCGGTGTTCTTCCATTTCGTGCCGTTCTTCCTCTGGCTCTCCGCCAAGGTCTCCGGCGTTCACATCTCGCTGATCCAGCTGTTCCTGATGCGCATCCGCAACGTGCCGCCCGGCATCATCGTGCCGAGCCTCATCGAAGCTCATAAGGCGGACCTGAAGAACATCACCCGCGACAACTTAGAAGCCCACTACATGACGGGCGGGCACGTGCAGCGCGTGGTGCACGCCCTTGTCTCGGCGTCGAAGGCCAACATCAACCTGTCCTTCGAAAAGGCCACGGCCATAGACCTGGCAGGCCGCGACGTGTTCGAGGCCGTGCAGACCTCCGTCAACCCGAAGGTAATCGACACGCCTCCCGTGGCCGCCGTGGCCAAAAACGGCATCCAGCTGATAGCGAAAGCCCGCGTAACCGTCCGCGCCAACATCCACCAGCTCGTGGGAGGCGCGGGCGAGGACACCATCCTGGCGCGCGTGGGCGAAGGCATCGTCTCTTCCATCGGGTCGGCCGAAAACCACGAGCAGGTCTTGGAGAACCCTGACTCCATCTCCAAGCTGGTACTCAAGAAGGGGCTGGACGCCGGCACGGCTTTCGAAATCCTGTCCATCGACATCGCGGACATCGACGTGGGCAAGAACATCGGCGCCGCCCTGCAAATCGACCAGGCCAACGCCGACAAGAACATCGCGCAGGCCAAGGCCGCGCGACGGACACATGGGTTTCATGGACTACTACCGGCTGGAAAACCTGAAAGGCGACACGGCCATGCGCGAGAACATCGGCAACCTGACGAAGGACGGGATGAAGGACATCATGAAGTGAACCGGGCATCGTCCCCCTTACGACGCCGGGCCCCTTTCCTCCCCTTAAAGGAGGAAAGAGGCTTGTCCCCCGCCCGGTCGCGGACGGCGGGTCCGTCTTGCGGCAAAGCCGGATGTAAAGAAATCACAAGGCGGCAATCCGAAATGCGCCACGCACGTTTCCAACAGGTTATGATTGCAAAAAAAGTTCTCTTGAGATTGAAAGGACAATCTCAAGAGAACTTTTTCCCGTTCGGCTGAGAATGAAAAAACGTTCGGCGCAAGACGGGCCGGCGAGTCAAAGCGTATGTTTTTTTCGCGGCTTCCCCCAGGGACACGGCTCCGCTTCTGACGCCAGGCTCAACGCAACAAGACCTTCCGCACATAGACCTTTCCCCGCGCTTCGACGCGCACCATGTACGCCCCCGGCGGCAGTTCCTCGCGGAACGGGTTGCCGCCCGACACGCGCCCGCGCCCGACGACCCTGCCGTCGACGCCCGACACGCTGAACCCCGCATCTTCGGAAGCGTAAATGCAAATGCACCGTCCCGCGGGAAAGACCGACACCGACGGGGCCGGAGGGGGAACTGTCCCCTTGACCCCGTCTCCACCGTCTTCCCACTCGGCCGACGGCTCGTCGTCCTCTTCCTCTTCCACCGTATCCGCATTGGACCAAACCTCAAGCTCGGATATGTTGCAGGCGGCGGACCAGTTGTACACAGACAGGTACCTGTACTTTCCCACGGGGCCCACGGTATAGCTGCCCACCGCGCCTCCCTCGGTGAGCCAAGCGTTCTCCAACACGGGAATCCCGTCATAAATTCTCCCATTGGTGCGCAAGACATCCTTCGCTTCCGACTGGTTCCACGGCTCCTCGTACGCCCCTCCGGAAGTGTTGCCCAAGACCTTCATCTGTTCCCTCGTGTCCTGCGTCGTCCCGTCGTTATAGCAAGAAAGCCTGTTCATCTCCAAGCCCTCCTCCCCGAAGTCGTACACCAGGAAATACTGGTGTTTCAGTCCTATGGGCTTGTCCTTGACGCCGTCGGTGGCCGCGTCGAGGGCGGCCACCGACTCTTCGGTCTTGTCGTTCCCGTTCGCGTCATATACGTTCACCGCCACGGCTTTCCCTTTTATGTCCACCGGCTTGAGTTCCGACTTCTCCAAAGGCGCGACGCGGAGTTCCTTCAAATCCAGGTCCTGGCATTCCCCTTGCACGTACACCCTCAGCACGGCGGCCCCGCACCTGACGGCCAGCGTTCCCAGCAGCTTTTCCGTCCAACCTTCGGAAGGCCGGAGCTCTTTCCCTTTCCTTTTGCCCCCGTCGACGGCCACGAACAGCTTCGCCCCGGCGGACCGGCTCCGGTAGGTGGCATACACGTTATACCGCTTTTCCACATCCGCCTCCATGTTGTCGTCCGGCGCGGGGAACACCAGGGTATAACTCATCCATTCTCCGTGTTCCATGCCTTTCACGTAGACGTCCTCCCCCTCTTCCCCTATCTCCACCGTGCCGTCCGTCCGATAAACCGACGACCGTTCCTTTCCGACATTATGGTACGTGTGCATCTCCCCGTCCCCCGTGTAAAAGTCGTAATCGGCGGCTTTTATCACGCACGGGGCCGCAGGCATCCCGGACACCCTGCGTCCCTCTTCCCATGTCCCAGCATCGCCGGCCATCCAGTCCGTGCGTTTCTTGGTCAGCGTCCCCCAGCCTGTCCATTCGTAATACCAGTTAGGAGCCACGCCCCAGTTCTCATGCCCGTAGTCCGCCATCATCTTGTCGTATGCCCGTTGAAGCCAGACATAACCGTCCGCGGGCACTCCCGCCCGGACCCGGTAATGCTCCAGCGCCTGCGTCTTCCAGCCGCCGGTGCCGAACACCTCGCCTCTGCCGACAGAAGACATGCCCTTGGCTTCCCAGCGCTTGGAACGGCTTACGGCTTGGTAGAACTTGCCGTTCTCGAAAGTGCAGTCTTCCTCGTCGGGCGTATAAGCGGAAGGTTCCCACGGCCGCGCCTGGTCGGGAAAAGACTCGACGGCAGAAAGGTTGTACCGGATGCTGAATTCGATTCCTTTCAGTATCCTGTCGTCGAGCCATCCATACAAGGAGTCCCCCTGATTCCAGGCCATTTCCGCGATTGCCGTATAATTCCCGATGCCTCCCATCGTGTGCGACTGGTCGCGGCAAGACTCCTGGCACTGGCCGTTGCGATAAATATAGTAACGCAACGCCTCGTCGGAATGGTATTCTTCTCCCTCGTCGGGCCACGTGACATCGTAATCCCGCTTGAACTCGTCTTCGCTGATCAGGCTGTCCTGCACCGGGGGACCCGGCCGATAAGGCAAATCGTCCTCGCGCCCCGGCAGGCAGGCCAGGTACCGGTAGGCTCTGTCGTATATCGTGTCATTGTCCAGGTAAATCCCCATGGCCATCAAGCCGCGGGCCGCGAACAGCCCCTGGTTGCCGAAACGTCCCGGGTCGAAGTCGTAAATGTTCCAATAGAAGGACACTCCGTTCTCGTCGTCAACCGACGACTTGTGGGAATCCGCCGCCACCTTGGTGCTGTAAAACGGATAGACCAGCATCTTCTTGAAGGCCTCCTGGTCTTCGGGGCGCCATCCTTCATAGTCACGCAGCAGCTCGGCCGCCTCTATCAGCATATATATCTTGCCGTTGTCGAGGGGCGCAGTCCCGCGGCTGCTGGCGTTCACCAGATGATTGTACCGGTTCAACCTTTTCACGGCGTCGTCGGCGTAAGCCTTGTTTCCCGTGATGTGGTAAAGCAACGCCATGTCATGGGCGCGGCGGCCGTCGGACCCGATGGTCGCATTGAACCTTCCCTCCCCGATTTGCGTGACGTCCGGGTAATTGCCGTCGCCGATTTGAGAGTACCCGTCTTTCAACATTTGCTGGAACGTGGTATAAAACGGTTCCTGCCGGGCTTCCACCATCGCTCTCATCCGGTCCAAGTCCGCCCGCGTATAAGTGATGCCCGGATGAACGAAGACCCTTTTCTGCGCCTGTGCCTGCAAAAAGGCCAACAGCCCCAAGCCCAGCGCGACTTTCCTCCAAACTGTTCCGACTTTCATCTTTCCCAACCTGTTATCATGATACAAAATGTTACATCTCGTCCGCCCCGCATAATTGGATACGAACGGACGGGCATGTTCACGTAAGCACGATTCCATCTTTTAACAAAACTTATAGGCTGCTCTTCCTCTCACGAGACTCACGGACGGCACGGCAGGCTCCATGGC
This sequence comes from uncultured Paraprevotella sp., assembly GCA_964412085.1. Classification (GTDB taxonomy): domain Bacteria; phylum Bacteroidota; class Bacteroidia; order Bacteroidales; family Bacteroidaceae; genus Paraprevotella. The sequence goes on along the minus strand of CAYPMY010000001.1, from coordinate 36,398 downwards.
GCAGACTGTCATCCTCCCCCGCCCTCCTCTTCGGTACGACGGCCCGTTCGAACGTCAGGGAATTGGCATTCCCAGCCGCGCGAATCCCCGAGTACCGCCATATCGCCCGAATCGTCCAACCGGGGGAACACAGCCGCGGCGGCTTCTCCAATGCCGGATTACCCCGGACGATGCCCGCCCCGCCGCGTTCCGGTGCCAAGGCCCGAGCGGACGGCATGCCGGTTGCGCCGAAGGAATATCGTCGGGAAGCCGCCGCGTGCTTGCCGCCGGTTCCCGAGCCCCCGTCAGGGACGCGGCTCCGGCTGGCGTTCCACCACGTAATCCCCGTCCGCTTCTGTCATGACGTCGTACTCATACACCTTGTGCAACACAGGGTATTGCGGGAGCGTCTCCTCGGAAACCAAGGGTTCCCTGACGGCAGTCTTTGCGAACAACGGATTGGGATTGTCCCCCTCCGCTTTCCTGACGCCCGCCCCCTGCAGGGGGACATAAGAACGGATGCGCAGGTTCCCGCCGAGGCGAGAATGTATCTTAGCCCTAAGGAGTCGCGTGCCTTCCCATTCCATATCCACGACAAAACCGCCGCGGGCGACTATGCCTTCCACGCGGCCTTCGCCCCACGCATCCGGCAAAGCCGGCAAAAGATGCACCGCGCCGTCATGGCTTTGCAACAGCATCTCGGCCACTCCCGCCGTATAGCCGAAGTTCCCGTCGATTTGGAACGGCGGATGTGCGTCGAACAGGTTGGGATAAAGCCTGCCGTCACGGTGCCCGCCTGCTTCCTCGTCGCCGGGAATCAGTCGCATCATATTGCATATCAACTTGAAAGCATGATTCCCGTCCAACAGGCGGGCCCATAAGTTTATCTTCCACCCGATGGACCATCCTGTGGCCTCGTCACCGCGTTGCAACATGGTGTTCCTTGCGGCCTGGAACAGCAGGGGACGGGTGTAAGGCGAAATCTGCGCCCCCGGATACAGGCCGTACGCGTGCGAAATGTGGCGATGCCTGTCCGCAGGGTCGTCCACGTCTTCGAGCCATTCCTGCAACTGGCCATGCCTGCCGATTTGCATCGGGGGCAACCTGTCCATCATGGCCCGCAACGAATCATGGTAGCCTTGCGGTTCGCCCAAGATCCGCGCCGCCTCCAAGGCGTCGTTCAAAGCGTCCCACACAATCTGGTTGTCCATCGTGCAACCCGCCACGATGGTAGAGACCCGATTCGCGTCCTCGCCTCCCGGCCCGTGTTCCGGCGACATGGAAGGAACGGCCACCATCCAGCCGTAGGCGGGATGCGGAACCAAGAAATCCATGTAAAAGTCGGCCGCTCCCTTCAGCACGGGATACGCTTCACGTAAAAAATCCTTGTCGCCCGTGAACAGGTAGTGCTGCCACAGATGCGTGGAAAGCCACGCCCCGCCATGCGGCCACGTGCCGTAGAAGGCCTGGTCCACGGGACCCGTGCACCGCCACAAGTCCGTATTATGGTGGGCCACCCAGCCCCTCGCGCCGTACATGACGCGGGCAGTCTCCCGCCCGTTCTCGGCCAGTTCCTTCACCATCTCAAACAAGGGACTGTGGAGTTCGGAAAGGTTGGTCACTTCTGCCGGCCAATAATTCATCTCCGTGTTGATGTTGATGGTATATTTCCCGTCCCACGGGGGCGACAGCCTGTCATTCCAGATGCCTTGCAAATTAGCCGGCTGCCCTCCGGGCTGCGAAGAAGAGATGAGCAAATAACGCCCGTACTGGAAGAGCAACGCCGCCAATGCCCTGTCGTCGCCCTCGCCGGAACGCCTCACCCTCTCGTCCGTCTCCAGCCGTTCCTTCGGACTGCTTCCCAAATCCAGGCTCATCCTGTCGAACTGGGCCTTGTAACGCCCCACATGCGCGGCCAAGGCTTCCGAATAGCCTTTCCGCACGACCCCGGCGAGCATTCCCTCCACCTTGCGGCGGGGATTCCCGCCCGTTTCCCTATAAGACTTGAAGTTCGTGGCCGCGGCGACATAGACCGTCACGGATGTCGCCCCCTCCACTTCTATCGCGTCCCCCGATGTCCTGCGCCTTCCGCCTTCCGCCTTTACCCTCGTGCGGGTTTCCATCTCCACCACGCCTTTCACTCCCTCATGGTCGTCGCCCTCGCCCGCCAGCACCAAGTCGGAACCCCGCCGCGTCACCGCGTGCTTCTTCAACGGGGACTCATAATGTATCCTCATGGACAGCTTGCCGGGCCTGTCCGCCGTGAAGCGCATCACGACCGCCTTGTCGGCCAAGGAGGCGAACAATTCACGCGTAAAGGTCACGCCGTCCACTTTATACCGTGTCGTGGCCACGGCACGCGAGATATCCAAGTCACGGTAATAATCCGTGTAAGACTCATGTCCGGGCAGGTCAACCAGCAGACTGCCCAGCGTCTGATAAGGCATACCGTTACGGCCGGAATAAAACGTACGGTCTATCAGGCCCTGCGCCTCCATGCCCTTCCCCTCAAACACCAACCGCCGCACTTCCGCCAGGCTCTCCAAAGCCTTCGGGCTGTCGTTGCGGTACGGGCCACCCGCCCACATCGTTTCCTCGTTCAGCTGCAGCTCCTCCTGCGGCACGCCCCCGTAAACCATCACGCCCATGGACGAGTTGCCCAACGGCAACGCCTCCACCCATGCCTTCGCCGGACGCGAGTACCATAACTTCAAACCACCGCCCTGCACGTGCGACGAGAGGCACAAGACCTGCATTCCTACCCATACCGCAATTTTCTTCCACATAATCCAAGCTTTATATGTCAATTGAATCGAAATGTCCTCTCCCGCGGCAAGGGCACCGGGCCGCGCACGACCCTGCCGCCATCTCCTTTCCTCCCTCCTCGCGACCGCCTTCCGCCAGGCCCGGCGCGCGGCGGAGCGGAGAGCCGCCCTTAAATCAGGATACGTTCCAACGAACCACATCACGTAATCCGTATCCTGCAAACCCAGCCCCAGCACCGTTAAATGATTCTAAAACGAGGCGCTTTTTTCTCCCCCCCCCCCTAAAAAATGCTATATTTGTGCTTGCCGTAAGGACTTGACACTCTCGTCCGCCGACGAGACAGTCCGCCCGTGGAACTGCCTAAAATATCTGACATGAAAAAACATCCATCCGTCAGGCTTTATTGGTCCTTGCTCCTGCTGTCGGCCGTCTGTACCTTGTGCGCCCGGACACCCCGGTACGCCGTGCAGTATGTCAACGAGGCAAAGGGGCTGCGGGGGAAATCCGTATATAAGTTCCACAGGGACCACAGGGGAACCATGTGGATCGGCACAGACCTCGGCATAAGCTCTTTCAACGGACACTCCGTCACGAATTACGCCATAGACTGCGTGCCTCCGTTAAGCAACACGAACGACATCATAGAATACCCGGAGGGCGAAATCCTGTCGGCATGCGCCAACGGGCTTTACCGCGCAGACATGGAGACGGCCTCGAGCACCAGGATATGCCCCGACATCCAGAACGCCACCTGCTTTTGCCTGGCCGGGAAGACATTGCTTGTCGGCAGCGAGAGCGGCGTCTGGATTTACAAGGGCGGCAAGGGCGCGGAACAACTGCTGATAGAAAAGAACGCCATTTCCAAGAGCAATGCCGTCAACGACATGGCCTACGACGGGAAAGACGGCGTATGGCTCACGACCAACAACCACATCGTCTTCCTGAATCTCAAGAACAGGAAATTCACGAAACACACGATTTCCCCGGACGATTCGCCCATCCACCTGTCCGACCTCGTCTTACTGGGCGATTTCCTGTACATCGGCACCCAGAATCACGGCATCATCCGTTTCAACCGCCAGACTCTGGCCCACGAGCCGTGGGATGCCGGCATCCGCTGCAACGTCATATCCGACCTCACAGGCAACCAAAAAGACCTGCTGTATGTCGCGACAGACGGGAACGGCGCTTTCGTCATCGACGTGGCGCGCGGGGAAGTCAAGGCGCATTTCGACCAATTCCAGTCGGACACTCCGTACGGCAACACCATCTACACCTTTTGGCAAGACTGCCTTTCCGGCACTTTCTGGTGGGGGTTCCTCGAGAAAGGATTCTGCCATACTTACCACACCGATCCGGTCTGTTCCACCTACGAGCTCAAGGACACGGACGCGCAAGACATTTGTGTCAGGTCGTTCGCCATACGCGACAGCCAGAAGGTCATCGGGACACGCAACGGCATCTGGTTCGTCTCCGAAAGCCAGGGGATCACCCGCTATTTCCCGCCCAGGCTGACCGGCACGGGGATTATCACGGACATACAATACTTTTCCGGGAAATATGTCATCGCCACCTACGGCAGCGGCTTATACCTGCTCGACGCCCGGACTCAGGAACTTTCCAACGGCCTGCTGCCCTCCTCGCTCCGCCACGGACGTTTCAGCAAGCTTGTCATATCCCCGGATGGCAAGCAACTGGTCGCCCTGAGCGACTTGGGACTGCATTTCCTCGGCCAGGACTTCCGCGTCGCCCGGAATTATACCGACAAGAACTCCGAGCTGCCGGACGCGTACTTCATCGAGATGATATTCGACAACGAGGGGAAAGGGTGGATCTCGTCCATGAAGAACCTGTCGCTCTACGACCCGACAACCCGGCTCATACAATCGCACGGTTTTCCCGAAGGATTCTTCAACGGGATAGGCGACATGGTCCTCTGCCTGTGCCACGACAACGACATCATTGCCGCTTCCCGGGAGAAAGTGTACCGTTGCAAGACAGACCTTGGCCAGGTACGCACATACGACTTGTATGACCGCCTGCACATAGAACGGTTGTACTTCATCTCGGAAGGCCGGGACAGCGTCTTCTGGGTCGGCACGGACAAGGGAATATTCCTTTTCGACAAAGACTTCAAGGGCTTCCGCCAACTGACGGAAGCCGACAACCTCCCGCCTTTGTCTTCATACAAGAAAGGCGTTTATTGGGACGAGCGAGGGACTGCATGGATCGGGACGGAAAAGGGGCTGGCGTATATCACGCCGGAGCAATACGCGCGGATAGCGTCAAGGAAGTACCCGCCCCTCGCATTGGACAGGTTGTCCCGCGGAGCCAAGCCCGTTTCCCCTGAATGCGCCAACAGAATCAACGACGACAAGACCATATCCCTGCCGTTCAATCCCTTCCTGCAGCGGAAAGAGGACGCATTGCTGGCATTCAGCGTCGCGGAAAGCGGGTTCACCCCCGCGTCCCGGCGTTGCTACGAATGGGCCATGGACCGGGACTCGTTCCGGGTGTGCACGGGAGACGAGACCTTGTGCCTCAAAGGGCTCTCGTTCGGGAATCACGTCCTACGGGTCAGGTTCGCCGGCGCGCCCGAGACGGAAACGGGATACGAGGTGCGCATTTACCCGGCCACTTCCTGTTATGCCACGTTGCTCCTCATCCTAATCCTGACCGTCTTGGCCTTTAAAATCACGAAGTCCAGAAGAAGGCATGTCCGGCTGGAAAGGGCGCTGCGGGAGAAACACCGCCTCGACTTGCGGATCTTGGAGGAAAGAATCGTCAGGGACATGAAGATAGAAGAGGAGGCCAAAGAAAGGGAAAGGGAAGAAAACAAGATCAGGTCCATGTATAAGAGGGCCAGGCTCAGCGACGACGAGTATGCCGCGCTGTACCGGAAAGTGAAATCCTACGTTTCCAAAGAGAAGCCCTACGTAAATGCCGAATTCAAGCTGACGGATCTGGCGCGCGCCACAGGATGCTCGGCCGGATACTTGTCGCAAATGTTCAACGTATATACCCGCCAGACTTTCCCGGATTTCATCAACCGCTACCGTATCGAGGAATTCAAACGCCTCATCAGGAATCCGGCCTACAACCAATACACCCTCACCGCAATCTGCGAATTGTGCGGCTTCAAACGCTCCACTTTCTTTTCGGCGTTCAGGAGATTGGAGAACTGCACCCCGCTGGAATACATGCAACGCCACCAGATACACAGGTGACCGACGGCGACAGCCGATGACGGGCTTCTGCCATTTGATTGCAAAAAGAAAGGGAACTCCGTCTTTTTTCAGTCAGGATGAAAGCCATACGCCCGTCTTCCCCTGCCTCGGCTTCGTCGGATTCCCTCCATACAGGGAAGGAATCCGGCGAATCAGGATACATCTTTTCACATTTCCAGCCCGTTTTTCAGGTTTGTTAAGCGAAACCGTCCGATTATCTCAGCCGAACTGTTTCCCGTTTGAAGCAGAAAACACTTCTTTTGTCCTTATGTCGCTCGCCCGTTCCGCGCGAATCAACCCGGAACTTGCCTGAAAATGGAATGTTACCCCTCCCACCAGACGCTTTTTCCCGCCCGTCGAAATGTCCCCGGCCACAAAAAGCGGATGACAAAATGCCCTACGAACTTGGATTCATGCTTTCACGTCAAGGCGCAATCTACGTGAACCGCGCCCTTCCCTTTGCCAAAATGGAAGCAAAATCCGCAAAAGGCTTACTTCCCGGCCTTTTGCGGATGCGCGAGAATCGCGTATTTCCGGGGAATCCGGAAGAGGCTCCCGAATAAGGAAACCTCGCAAGCCTTGGATTGACACTTTGCTCAAGCCTCCCGAGGAATGCCGCGGCCTGTCCCGCGCACGGCAACCGAACTCGTCCGCGTCGGCGCAAAAGCATGATATTGTGTTGTAAATTAATTCGTTGGATTGTATAGCGTGTCATTGGTTTCGAGATAGCCGACAAAATCGTCGATTTCGTATGGTCGAATGGCAAGCCCTCTATCGACTTTCACGAATTTTATCTGCCTTTCCGTATCACCAAATATCGTAGGTGCCACAAATACGCACTGGGATTCTATCTTGTATTTCTCAATAAACTCGCTAAGATGCCGTTCGATAGGCCATACTTCCATCATGGTCTGAGTGCGCCCTTGTGCCATAGTAACTTCGACAAGAATTGCGTTGGGATTCTCGATACACTCAATATCACTGACGCCGCCGCCAGCTGTCGACGTAGGCAACCCTGTGTCGTCCATCGGGTAATTGGGTATCACTTCCACATGGGGCAATTTCGTTTTGATGGCAAGTGCCGTAAGAAACTCAAGACGAGATGGAGCATCAATGAATTTAAGAGTATCATCTTTAGAGGCGGTCCTTTTGGCAAGATGCGTTAACTCCACTTTTATGGCTTCCCAATCATAGGTGTTCGTCCATTCAATAAGTTTGTCGGCAGCCTCATTCCTATTGACTTCTATGCCTCTGATACTAAACAGATGCTCGTCAACCGAAGCCATATAGTTGAAATAATCCCGCTCAGTCTCGTACTTGTCGTAATCAGAGAATGTATGGAGAATATAATCAATCTTCTCATCCTCGTTGTGGTTGATGTCAATGAAACGCCCGCCACCACGGAATGAGACAAGCCCTGTCATACGCATTTTACGAACAAAGTCATCCGGGTATTCGGAAACAATAGACTTCATTTTGAATTCTTTGAATCCCCCGAGTATTTCGTTGATACAAACATCAACGATGACTTCGGGCGAAGGTTTGTAACCATGCTCATTGCGTAATTGCTTAATGCGGCCATACAAAGCATCAGCGTCATTATTTTTCCAAAACAGCAATAACGGAATCTCTTTGTATGAAATGCCGCAACCGTTATATTCGGGATCAGCATCAAGCAACCGAATGACCTTTAACAAAAGGATGAGCGGTATATTGTCGTTCAATTCTCTAATAAACGGATTACACCTCTGTTGCTTGGCGAAAGCCTGCATAAATGCGACCTGCTCATTTTGAGGGTTAACAATTTCTCTGTTCACAGTACCGTCTTCCCCATAGGTTATTTCAACAGTTGAAGCGAGAAAATTCCCTGTTTCGGAGAACCGGATAGGTTCTCCCATACGATAATACACAAAACCTAATACTTTCAAAAGTTTGTACTGGGTATCAAAACGACTTTCCCAACCTTTTTCAAACCCCGCTTCTTTATGTCCTTTTATATCATCGTGCAAATTCGGATCGTTGCCATCATAGATGATTTTGGTTTCCTCGTCGGTAAGGGCATATTCTCCAAAATCACCCTCTTTAGTATTGCCCCATTTGGCTTTTGCTGATGCAGGGATACGCTTCACTGGACGGTAAAGCCCACATTTGAAAGTCTCTCTCTCGACTTGCTCAACGATATTAGCTGTTAGGATTTGTCCATCAAATCTTTTGAGCAAATGTATAAAATCTTTATATCGCTCGGGGTTGCGAACGGTTGTTGTATAAAGTAGCGGTTTGTATTCAGCTTGTCTTGCCATATCAATAGTTGGTGACCAGCACCTCATTAAACTGTTTTATAGTATTATCATGATAACTAATATAATTACTCTTTATAGAGTGTACATTATATTGTCTTGCCCATTCTATAAACATATCGTTTGTACGCCCCTTATAATGAGTAACATTCGATATTGCAAACTTAACGTTTTCTTTGGAAATGGTATCAAGAGAATCAAGTAATTCCCTTTCAATATCTACATTCCAAAGTTTATTGTATTCGCTAAAGGTAATGAGATATGGGGGGTCAAGATAAATCAAATCATCTCCTCCAAGTTGAAGTTGTGGAATAAGAACACGAAAATCGAGGTTATACCATTTAGGATTCTTTTTTTCAACTTCATTAAAATAAGACTTGAGAGCATTAACTGTATTGAGGTTAAAGTCAACATTGCCGACAGGCAGATTGAAATCTCCGTTTGAGTTAAATCTCAACATTCGATTAAAACCATATATGAGCAACAAATAAAGAATGATAACATCAGTCCTGTCGGACTCGTTGTAATCTGCCCGCAACCGATTATATCTTTCCTTATTGAACTTTGCAAAATAAGTCTTAGGGAACTTTTGCTTCAATTCACTTGGAACAATATCAGACAGATACGAACAAGACAATCCATATTTGTTAATCAGATGCCAAACGTTGTCAAAGAATAAGTCCGTATTACCGGCTTGTTCAGAAAGATATTTATGCAAGGCTATGACATTTGCGTCAATGTCATTCAATACAAAATCGTTAGCCTCTACATTCATAAATACAGAACCGCCTCCCACAAAAGGTTCGACAAATTTGTTTATCCTTTTAGGGAAGTGGGTCTTTATTTCGGTGATAAATTTATATTTATCGCCCACATAAAAGAGAGGCGAACGCTTTACGTTTTCTTTCATCATCAACTTTCGTAACAAATAAGAGTTCTTTATGGTCTGCAAATTCTGTTTTACCTGTATTGAAGGCATTATATGAGTGTTCAAACACTTGTGTCTTTCCACACTTGCTTAACACTTCAAGTAATTGTTCCAATTTTATCTTGTTTGCCGAAGATTTGCTCTTCGATTGGTAAGTGTTATTGTATGACACAACAAAATATCGTGCATCCAAATTAGCTATTAAATCCTCAAAAAACAAAGGTGCCCGACTTGTACAGAAACCGCTCATGTTTTCAGGGACAGGTTTAAGTGCAGCTCCATAAAGTGCCGGCTTTTCCCATTTTACAAGATTCTCGTAGACGTGATAAAAGCGGCAATATTGGCGTGAATTGTATGGCGGGTCAATATATGCGACATCACAAGAAATATTTCGTGCGAGTGAATTGGAATCCTCCCTATAAATTTCAACATTAGAACAATTATGCACATCGATCATTTTCAGCCTGAACGGTCGCTCTGCAATAGTTTTTTTGATATAAGCATCAAAATGACCTACTGTATTCGCGTGCTTATCGATACTGTATATAAGCGAAGCCAATAAGACGGCATATTCCTTGTCTGTCAATGTCGGTCGCATATCCTCTAAGTTCTCGCGAATATAGCCAATCAGTTTGGCAAGTCTGTGTTCGAAGAACTTACCTCCAAAGTTAATTGAAAAATAATTTTCTGGTAGATACTCGACTTCTGTTTCATTATATGAAGCTATGATTTCTGAAACTTTTTCAATGCTCCATTCTCCGCTTCCAAAAAAACCCTGATAGATAATGTTATTCGAGAATAAAAAATCATTCATTATAACCTTATCAAAAACAGGTATTGCTTTTTTTGCAACAGAACCAGAACCAGCAAAAATATCACAAAAAGTACCTGAAGCGGATGTGTGTTTCTCTATAATAGACATAATCCAATCTGTAAGACTGGCTTTATTTCCTATATACCTGCGGCTTTCAAGTCCTATCTTTGGCTCAACAGATGTTTCGGGAAATAACGTCAGATATTGAGAACCATAAGTCATTTTGGCCTCCGCAACCTTGAGTGTTTCCAATGCTATTTCAGGATATGGAATAGACTCAATAATGCGGTCGCTTTCTCTTTGAATTATGAGACGTTTTTCGTCACATTCGTATATTTTAGCAAGGATTTGAATCTGTTCGAGAGTAGGGAGTCTCTTGCCATTTTCAATTCTGCTGAGTTGTGCCAGATGTATACCTGAAGCAACATGAACTGATTGAAGCGCAATTCCTCTATGTTCTCTGATTTCCTTTAAAATTTGACATACCCCGTACATATTGTGGTAAATATATTTTTATATTTGACAATCTTTGGCAAAGGTACGGCAAATATTTAGAAATACAAAGGGTTCAGGATTGTTTATATGGGCAATAACCAATCGTCATTTGAAAACTATCATGTCTATTTTCCCATATTTACGCGAGTTCGGGACAATCTTTTGCACCAATCAGGACAAATCAAGTTGACTTGTCCTTCCGGCATGTACGGGTAGTGTCTCAGGTTTGTCGTCGAAGAGACAGCAAGCGGTGAATGCCGGGCAAGATATTCATCAATGGGATTTTTCCGATGTTCCATCCCACTTTTTCCATTAGGCTATGCTTTCACGTCAAGGCGCAATCTACGTGAACCGCGCCCTTCCCTTTGCCAAAATGGAAGCAAAATCCGCAAAAGGCTTACTTCCCGGCCTTTTGCGGATGCGCGAGAATCGCGTATTTCCGGGGAATCCGGAAGAGGCTCCCGAATAAGGGAATCTCGCAAGCCTTGGATTGACACTTTGCTCAAGCCTCCCGAGGGATGCCGCGGCCTGTCCCGCGCACGGCAACCGAACTCGTCCGCGCCGGCGCATCCCCTTCCGTCCCCATGCGTGAAGACACCCGCCATGTCGCCCCGATGGCCGTTCCGGGCTCGCCCGTCCAAGCCGGGGGATCCCCGCGCAGGCCCTTCCCCGGAAGCCCGTCCCCGTCCGGGCCTCCCTGCGGCTTCATGCGCTTGCATTACAATTCCCTGGCCAGCAGGCAGGCCCAAGGCGGCAACTCGCGGCTCAGGCGCAGCACACCGTCCCCGTCGGCACGCACCGTTTCCTTGGCTGTCCCCCATGCCGCGTCCTTCAAGGCCGCCACCATCCCTTGGCTGAGGGAATGGGGCTTGCCCATGGCCTCGTATGCCCCGTATGCGTTGCCGTGCCCTTCGTCCAGCACCTCCAAGGCAAACACCGCACCGGGGGCGAAGCCCTTCAAGCGTATTTCCACATGCTTGGAAGAAGCATTCATGTAAGTACCCTTGTCACGCGCGGCCGGCACGTGTCCCTCGAACTCTGCCGGATAATTGAAGGCCAGCGCCGTGACTTTCCCGGTACGGGAAGAACGGCTCACGAAGAGCGGGTCTTTGTAATACAACTTCTCGTCCCCCAAGGCATTCAACATCCGATAAGCATGGAACGACGGTTTCACGATTCCCTGGAAATTAATCATGCCGAAACCGCCGTGAAAAGCTTCCTCTCCGCCCCCTTTCTCTTCGAACACGTCCGTAAACGTCCAATACATCAAGGAATTCACAAGCCCTATGCAATCCAAGTTCGCCTTGATGATATAAGCGGCCGGCGGCAACAGGTCGTGCATGGCGTCACGGCTGTTCGGGCTGGTGCTCCATTCCGTAAGGTGAATCTCGGCATGGGGATACTTGCTCTTGGCCAATGCCCCGCGCAGCCACGTCGCGTCATCGTGGAGCGAATGCACATAGCGTATGGCATCCTTTCCCCGTCCCGCCTCGGGGTCCAATGCGTAATCCGTCGGATAAGGATGGGTGGAAACAAAATCCACCGGCAATCCCTCCTTCTCGCAAAAGCACAGGAAGTCTTCTATCCACGCGCCTTTCCACTGCTGCTTGTTGATTTCTTCCTGCGTATAGAACACCGATTTCCCGTAGTCATACACGTCACCGTCAAAACGCTTGTCTGCCACGAAATTGCTTGTGGCCGGCCCACCGACCTTCAGCCTGGCGTCCACTGCCTTGATGGCCTTGGCGGCCTGGCGGTAAAGTTCGAGATAATCTTTCTTCGTCCCGTCGAAAAAACCGGGATAATGGAGGTTCGCTTCATTCCACACCTCAAAATACCAAGTGCGGACCTCGTCCATGCCGTAACGCTCCACCACGTGCCGGGTGAATGCCGAAATCAGGTCATGCCATTTCCCGAAATTGCCGCGATCCACCGTGACCTTGTTCTTGTACCACATTTGTGTCTTGCTGTCCTTGGCGGCAATCCCCGTAGGAAAGAACGAAAGTTCCACGAACGGCTTCACTCCCAATGAAAGCATCCGGTCGTACACTTCGTCCACATACTGCCAGTTATAGACGACTTGCCCGTCTGGTTTCTCAAGATAGACGAACATGTCGTCGTTGAACAGGTCATGCATCCGGACGTAACGGAACCCGCAATGCTCCCTCGCCGTCCGCAGATGCTCCAGCCAGCCCGCGCGCAAGCCCTCGTTCACGCGACCCGCGCCCACGCCCATGCTCCAATAATGCCCTAATTCCTCTCCTTTCGCTTCCCTTACGTCTATGTCCTGAGCCGACGTCATGCCCCACATGAAGGCAAGCGAACAGAAGATAATCTCTTTTTCCCTCATCACCTTTGTTTTTAAGATTCTGCCTTTGAAGGGCTGGAATGTCCATCCCGCATCGTCTGCCCGGCAGGACAATCCCCTCGCCTGCTTTGGCCTTTCACCGTATTTGACACTTCTTCCCGTTAATGATATAGACTCCACGCGACAATCTGTCCAAGACGTTCCTGAGCGGAACCCCGCTCAGGACTTTCCGTCCTTCCAAGTCATACACGTCCACCAACTCAGGCCATTCGGGCTCAGCCTTGATTTCCACCCGCCTTATTCCGTCCGGGTCATCAAGCTCCAACGTCAACGTCGGTTTCAAGGCGGATAACCCGGAACCGTCCTGCGCCAGCACCTCCACGACACGCGACCAACGGGTCACGGTCTCTCCCGTAGGTTGTCCCATGTTCTCGCCTTCCAGGTAAACGCCTCCCGTCGTCGACTCCCCGAACGTCGCCTCGCTCACGTCCTTGCAGACGACCGTCGTGCGAGTCGAACCGTCATCGGCGGGGGCAAACAAGAAACTTGCCTCCTGCCGCCCCTCGTCCAGCACTTGCTTCACGTAATCCGTCACGTCTCCCCGCACTCGCCAGTCTTCTACCGTATAGGTCTTGTCCCGGCTCGGAATCCATTCGAACATCTTGCGTCCGCCCCCGAGCGCCGCCGAGAAGACCCATATCGCATCGGAAGCCAAAGCCTCGTCGATATATTCCCGTTTGGCCGCATAAGAGTCCGTCGTTCCGCCTGTCTCTCCCCAATCCGTACTAAACGGGTGGACAGCCACTTTGCAACCGCTCTCCATCGTAACCACTGACAATGTGGCCGACACGCATTTCCTCCCTTTCAAACCGGACACGTCGAACTTTATGGCACCCAGGAATCCGTTGTCCGCATTCCCGCTCGAAGAATTACGTACTTCAAACGTGGCACCATCGCCGGTTTGCGATGTGTTGCCGATACGGAACTGTATATCAGCCGAAGGATACTTCCATGCGGCAATCCCCATGGTAAAACGCTCCATCGCGGCCGCCAAGTCTTCGCAGGCAGACCGGGCCGTTGCATCCGGCGCATCCTTCTTTACCTGCCTGGCCGCGTCTATGGCCGTTCCCAGTTCTTCCCGTTGCCCGTCTGTCACCAATTCCGACGCGGCGTATGCGTCGTACAGGCTATCCGCACTCTCTATCTTCTGCTGCAACCTGTCGTACCAGGTAGAAAGGGCAAACGAGGCCTTTCCCAAATCGACTGTGTAACCGGAAGCGTTAGCCAGAAACGTGAGCTTTAAAAGCCGCGTTTCGCCTGCCGGAAGGCGTACATGCCACTTGTATTCGGAAAACCCGGACATGGCGTATGCCACTTGCCGGGTTTTGGACGTGTCCAAGGGCATCTCACCGCTCCAATATTGTTCGTCCGTGAACAAGTCCACGTTCAAAGACGGCTCTTTCGCATCGGGCACGTGACCGCGTGCCTGTATCGTCAGGGTATAATCCCCGTCTTCTTCCGCTTGCACGGGAATCAGCACCCATGCCCGGTCCATGGCATTCACCAAACTGCTCCCGGACTTTATTTGCAAGGCACCGTCCTGTGCCACCTTTTTCCGATAATCACAGTCGCCCGGCACGGCACAGGCATCGTAGGCGTAATGCGTCCCGGCAAACGTGGCGTATGCTTCCTCCAATACGGCCCGCACGCTGTCAACCTCTTCACGATCGGAGACACCAGCGTAGGCGACATAGTTCGCAAGCGTCAGTTCCTTGAAAAAGGGCATGAAGGCATCGCGGGAATAATACCCGTTACGGGATTCCTCCGACAACCGGGTCGATGCTTGCCGCGCGAACGGTACCAATTCCTCTACCCGGTTTTTCAAATCCTCCGTGTCCGCTTGCGCTTCTGGCAAGATTCCCCGGGAAGCATCTTCCACATAGTCCGTCAGATAAAAGGCCACGGACGTGAGCGGAGCGACCCGTATGTCGCCCGACAATGTCACCTCCTCGCCGGTAGCCACGTTCACGGCTTTCTGTCCCTCCAGCCCACCGGTCACACGCAGGGTGTAAGTCTCGTCAGGAGTGGCATTCTGGGCAACGAGATATGCACCCAACTGTTGCTGGTAAAAACGGCACATGGTGCGCATACTGTTATAATGTCCCGGCACGGCGTCATAAGAAGGTACCTCATACACGCTCCCTCCGTCTGCCATTTCCGGCCGGTCGGGATAAGTGATCTTATGGTTACCGTTCCAGTATTCTTCGGGTATCGTTTCCATCGTGCCCGATGCCGCATATTCCATCACATCCGGTATGAAATTGATGTCGCGCACTTCACGCTGATTCACGACATGCGCCCGTCCACACGAGCCGAGGCTGCTCTCGCTGTAAAAGTTCACAAACAAATATTCCGAACCGTGTTTCACCGCCACGATACCGACTTGCTCGTCCCCCTTCACGTAATCCGGTTTTTGGGGAACCGACGGCATGGAAGCCTGCGCGCTTCCGCCATGGCTGTCACCGTAAGCCTGCAACTTGTCGATACATTCGGGCAACCAATAAGAACAGGAATAATAATTGAACAAATTGCTCCTCATGTCTTCCACTATCCCCAGACGGCCCTCTTCATAGCTTTGCCACACATGCCCGAGCAACTCTTCATCCCCGCTGATTGCGGCCACGACAAGATTGTTATAATAAGGCTCCCCCGGGTCGTACCGGTTGCGCCAACAAGTAACCCCCTCTCCCGTTATCTGTTTGTACCCTTCGGCATCCACCCACGGGAAAGTAAACCATGCCTGCGTCTTCTCGTTCGCCACGGCCTTGGACAGGATTTCTTCATCCCCGTTCCCTCCGGCCTCCTTCCCGATAAACGGGTCGCCCAAAGTGGCCAGGTACATGGCTGTGATACGCGGCCCCAAGTTGCCGTAACAATTCACGCAAGTCCATCCGGCTTCCCTCCCGTTTCCTTTTTCCGTCATCACCTTGAAATCCGTCCCCCAGAAGTTGACTTGGGAATCCGTGCTCCGGGAATCGCCTATCTCATAATCCGGAAACCCATCCTTGTCTTGTATCGTCCCGTCGAATGAATAATCTTTCGGGACACCCGTCCAAAAATCCAGTCCGACGGCTTCACGCAGGAAACGAAGCCCCAGTCGGGGCGCGTTCCGGTAACACGTGTCATCCAAGGCATACAAGGCCAAAGCCGCCCCGTAAACACTATAAGCGGCTTCCATGGTCTGATTCGTGATGAAACGGCGACCGTTATACGTACACCCGTAGTCCAGACTTTCCTTGAAGACTTCAATCCATTGCTCACGCCGGGTTCGGCCTTCTCCCCCGCCCAAGTCGACCAACTGGTCCAGGAAACCGTCGCTCAACTGTCCGGCCCTCCATAACTGATACATCCCGAGCCCCTGCTCACCATAAAGCCCGCCCCAGCCTGCCGATGCCGCTTGCACCGTCGCGGTGTTTCCCATGACGGAACGTTTCACCACGACACCTTTTTTCCCTAAATTATTGATATATACCAAAGAGTCGATAGCTACTTTTATCTTTGCCGCCAAGTCCGCAGGCTTGTTCCCGTAATACCCCTTTTGATATGCCGTACCCATGACTTCAACGATATTGAAATTATTGTTCCCGTAAGCCGGCTTGAAATCATAACCTTCGATTTCCTTTTTCATCGTCGAATTCAGGCCATCCACTATTTTTTGCCGCAACGTCGCCAAGCTTTCGCTTGTCTTCGCCCGGGCATCCTCGTACTTTAAAATGGAACCTGGCCTTTCATCATCCAAGACCCCGAACATCGGGTTCGTCGTCATGTATGCGGCATATATGGGAGGCAAGTCGCCCTCCATGACGCGTTGATAGGTTTCGAATACCCCGGGCGTACCGTAACCGTAATAACGCCCTACGCCACGGACGCGCACGACCACGAATCTCTTGCCGTCCGTCACCTGACGCGGCACAATCATCGTGTTGTAGGCAAAAGCACCGGTTGCCTTCTGCCCGCTGAATGTCACGGCATTGCGGGAGTAGTCCATCAAATCCTTGTTTTCGATTTGCACCCTGTATCGTTCATTGTTTACAGCAGCGTCTCCGCCGTATGTCCGAAGGGTCAGGTAGTTCTGCCGGCTACCGTCCACTTTCAGCACAAAGCTGTATTCTCCGCCATAGATGCCCGGATATTGTCCGGCGAAAGGATTGTCTTCGAAACGCAGGCAACTGCGTCCGCTCTCTCCCATGAAACCTCCCTCAGCGACTTTCACGTTCTCCGGGCAATACACCGTAAGTCCATGCACTTTCTCGCTTTCCGCTTGGCCGAGCAAGATCCGGTCCACGACCTGGCCTTGCGCTGCCCAAGGATAACAACCAGCAACAGCGAGGGCAAACAAGAATCCTTTAGTTTTCATCTTTTTCCTCTCCTTACAAACCATGACACAATACAAATCTATGAATTAATATCATATGCATTTTTGCTGAAAAATCGCTTTATATCTCTTCGTACAATTCGTTTCCCGTTTTCCCGATACAAGCATCCAAACGTCCAACCATTCTTTCTCAGTCTTTGACCCTTTGTCCGCGCTAATGCTGTATCCTTTGGGTATGAGCCTAACCCCGGAAGCGGCTATGAGCCGACGGACATGCCTTGTTACCGCCGATTCCATGTCAAATTCTGCCATTTCTCAAATACAAGCAAATACCACTTCATGGATATTTAAATGAAACAGTGGATGAAACGGGACAAGGCAAGCCCGTTCCGCACGACTCCCACAATCATGCCATGCTCTGCGGTTCTGGTCGGGTTCCTGACAAAGGACACATTTCAAGCCTGCACTCTTTCCCGTTCTCCCACCTCCTCGACAAGACCTGTCCCGCGCCATCTTGGCATGGCCCGTGGACGGCAAAGGCGGACAGGCACGATTCGGCTCTTCCGGTCTCCAGAGAGAACACAAGCTTCCACGGCACACCTAACGGACGCATGAAGGTAAGAACCAATGACTTCGGTCGGACAAATATTCGACCCACTGTTCACGCGAACGCGTGGAATTGGAAAGACCGGCCAATTTCCCCGCTACCTTCCCCGCCAGATAAGTGGGATCCGAGCGGTACTGGGCAATGCGCATCAAATCATGGAAACGGTTCCCCTCGAAAGCACACTCCAACACATATTCATCCATAATCTTGTTTTCCACGTCTGTCAATGAATCAGTACTTGAGACATCGATGATATATGAAGCATTCATGTCCGCGTCCCCACATCCTCGCCCGTGCAACCCTTCATTGTCTTCGAATATGGAGGCATACAAAGGTGTCACCTGACCGAAGTCGAGCCAACTCTCTCCCGTAAGTTCTTTACGGGAAACGTAATTCCCGTTGGATAAAATATCTGCTGTCAACCCGTACTTCAGTACCGCCATGGCTAACTGGTGCTTACCCAAACGGTTGACAGCCTCGGCATAACGCAAATAGACCAACGGGGCACGACACAACGCAGCGTAATAGGAACCCGAATAGCTCATGTCCCTTACTTTCGTGACATAGGCATCGGTTCGTTCTTCTGCCACAGGATCATCGGACGGATACTCCATGACGTATGTTCCAACGTCCCTGATTACCCCGTTGCCTCGCAAATCCCCGGCGACCAACACTGGATTCAGACCGATTGTGTACTGCTGGCTCTCAAAAAGTTCACGACACACAGCCGATGCACCCAACTGGTAATCCGCGCCCAACAAGTCCGGCAGACGCGTCATCCCCTTCTCATACTCTCCGGAATAAGCTATGGCAGACACGATATTGGATGTGGAAAAAGAAGAAAACTGTGTTCTCCAAGATGTCGAACCTAATCTTTCACAAGTACTGTTAGCCCATGTATTCCTATGATTCCCGCCGACGGAGAGTTCGCGATCCAACATGAGTTGATAGTACATGTTCGCCGCACGGGAAAAATCCCCGCGCCACATATAAAGCTCGCCCAACAAAAAACGGACCGGAATAAAAAGCTGGTTTATCGGATAGGAATTCACCGTGGCATACTCTCCGTCCGTGAAAGGAAACGCCTCAGTCCTGCCGTCCGCAGGACAATAAGGTTGCAAGTCACGGATAAGCGTGTCGATAAGAGCTTCCGCAGGCAGACCGACCCCGGTCTCGCCCAAAGACTGTTCCGATACGGCGAAATCCGTAACAACTCCCGCATCCTCGCCCACATGGAGAATGGGACGCGTGAAATAGCGCACGTGCCCGTAATCCAAGGCCAGCTGCAGGTAAGCCCAGGCCCGAATACACTTCACCGGTGCCACTAACGTGTCGCTTTTCGTGCCGAACACATTGCGGTCGATACGGTCGATATAGTAATTGCAATTGTTCACCAACGCATAGAATTTACGCTCGTTAAGATATTGGTTTGCAGTGTCTGCCTCGAAAAACTCTATGTCCCGCAAATCCTGGGAAGAATTGCGCGTTTGTGTCAACAAGTCGCCCCTCAACTCATTTGAGATAAAACGTCCGTCGCCCACTTGCTGCATCAGCTGTAAGATTCCGCATATCTGGTAAAACGCGTCCCGTTCGGTAGGAATGCCTCGCCCATCGGGATTTACCACACCGGCCAAATCGTTCTCAAAAAAGTCCGAACACCCTCCGGCAAGGACGGACACGGCGCATACGCCTAATATTCTTTTTGCTCTCTTGATATTCCACATGACAGTAGGTTTTATAAATTCAACTTGATTCCGAACTGGAAAGAACGTCCGCCCGACATAATCCCGTAATCCACTCCCTGCATGAGGGGCGACGTGCCGTAAGACACTTCAGGATCTGCCCCGAGGTATTTCGTCCAAGTGTAAAGGTTGGATGCGGAAACCCATGCGGTCGCCCCATGGATGAACTTCGTGCTTATGGGCAGTTCGTATGACAGCTTTACGTCTTTAAGGCGAAGATAGCTTCCATCTTCGACAAAGCGGTCGCTGAAACGCGCATTGCCCGTCGGATCCCCATAAACAGCGCGGGGCATGTCGGTCACCTGTCCCTCATAACGCCAACGCCCTGCCATAGCCAGCGTCTGGTTGTTCAAAGTCCCTCCTTGCTCCAGCAAATGCCGGCGATAATTATAAATGTCGTTACCCAATGAGTAAGTGAAAAAGAACTCCAACATGAACCGCCCCATGGACATACGGTTCATAAAAGACCCTGTCAACACCGGGTTGGGATCCCCGATGACCGTACGGTCTTTCTCGTCTATCAAGCCGTTAGCGTCCAAATCTGCAAAATGCACGTCACCTGCATGGAAATCAAGCCTCCTGCTTTTCGTGTCGTTCCACGTCTGCAACCCCGAAGCCATGGCCTGACCTTCTGTTTGGAAAACGGTACTCCCGTTCTCGCCAACCGTTCTGTAACCATAGAACACCCCCAAAGGCTGTCCCTCTGCCACGAGCACGTTTCCCTTGCCCACGGGGTTCTCGACGAACTTGCCCGGTACGGAAACCACCTTGTTCTTATAATGTGTAAAGCCCAGTTCGGCATTCCATTTGAAACGGGAACGATTGGCTATCTTGGCACTCAGGTTCAGTTCTACCCCTTCATTTTCCATTTCTCCGCCGTTTTCCGGATAGCTGTCCAATCCTGTCAGGATGTCTGCAGCATGGTACATCAACATATCCGACACACGATGCTTGAAATAGTCTACGACTACTCCCAAACGATCATTCAAAAAAGACAAGTCGGTTCCCACACTGATTTTACGTACGGTCTCCCATTTTAAACGTTCGTTCCCCAAATTGGCAATCTGCAAACCGTTCGCATTGCCGAAATAATTCACGGGATTCAAATAAGCATAGCGGTTAAGGACATCAAGTCCGTCGTTTCCGCTCCAACCGATCTCTGCCCGGATGTTTAACCGGTCTATCCATCCGACACTCTGCATGAACCGTTCGCCGGACACTAACCAATTCACGCCTGCGGAAGGGAATGTGGCCCATGTCCCGCCCAAAAGACGGAACCCGTCTGAGGCATCCCTTCCGAAAGAGTTGCATGCCTCTTCCGTAAGAGTACCCCATACGCCGTAACGTTGGTCGTATGAATACGAGGCCGACAGGTACATGGCGGAATTCCGCAAAGTGGTCTTCCGCCCGTCTATCACTTTGCCTTCCAGATTCGTGTTGAGGTTGACAATCTTGTCACTTCCCGTATTGTGACCCTCGCCATAATTGCTCTTATAGGTATTGGTTTGGATACGTAACCCCAATGAAGCATCCAGCTCGTGATGTCCCCCGAACGTATGATTGAAATGGAAACGAGTGTCACTAAAGAGTTGGTCTTGGTTGATACTTTGATCCTTCACCGTATTCTCGTACACAGCCCCGTCCTCTTGCACTTGGGGTGCAATCCCTTCAATCGGACTGTAATAATGTTCTTTTACCGCATTCATGCTGTAAGCGAAACGGGAACTGAGGTCGAACATGTCATTGATGTTCCACTGTGGCCTGACATTCACTCCGAAACGGTACTGGGTGAATTTCCCTTTGGCATTATCCAACAAGGATTGAGGATTGGACACGCCGAATACGTCCACATCCGACAAGTTCGATGTGTAATCCCGTCCGTCGCTCGTGAACCGGTAGGGTAAGACCAACGGGGATTTAATCAAGGCCAAATGCACGGGAGATGTGTAATCGTTCACTCCATCATCGAGTACGTTGCGTGTCAAATGCGAAAAGTCGAACCCTGCGCCTAAAGTGAGCCTCTTTGCCAATGCGATGTCCGCATTGAAACGGGCCGTGAGCCGGTCATGGTCGGTTGTCCTCACTTGCCCCCGCCCCATGGCGTATGCTATCGACAAGGCATATTTGGCCACGTCGTCCCCTCCTTCCACGTTCAGCCCGTAATACTGGCGGATGCCTGTCTGGCACACGTCGCCTATCCAATCATGGTTGTTGTGGTATTGGTTATAAGTGATGTTGGAAGAAAGGTCTGGGTCGTCATTCAGGAAACCGTCGAAACGGTCTGCCGCGTCGTTTCCCATGCTCCCTTTGATCAGCTCGCTGGCATATGAACGATATTGCCCTCCATCCATCATTTCGGGCATTTTGGGACGGAAGTCGAAAGCCCAGTTCATGTTCAATTCAATTTTCGTGGCTATGCTCCTGCCCCGCTTGGTCGTGATGAGAATCGCCCCATTCGCCCCCTTTGAACCATAAATGGAAGTGGCATTCTTGAGGATTTCCACCTTCTCCACGTCGTTTATGTCGATATTGGACAAGGCATTGATATGGAATCCGGAAAACACGGACTCCACGTTCTCCGTGTTTTGGATGACACCGTCTATCACCACCAAAGGCTCGGAATTCAAATTCACGGAATGATAGCCCCGGATGAACATGTTGGCTCCAAGCCCCGGCAAATCTCCCCGGGAAACGGCACGCACGTCCCCACCGAAACGCATTCCTATTTCCTCGTCCAACGAAAAGGACGCACTACGTCCCCACACGTCATCCCCCGACTTTTCGCTTCGGAAAGCCTCGGCAAACATCACCATGTCCTTGCTTTTCTGGCCACGAAGGGAAACAGACCGCGACACATAACCGGGCGATGAAAATGTCAACTGCCCGTCATAGGAAGCCACGGGAACACGATAATACCCGTTCTCGTCAGTCAACGCGGATATACCCGGCATTGAACCCACGGAGACACCTAATAACGGTTCTCCTGACACCGCATCCGTCACACGTCCTTTCACGTAATATTTCATTTTGATGCTGTCAACCGATACTGCTTCCACGCTGTCCGACGGTATTGCAGCCCATGCTGCCGGGCAGACAGAGACCCATACGGCAGCCATCCACATATGTTTAAACTTGTTCTTCATAACCGTGTTAATTTACAGGTTCCAATATGATACAGTCAATGCGCATATACTTTTCATACACGGCCAAATCCGCAGCACTCGTTACGGCACACTCCACCCTTAGATAAGCCGTAGTCGGCTGCTCGGCCTGCACTGATGCGAAAGGAGATGCCGTATAATTGGCGTATGGGAACTTGAAGTCCTTGGCCACCAACATTTTGTCCATATGTTGGGCATCTGTGACAAAAGCCGGGCTTGCCTCGTCGATAGGTTCCGGCATCTGCGTCCCCTTATAGTCCGAAGGCGTGGAAATCGCCGCGTCTTCTTTCAGCGTCCCGTCTTCGTGTACATACGTCAGATAGAAATTCAATTTTGTGGAACGCATCTTGCCCGGGTCGTTCACACTGGCCGTGTCCACTGCGGACGCAGGCAACGTGACCAAATAAATATTGTATTTGCCCGCCAACGTGTTGGGTAACTGGAATCGCACCGTGTTCTTCTGGAAAGACAACGACGGAGGCGTGACATACAAGAAACGGTTTTCTGAAACTTGCCCGGCAAACTGAGGATAACTCTCCACCGAACGGGAAGCCACGGCACCGCAATACTGCACGGCATAATTGGAAACATTCTCCGCTTCCACCCTGATCTCATTGTGCCAACTGTCCCTCGGATCAAATTTCAGTTCGTCCGCCACGTACATCTGCCCGTTGCTCGCCTCACGGCGCTCCGCACCGTCAAAAAGGTATTGCGGAGAGTGAAAGACGTTTCCAGAAGTAGACACGATGGAATCCCCATCCGGATGGTTCACATCCAGACTCTTACGGAAAACGATATCCTGTAACATGGCCTGACGTGTATGCGTCTCGCAAAGAGAATCGGCTAACGGCGTGTCCAATTCGAATTCCCCCGTCACGCGTATTCCCGAAATGTTAATATCGCCATCCCCGAAAGTCCGGTAGTAAGGACGTACTTTTGCATAATGCCTCTTCCAAGCCTCATCGGATGGAACCAACACCGTGTACACGCTGTCTTCCTTATAAATATCCCCGTAATGGCTCATCCAGTCGTTTTGGAAATTAAAAATGGAATCATACAAGGTTCGTCCATTTTCATCCACTCCCAAGACCGTGCTTTGCTCCGGAAGAAATGTATATTCATCCAACTTATGCAAATAATTGCCGATGGAATCCGTCCGGTTGCCCGCTTTCAACTCTTCATAAAGGTTGCGGTAAAAGGGGACGATGCGATCCACCGTGTTCACGACCCCGTTGGATCCCCCCGTCACGTCTTTTACCATGGCGTTGTCGCCAAAGACCAGGCCGCCATTCGCGCCCGTAAGGTTTTGATATTTCCCGTTCAGCATCTTTACGCGCAGGGAAGCGTCTTCCACGTCCGAGACATCCCCTTGGGTGTAGGTATAACGGCAAATATGATTATAAAGGAACTGTTCCAGCGTGTCTTTCGTCAAGTTGAAACTTTCCATCGCATCGTTGTCTGGTGCAAAAACGGTAAAAGTCTGCGACGACGAAAGCAAACCGTCCATGCCATTGTCCCTCACCATCTGTGCAAAGCGGCTCAACTCCGGCCTCTCGTCGATAATCTGCATCAAGGTCCGGGTTCCCTGCCCGCCCACGGTATAATGGTCGTCCCAAGCATGTTCCTGGCATCCCGGCAATCCGGCTGCACACCCGACGACCAAGGCCAAGTTCTGTATTATTCTTGTAGTCATAACCGTTTTGTTTTATCTGTTTTTTTTAATCTAAACTTTCTTGACGCTGGTAATAATCATTCTGTTTCAGCTTGTCATTCACGTCCATTTGATCTTCATGGATGGGCCAATACCAATATCCCATGCTGGACAGTTTGCCGGCTATGCCGTCCGGCGGGGTCCCGCTCCATTTGTCATTCACCAGCGCATTGACGATATTGTCCGTGGGGCCGCCCGCACGACGAACCTGACGAAGCAAGTCAAACCAACGCTTCCCTTCGAAAGCGAACTCTCTCCGGCGTTCTTCCATGACCATGTTCTCTGCCGAAGTGTTGTCGTAAGCGGCAGAATGGCTCAAGGAATCCACTCCCTCGGGATGAGCCCGTACATAAGTCATGTTACACAAAGAGGCGACTTGGTCGAAATCGGAAGCCGTCGTTCCGGACACCGCCAAGGCCTCCGCCTTCATCAGATAGATGTCTGACAACCGGTATACGATCCAATTGTTCACCGAACTTGAGGCCCTATAAGTGTAAGAAGACGTTGAAGCCTCGGTCTGCGTATCTGCCAACGGCGCAGATTGACCCACATACTTGAATATACGGGATTGTCCCAGATCGATATATTGCATGCCCCTGGCATCCGCCACGTCATATAAACCAACAATACTGTTCGAAGGCTTGAAATGAGGGTTGGTTTCGGCATTCCCGTACAACGCGGTAAAAGCGTTCCTGTTGTTGGGATTGTCACTGTTCAAGTTGAATTCAAAAATGCTCTCGTCCGAATTGCCCGAATAAAACACGGATGCGAAGAATGTGTTCCTCGGCAATAACATCCACCCCGTATACTCTTCCCCGGACAAGGTGATCGGATTGGCCAGCACTTCATCGCACTCCGAAACGCAATCCGCATACCGCCCCGCCCATAAGTAGATGTCGGCCAATAGTGCGCGGCAGGCGTTTCTCGTCACATGCCCGCAATTCATCGCCCGGTATCCCCAAGAAGGCGTGGCGTAAGACTTCGCCAACTCCACGTCCGCCATTAAATGTTCCAGCATCTCGCCTTCCGGAATCGCCCCCACGTTATAGTCTGTCGCGTCGCTCGAACTCGGTTCCGTGACATAAGGCACCACATCCCCGTATCCGCGGACTAAATAGAAATAACATAAGGAACGGATGAAATAGGCTTCGCTCAAATCGTGCTGGAGATCCGATTCCAGATAATTATTGTCCTTGTTGCGCACGTCCGATGCCTTTTGAATCACATAGTTGCAAATATTTATCACTTTATAAAAGGATTTCCAGCTACAAAGCGAATTGCTCGACAGTATGTTCCCCTCATCCAATATTGCGCGTTCTTCCGTAGAGGGACTGGACGACTGGATATTGTCCGAACGCATTTCACCCAAATACACGAAACGTTGCAATACGTCCGACTCCAACATGTAACGATAGGCCCCGGCCACCGTCATCTCCACGTCTTCCGCACTATTCCAAAAGTCATCTTCTATGATTTCGTCTTCCGGATAAAGTGTCAGCCAGTCGTTGCACGAAGAGAGGAAACATGAAAAGACGCAAGCCACCGATATGTTATTCAATAAATGTTTCATTGCCTGATAAACTTGTTAAAGAATTAAATACCTAAAGAAATGCCCAACATCCAGTCTTTTGAGCGAGGAGTAGAAGATACGTCCGTCACCAAGCCAAAGTTTCCAATATTGATTTCCGGATCCACGCCCGAATACTTCGTCAGACAAAAGAGATTATTCACCGTAAGGTAAATGCTGGCTGTATTCAAACCTACTTTCTTGATAAGGTTCTTTTTGAAAGAATAGCGCAAGGTAATGTACTTCATGCGTAAGAAACTGCCGTCCTCCACGTAGCGGTCGCTGGGCAAAGAGTTGTATGCTTCTTGATACACCGCTCTCGGTACGTCCGTCACGTCGCCTTCCTTTCTCCAACGCCAGTTCACCGACGTGCATTGGTTATAACCCTCATACATGTTTTCCATTGACCGGCGAGCGGCATTCATGATTTTGTACCCATAACGGAAATTGAAGAAAAGGCTGGCCGAAAAGTTGTCATAACGCAAATTCAACCCGAAACCTCCTGTCAATTTAGGATTACAGTTCCCCAAATAAACCACATCGTACTGGTCGATATTACCGTCGTGATTGATGTCTTCATACATGGCATCACCACCTTGGAACTGATAAGCCGTGGAATTATAATAGTAATACATGGGCTTGGGATTCCCTTTATAATCTTTCATGACCGCACCATTTGCATCAATAGCCACCGGACAAGTCTTACCCTCTGCCATAGCCTTGTCATAATTGTCAAAGCTGTAACTGTACACACCCTTATAGCGGAAGCCATAAATGGATCCGATAGAATTATCCACCTGCAATCGAGATGGGAAATCCGTACCATTTGCAAAATTCGTCACATTATTGTATTTTGCCAATACGACGGGATCCATTTCCACGATGGTATTCCGATTACTGGACAGATTTGCATTGAACGAGACATCGAACTTACCGATAGAAAGGAACTTATTGAACGCAAAACCAACCTCCCAGCCATCGTTGTCCATCGTACCCACATTCTTGTAATCCAACGTGGCGAATCCCGAAGTCTGGGAAATGTTCAAGTCCGGGAACAACATGTCCGTGGTGCGTTTATGATACCAGTCAAACGTCGCCGCGATCTTGCCGTTCCACAGTTCCAAGTCTGCCCCCACGTTCGTCGAAGTCACCCTTTCCCAACGTAAATCCGTCAGTCGTATGTTGGCCGGATATACCGCCGTCGTTCCCATATAGCCGTAGGTGTCAATGGACAAGCGGTTAAAATAAAGATAATTGTCGTCAGGCTGCCGCCCCGCGATTCCCCAACTGGGACGAACCGCGAAAAGGGAAAGCACGTCGCGGATGCCGTCAAACCATTTCTCGTCCGTGATAATCCACTTGGCACTCACGCCGGGAAACCAGCCGTAGCGGCTGTTGTCACCGAACTTCGTGCTTCCGTCCATACGGACACTCGCGTCAAAGATGTAGCGACCTTTGATGGCATAATGCAGGCGACTGGAAAAAGACACACTGCGCGAAGCGTTGTTACCGTTGGTCAAGGTCGAAAGAGTAGCCGGCGAAGAGGCATCCGTAATGTCGGATCCGGGATGACCGTAAGACGTAACCTCCTGGCTGGTTCCCCTGGAACTTTCCGTATTCCATGCCGCCATCATTTGCAGGTCGTGATCCTTGTTGAGGAAACGGCTCTGCCATGTCAACTTGTTTTCCGTCATGACTTTTAGCGTCTCGGTATTTCTATCGTTCGCGGTATTGACTGAACTATTGTCCCATGCACTGTTGCTGCATTCACCGGGCAGGAAACGT
Source organism: uncultured Paraprevotella sp. (assembly GCA_964412085.1). Taxonomy (GTDB): domain Bacteria; phylum Bacteroidota; class Bacteroidia; order Bacteroidales; family Bacteroidaceae; genus Paraprevotella. Next base: position 8,636 of record CAYPMY010000001.1, on the reverse strand, counting down.
TCCCTGTGTTCCGTATTCATGTCCATCGACACGTATGCACTGTAACGGAGGTAAATCTTTTCGGGATCAAAGAAATCATACTGAAGGCGTATGGTAGGCAACACCCTGTACGTCTTGCTGTTGTCTTTCGCCAACCGTCCCAACGCCACGGGATTGCGCAAGTTTTTCTGGCTGTTGCTCATCCGCGAACTGTTCAATATGTTGTAATACTCGCCCGTATTTTCGCCGTCAGCAGTTTGACGGTATATGCTCAAGTTTGGCATCTTCTTATAGGCTATGTCCAACAGCTTGTCATAGTTTTGGTCGTTATCCCCATAAGTAAACTGGAAATCCGTACGCACAAGCATCCGGTCGCTGATATGGTAATCCAACTGGGCGCGGGTGCTGTAACGGTCATAACGTTGCCCGATATTCGTCCCCGTGCGGGTATAGTATCCTCCGGAAATATAAAACGTCGCACGTTCGCCACCGCCTTGCACGGTCACATAATGGTCGTGCGTCCATCCTTTTTTCGTCACGGCATCCACCCAGTCCGTATTGTTGTCATACATCTGATATTCCGACCATGCAGGGTCATATTGGAACTCCTTGAAGTCATAATCGTCATGGCTACTATTCCCCGAAAGTTGATTCATGTTGAAATAACTTTGCTTCATCATCATGGAGAAATCATCCCCGTTCAACAGCTTATATCCTTTAGGCTGGGTGGCACCGGTCAACTTATAAGTGTAAGTGACCCGGGTCTTCTCCATCGCCCCCTTTTTGGTCTTTATCATAATCACACCGTTAGCGCCCCGGGAACCCCACATGGCGGTAGAAGCGGCATCCTTCAATACCGTGATTTCCTGAATGTCCTCCACGTTTACATTCAACAAGTCCGCATACTGTTCGTCCGTAGCCGCATCAAATTGGAAAGAACTGGCGTCCGCGCTTTCAAAAGGAATGTCATTTACCACAATCAGGGGCTCCGCGTTTCCCAATATCGTAGACGTGCCGCGGATACGCATCTGACCTCCTTGTCCCGGAGTACCGCCTCCCACGATGTCCAGTCCCGGTATGCGTCCCTGCAAGGCATCATCCACGGACGTGACGGATATACCCTCGACTTCTTTCATGTCGAAAGTGGTCACGGCCATGGACACCTCACGCTGCGCGATGTTGAACGTTTCATCGCTCGAACGTTTCTTGGCCGTAATCGTCGTGCCCTTCAAGGTCACTGTATTGTCTTCCAGACGCACGTCAATCTTACGGTTCGAACCGATTTCCCGCACGACGGTCTTGAAACCGACATAAGAAAACTTCAATTTGTTGCTCACGCTCTTAATGGCAAAGGCATACTTCCCTTCCATGTTCGTGGTAGCACCGCCTACTACACGGTTGTCCGCATCTATCTCGGCCACGGAACACCCCATGATGCCTCCGAATTCATCGGTCACCGTTCCCGAAACCATTATTTTCTGAGCTGCGGCATGCAGTACCATTCCCCACAATGCCGCCAAAAACAATATTCTTTTCATGTTATTGCTCCAAATTACTCTTTCATTGTCAATACCTTGTCAATCGGTCTGGCCTGCCTGATAATTCTCCAAATCCTCATACAAATCCGTATGCCATTGGTCGGAAGGCTGTTCAAACCATAGCACTTTGTCAATCTGGTGTACTACGGTGCAAGTATAGCTGTCTATGGTGGTCGACTTTGACAAGTCCGGACTTACCGAGTTGCCCGTGGCATTGTTCACGCGGATGTCACGACCCATCAGGTTATAGCGTCCCTCCTCTACCACCACGTTCGCCTGGCCGCCGATGTTGTCCCTCACTACGATCGAGTTGCCCGTATTGGTCACGTGTACGGGATAAAACTGCATCGTCGCGTTGTCGATTGTCTCGGTCAGATACTCCGCGTCCGTTTCCTTTTTCCCTTTGACAAATATGCTGTTGTCCTGGATATGGTAACGGATGAACCGCCTGAGCTTGTTGACTGCAATCTGATATAACGAATCGATATGGGTCTCTTGTCCTTCGGCCGAGCGTTGATACAAGTCTTCCAATTCTTCCGGTGTCGGTATATAGTGCTTGTCCATGGCTTCCTTCAACGATTCATTGGTCGGCACGTACAACGTATAGTCATATTGTTGGAGGAAGGTGATGTAATAATCCAACGGAATGATGGAAGACCGCGCCGAATTGCTGAAGATACTGCATGCGTTACACAATGTCAGGAATGTATAAAAGGGACTGCTTGAATTCATCACACTGCTGCTTTCACTTTGATTCAGATTCTTGTAAGTGGAAGTCAGCGTGTTCTGCACCAACCCGTCCAACAGATAAGACGTTCCGTTGGTCTTTTCCGACGCGTCCGTTATCCGAAGGGCATGGTTGCCGTTCACACCCTGTCCTTTATTGTCCGTATTTCCCCATCCGGACACGGACGCTCCCGCCGATGTCCCTGTGATACGTAACGGCATATACCCCATCGTGACGAAATACTCCTGTCCCCCGGCTACAGCCTGCCGGAATTCCTCGTTACTGCCAACCACCACGGTATGGCTTCTCATGATGTCGTCGAAACGGTCCTTGATGATATTCGCATCCGTCACCACGCCAATGGAATCGCCATTTTCCATGCTGTACACCGTGGCTTGTATGTCACCGGCCGCGTTCAACGAGAACTTCCAATACGCATGGGAAGAAGCCGACGGATAACCCATGGAAACGGGGTCTACGTAATGGTCCAAGTATTCATCGGGCGTGATGAAGAATTGAAAGCAACTCAACAATGAACGCAGATAGTACATGAACTGCGTGTGCGTGTCGTTCATTGCCACATTGAATATTTGATTGGCAGGATCAATCTTGGCCGGCCCCATGACCGAACGGTAATCCAACGGCGGGAAGACCTTGTTGATTACATACACCATCCCGTTACGCGCCACATAGCGTCCGACCACGTCCGCTTCGGACAGCTCCATGTCATAACCCGCCTCGTCCTTCAGTATCGAAAAGTTGTGCGGCAACGAAGCCAAAAAAGAATATTTCTGATGGTTCTTCACGAAATCGGCCACTATGTTGTCCGGCACGTTATCCCACGTCCCGAAACTTTTCACCAAGTCCTCTCCTTCTCCACCGACCCTGAAATAATCATCCATGGCTTCGTCCGTCGGCACGAACATCACGCCCATGTCTCCTTGGAAGGCCGGTTCCGTAGAATTGGCGTCCCGCGCCTTCGCCTGGTAAGCATTCCAAGCGGGATCGAAATAAAGGCAGGCGTTGCTTTTGTTGTTCCCCTGATCGTCCACTGTCAATGCACCGTACAAGTTCAAGTTGTTGTTGCCGAGATTTTCCGGGTGGTCGTTAAAATAGCGCAACGAATAGACGCGCGGTGAAGCGGCCGTAGCCTCCTGATATACCACAGGTATGGCGAAACGGTTCATCAATTTGCTGAATTCCCGTGTCTGCCCGTCCTTGTTTATGAAACCGGCCATCGTCTCCGGCGGCAAAATCAATTCTTCCAATTCATGCAGATAGCCGTTCTTGCACGTGATGTCCTGACGGACAATCTTATTGGCATACAGGGCGGACTCGCCCGACGACAAAGCGCCGTCCGTGACATACTGCAAGTCCGCGTCCGTAATGCCCAATTCCGCCGCCACCAACGGGAAGAACTGCGTAAGCGTGAGGGTCGTGGCATCCTGCAAGAGGCGCACGGTGTCTTCCTTCAAGGCCGAGAAATAAGGGCTTGTGCCGAACGTTTCCGACAAGTCGGACTTCAATACCAAGGGAATGCTGTCCGTCACATTATAATAAGTGGAACGCCGCAACACCGTGCCGCTCACATCCCCGTGGCAAAGACGTTCGATAAGTTGGGCATTACTGATTCTCCCCAAGCTGATGAACATGCTTTTAAGCGTAGGCGACATCTCTTCATAAGACTGGGGGCCTTCCCCCTTCGCCTTATTCTCCGCGAAATAACGGTCGAACGCCTCGTCGCGCGTGAAGAACAAGGTGTTGGAACCCGTTCGACGCATCACTTCCGTCAACCCGCAGTCGTCGATGAGGCGAATGTAATAGTTACAATCTCCCCGCCCTTTCAGGTAATCATAAATATTTTCCCCCAACCACTCCGGGGAATGGTCTTCAAAAGCCTCAAACTTATCCGTGCAAGATACCGCCAAGCCGAAAGACAACATCCCGGCCAGGCAACACCCCACCATATTCTCATGTCTTTTCATCACGCTATGTATATTAGTCTTTACTCTTAATGTTGGTCTTCATCTTCCAATAAATCCGTAGGCATGAACTCTATGTAATCCATATTGAATTCTCCGGCCTTCATGGCCACAAGGCGCAATTCATGCGTACCGTCATCCGTCCAGTTCACGATACCGAGGATTTTCCTCAACCGGGTATCCACATTGCGGGCGGTCAGGTTGTCGCCATACCCCAAAGCATGATAATTGGTTCCCACGAAACTGTTCGGAGCTTTCATGTAACCATGGTTTCTCAGGTTCTTGTCGTTTTCCAAGCCGTAAGGGTCTTCCTCGCTTTCCCCCATGCCCGCGAAGCGGCTGCTTCCCGATTCTTGAATGGCCAGCCAGTCCTGAATCCAGCCGATGTCCCCGTTGTAGGCCGACATCCGCGAATCAATCGGAATGTCGCAGGGCATACCGTCCAGATACACTTGTACGACGGCTTCCCCTCCCGCATAGCTCAAACGGACTTCGTAAGAGCCCTTGGGTATGGGGCCGACCTTTATGGTGAAGTCAAAATTGCCGTGCAGGATTAAACGGTCGCCGAGCAGATGATCATGGGGCGTACATCCCTCATAATCTAAATAAGTCGTGGTATTCGACGTGAAGCGCACATTCTTGAAATAGCCGTCGGGGAAACTCGTCCAATACCAGTTGTAGCCCTTGTCCGAGTCGTAGAACACAGAATTGTTCACACCCTCGGGCAGGAACGTGCGCAAGTCCATCCTTATGCGGCGATGGAACACTTCCGCCTTGACCTCGTCGGAATACACCAGCATGTTGTTCAGCCCGTGCAACACGCCGTTCTGGCAATACTGGTCCGCCTCGTCGTCCAAGATGCGGATGACAGGTGTCTCTCCGTAGGAATCCCCCATCGTCATCGCTGAAGTGTAAAGCGGATTATAGGGAGAGTAAGGGCAATTCAAAACCGGGACGACTCTTGAGGAACTGATGTCCTTGTCCACGGTATTGGCATTCTGCACGTGAAGCAGCATGTTTGGTTGCATGGACACGAAGAAGTTGTCCACCCGGTATTCCTCATCGCATATATGGTCGTACCACGTAAACCAATCGTACATGGACACGAAATTCTTATTGATTACCAGCTTATTCTTCGCGCGTTGCACATCGTACAGATGATACCCCACGAACTTGTGCAGGCTGTTTCGGGAATCCGTCTCGTCTTCCACGTCGGCCCCGTCCGGATAAATCCGCCTGGCGTACTCGCGCAAGCCGTCCAAATCCTTTATGCCTTCGCGCAGATACATGATCGAGTCGCTCTCGGCGAAACAAGTATACAGGTATTTCTTCTTCTCCGGCCAGTGATAGTAGCCTCTGGAGTCCGAGCTGTTCACGTCCTGACCCCCGGGCAAAGTCGTGGACAAGGGAGGCTCGTAGCCCGCATCTTCCAGCACCGTCATGGAATCCCTCCAACCCGTGGCCGACAAAGCCTGGCCGAAAATGGAATAACGCGGATTGTTGGCCACGAAGTCGGGAAGCATGTCGTTGTTCCCCTCCAGCACCCGGTCCGTGACATGCACGACCCCGTTCAGCATCTCATTGTTCGGATTCACTATATCCGCATACTCCTCGCCCGTCCTGATTCCCCACGTCCCGCTGCCTGCCCGTACCGAAGCCGTCAGATAGCGTCCCACCATGTTTTGCACGGGGAAAGACCCTTCCGGGAAATCTTCCGTCAGGTAAGCGTCCACGGCATTGGCCTGGCCGTCTATCAATTGGTAGTACACCATCTCGCGCACGTCGGCCGTGTCCATCTGCTCCAATCTCTTCCCCACAGACGCGTACCACCTTTCCATGGCTTCGTCATTCGGGACAAAGCAGGTGTATTTCCCGTAAGATTCCAACAACTCGTACGCACCGGCCATGCGCAACGCCTTTTCAAACTCTTTCAAGTCCTCGCGTCCCGAGACATAAGAGGCTACCATCTCACCCTCGAAGGTACGGTAACTTTCACCCACATCGTCGGAATCCATGCAACCGGACAAGCCGGACGCCAAAAACAAGGCATATCCCGTTGCACAATAAAAACTCAACAGCCTCTTCATTTTCCTGTATTATATCAAGCGTGCCAAAAACAAAAAGGAAGATTCCCGAGTCCACCCGGGAATCTTCCTCCTGCAATCGTTTATCTTACTACAATCTTTTTCAAGGATACTTGTTTGCCTTCAACGGCTTTCACCACATACATGCCTTCTGCCAACGTGAAGGAAACCTGCCCGTCGGCTGAGGCGGAAGCCGCCAGCCTGCCGTCCACGGAATACACGTACACCTCGCCGACGGCCGTCACGCGGACTACGTTCCCGTCCACGGCCACGAGGGCGCCGCCCCGCTGCGTCTCCGCATTGCGGATGGCATCCGCTATGTCCATGGTCTCGCTCGGAATGGCATCCAGCGAATCATAGAAACGCATCCAATCCACATACACCGCGTCGTCCGCGCTCTTCAGACCGCCCCAGCTGACATATTGCGCACAAGCCTTGCGGTCGCCGAAAGGCACGCCGCTTTCCAACAAGTCCCAGACATAAACGTCGCCGCGCTTTTCCAACAGGTTGTCCATATTGGCGCTCGGTTCTTCCACGCCCTTCCTCACATAGAAGACAAAGCCGTTGAACGTCACATCCGGATTGTTCGATTTCCATTTCACGGCAAAATAACGGTTGATGCCGGAGTTCATGTTGATGGCATACAAGGAATCGCACTGCTGCCCAGGCTGCGGCACACGGTTCAAAGCCGAAGTATAAGCCCCGTGCTCGCGCATGATGCTGGCCACCTGCCCTTCGCTCCAGTCCGTAACCTTCTCCGCCACATTGACAGAGTCGGCATGGATGTCGTCATATTTGTCCATCCAGTTCAGCTTCAAGCAACTCATCGCGTTCCCCTCGCCGTCCTTGACGGTATTGTCTATCGCGAGGTTCGTCCCCATGCGCCATCCGTTGGTGCTCCATCCATTCACGTACGGGAGGGTCGCCCGTTCCGTGGCCGCGCTCTTGGCACCATCCTCCCACGAGTATTTGTCAAACGAAGCCTGGTAGGCCGGTTCGACGGCCATTTCCACCTTTCCGTTGAATTCCCATGCGCTTCCCTCGCCGGACGACATCGGATAGGCTTCCGCGTCATGGTCGGACGGGTCATATTCGGAAGGTGTCGGGAAGAACAGGTAATTGGCTATCTCATCCCTCGTCTCCACGGTCGGGATTTCTTCCGTCACGGACAGCTTGTTCTCCGACTCGTCGTAGTAATAATAGTAATTACCCACCTTGAAGTCATAGCCCGGCTCGTCCACCGTGCCGCGGTTGGCCAAAATCACGTTGGCCGCGTTGCTGCCCGTCAGCTGGCCGGCATCCACGAGCATCAGCGAACCATCGGAGGCCTGCACCATCGTGCCGCCGGCCGTCTTAAGGTTATAAGCCTTTTGGCCGTTCACTTCCCCGTTGTCCACGAACAAGAAGGCCGTGGCGCTCTCCTCGGGCACGGTGACCAACAGCTTGCCCGTATAATTCCCTACGGTCTTGTCCGTCGCCTCCAGTCCTAAAGCCATGCCGGAGTAGTTCACGAATGTATTCATCAAGCTCTCGGCATGGAAGGCAATGGCCGTCAGGAATTGCTCCTTCGCAGCGGCCAGAGAGTCTATCTGGGCCGTGAAATCCTCGCTTCCCGATTCGGGGTCGTCATAGACGGCTTTCGCGGCCGCATAGGCTTCCTCCAACACCGCCAGCTGGTCAGAGAACTTGTAATTGGCGATGAACTGCTGCACATCGTACATACTGCTGTTCAGCACGCTCTTCTGCGGATCCACGGCCTTGCCGTCGCCCCAGTTGTTCTCTGCGGTCAGCGACTCGTTGAAATCTTTCATGGACGCGAAGGTCTTCACCCATTTCAGGTAAACCGTGGGCATTTCCTCCTTGCTCTTCACACGGGTGCTGATAGTGTCGCCCTCTTCTCCTATCTCGTAAGCCAGCGTGTCGGCATATACATTCAGGAACGACAAGCTGAAACCGCTCAGCTTTATGTCGGTGGTATCCAGGCACAACGCACCTCCTCCCTCTTTGGCTTCCGCGCAGATGGTGGACAAATCCATGGCCACAAGGAAATCGGCCTTTTCCTCGGCTTCGGGATTCAGGCGCACCAAGTGACATATCGTGTCTTTATACTCCGTATGCACGACGTTGGCCGTTCGGTAATAGTCATAGCCATGGTCGCCGTCCAGCTGTACGGAATCGCGCCCCAGCATATCCTTCAACGGTCCCCCGTAAAACAAGAAACGGCGACGGCCGTTGCCGTCCAGCCCGTTCAAGGGCAATTTCTCCGAAGCACCGGTTCCCGGGTTGTACCACTTGAACTCGGGCTCGAAATACCCCTTATCGATTG